>CAXTJJ010000363.1:0-6549 GCA_964244155.1 uncultured Spirosoma sp.
CTGAAATCCGCAGGCGGCTCAGGTTTACTTTGCTCAACATAGCCGCTGGGAAGGTATACCCTATGTTCAGATACTGCATCCGACCAAACGAACCATTTTCTACGTAGTAGGAGTTAGCCTGCGTGTTGGTACTGAAGTTTGACGCACTTTCGAAAATAGGGACGCTTGTGTTAGTATGCGTAGGCAACCAAGAATCTTTCACACGACCACCTATGGCAGCACCTGTAAATGATGGGTAGAAATCGGTGAACCAACGCTGGTTGTTAAAGATTTTATTACCCAGCGATGCGTACAGGTTAGTGTTCAGATCGAATCCTTTGTATCTCAGTGTCAGCGTGATGCTACCCGTAAATTTCGGAATTGGATTGCCCAGGAATGTACGATCATCTGCATTGATTTTACCATCGCCGTTGAGGTCCTGATACCGGAAACGACCTGGAGCAGCTCCATCCTGCGTAGGCGCAGCAGCTACTTCTTCTTTGCTGTTGAACAAGCCGATTACATTATAGCCGTAAAACGACGACAGTGCATAGCCAGGCTGGTTACGAACCACGTTGGTACTTAAACGTGTACCACCAGCTGTGAAGTACGGAACCGATGGGTCAATCGCCGTGATTTTATTATTCAGGAAGCTGGCAATACCCGTTACTTCATACGTCAGATCGCCTGAAAGAGTACCGCGGTTGGTTACCAGAATATCAAGTCCTTTGTTGGACATACTAGCAACGTTTTTATAGGGTGCGCTGGAGCGAACACCAACTACGCCTGGTAGTGACAGGGGATAGAGCAGGTCTTTGGTTTCTTTCTGCCAGAAATCAAGTACCACTTCCAATTTGTTATTGAAAAAGGCTCCATCAACACCGATGTTCGACGTAATACTGCTTTCCCATTTAGCCTCTGCGTTACCGATCTGGCTGCGATAGAAGCCGGAAGCAATCGAACCGTTCGAACCAGCGATGTCATAACCCTGACCGGCACCACCGCCGTAGAGATTATATTGGTTGGTAGCACTCAGATAGTTGGAGTTACCCATGATACCATAGCCACCCCGAACTTTCAAATCAGACACCCAGGGAAGGTTCTTCATGAACTCTTCCGACGATAAACGCCAGGCACCCGATACCGCAGGGAATACCCCGTAGCGGTTAGTAGCCGCGAATTGCGATGAACCGTCCCGACGAATTACGCCGGTCAGGATATATTTATCGTTGAACGTATACCGAGCCTGCGCAAACAACGAATAGAATTTGTTGCCTAAGCCATAGCCACTGTTCACCTGACGAGTTGCACCAGGTGTTGTTGTTCCGATGGTCACATAGTTAGGATCGGTCGAGAAGGGGTTCTGACCTGAACCATTGATATTACGACCAGCTCCTGTGTTCAGGGCTTCAATGCCGCCTAAGGCGAAGATATCGTGCTTACCAAATTTCTGCTTGAAGCTAGCCGTGTTAGTGAAGGTCCAGGCTAAGCCATATCCTGAGCCTTCGCTATAGGTATAGGTGGTGTTGTTCTCCGAGTTTTCGTACTGCACCCGGCCGTAGCTATTGAAGTAGTTACTGAAGTACGTACCACCAATGCTGCTGCGCAAGGTCAACGATGGAATGACATCATATTCTAAATAGGCGTTGCCAAATCCGAAGATGTTGAAGTTACCGTTGTTAGCATTGGCCTGACGGTCAGCAACCGGGTTACGTGGGTTATTAAAGCCCGGAGCTGCTGTACCTGCATACCCGCCGAAGGAGTTATAGATCGGGATGATTGGCGGCATACGGAAGGCAGACAACACTTCATTTTCATCCGAAGATGAGCTGGAGTTGTTGTTTGTACTGTTGCCAAGTTGGTTACCAACTCCACCCAAAATACCTTTGGTAGCAATATAGGCAAGTTGGAAGTTCTCCCCGAAACGCAGTTTTTTCGTGATGTCAAATTCGGTATTCGTACGGAGTGAGTAGCGAGTAAAATCATTATTGATCACAATACCCGCCTGCTTTTGCATCGCCAGACTCACATAGAACCGGCTCGATTCAGTACCACCTGAGAAGCCCAGCGAGTGACGCATCATAGGAGCTACACGAGTAATAGCACCGTACCAATCCGTACCAGCTTTGTTTGACGGAATCACGTTGTAAATCGCGCCGTTTGCCGAGTTAATGTTGTACTTAGCCGCTTCAGCTGTTAAATCCACCTGTGAAGCAGAAAGGCCCGACCGGCTACCTACCAGCAGATAATCGGGAAGAACAGGTGTTTGGCCCGATCCATACTGACCATTGGCGATACCGGTAAAGCTGTCCGGGCCAACCGTACCACCTGCCTGATAAATATCATTTTTACGCGCCTGCCAGGTCCAGTCAGCCTGCTCCTGTGGGTTGAGGATGGGGAGGCTTTTGCCTGGGTCCGTAGCACCGTATAGGCCATCGTAACTGATACTTAGTTTTTGTGCCCGGCGCTGACCTTTCTTGGTGGTCAACACGATCACACCTGAAGCAGCACGCGCACCATAAATTGAAGCCGAAGCGGCATCTTTCAGAACGGTTGTACTTTCGATGTCATCCGGTGATAAAAACGCGATATTCTGTGTTGGCACACCATCCACAACGTACAGCGGTTGGTTACCACCAAAGGAACCAAAACCCCGTACCCGAACTTGGCTGGAAGTACCCGGCTGCCCGTTGGTGATAACGGTTACACCAGCTACACGGCCCTGTAACTGTTGCTCAACGTTGGTTGAAGGAACAACTTTCAGTTGAGCGGGTTTTACCGTAGAGACGGCCCCGGTCACATCCCGGCGGTTTTCAGTGGAGTACCCTGTCACAACGACTTCACTTAAGGCAGTGGCGTCGTCTTCGAGTAAGACGTTAACCGAAGTACGGTTACCTACTGTAATTTCCTGAGTTTTGAAGCCAATAGCCGATACAACTAATACCGGGCTGGCACCCCGGATATTTAAGGTATAGTTACCTTCGGCGTCAGTTGCAGTACCCGTTTGGGTACCTTTTAGAACAACGTTGGCGCCTGGAACAGGGCCATCAGCGCCGGTAATTTTACCCGTCAAACGACGGTCCTGGGCAGAAGCGGTAAGGCTCCACAGTAATAGGACTGTACCCAGAAAAGCGGTCTGCAGAAACCTGTAGAACGATGCTTTCATGAAGATTAGGTTGGTTTTATAATGAGTTAAACAGAACAATATTATGTCCATTAAATTATATTTCAAAGTGAAATCGTAATAAATATGTCATGTTGACATTATTATAAGCGTACTAATTGTATGAATAATTATATACTTAAGTAGGTTAAGGACTTGTCTATCAAAGTGTTAGCCTGTCGTATATGCCCCTTCAGTAGAATTACTTATAGTTTTTATAAGTATTATTTATTTTGAACTTAAAAAATATTAAAAAGTGCCCTTGGTGTTACTAGGTGTACTTTTGGATTATTATGCATACAAATTATTACTTCCTCCGACAGCTTGCCCCCGCCCTGGAATTGCACTTATTGAGTAGTTCTACGCTAACCGAAGAGGATACCACTAGATATACGTCTGGCTTACGTTTTATGGCGTGTTTTAGCCAGGATCGTGATGAGGTGATACTGGTTTTTGCGCAGGCAAAAGGAAAGACCAATTACTACAAGCCTTTTCACATTAAAGCGACTCTCCGGCCTGATTTCTCCGGGTTGATGTTTCCTGACACTGTGCAACGAGCGCGAACGAACAGTGTCGATTTGTTTAGCTTAGTGGTTGGAGAGCCGGGCGAGGAACGGGCAGTCATAGGTGTACGGTCATTCCTGAATGAACGCTGTCTAGCTATATTATTAGAGGATGATTTCGCGCTGGTGTTCAAATTTTTTGGTAACCGCCCTAATCTCCTGGCTTTTCGGGGAAACCAGGTTGTTGATTTGTTTAATCGCCAGTTGCTGACTGACGAACAACTTGTGTTCGATGCATTTGATCGGCCTATCGATCAATCGTATGAAGCCTTCGAGAACGCTCGTTTCGACCGCCGGAAATTATTTCCAACCTTTGGTAAAGTAGTGAACAAGTGGATCGACGAACATTTGGCCAACGAGGAGGGTATTGGCAGCGAAGGGCAACACCAGTGGGCCGTTATTCAGGATGCCTTGCGGCAACTGGAAAATCCCCATTATCATCTGATTCGGATTGACCATAAGCCAACGCTCAGCTTACTCCCTTTTGCTCAGCAGGCAGGTGATCCGCCACAACGGGAATTTATAGATCCTCTTGAAGCGGCTAACCGGTTCTTTGTTGCCTTTAATGGCCTATCGACCTTTGAGCTTGAAAAGGCCAATCTGCTGAGGTTGATCGAGAAGCGCAGAAAACGGGCTGAGGCCCAGATAGAGATAGCTATGCAGCGGCTTGTGCAGAGAGAGGAAGGGGCAAGTCATGAGGAAATTGGGCATATCCTCATGGCCAATCTGCACGATATACCGTCTACGCCTAATGTCAAATCGCCAGAGCGGATAACCCTGTATGATTTTTACCGCGATCAGCCGATTGTGATCAAGCTAAAGCCAGACCTCACTCCGCAAAAAAACGCTGAGAATTTTTATCGAAAGGCTAAAAACGAAAAAATAGAAGAGCAGCATTTAAGCGACCAGGTGGCTGGCCGAGAGGCCGAATTAGTTCGTATTGACCAACAGAAGGCCGATCTGGAGGCAATACAAACGTTAAAGGAACTGCGTCGCTATATCAAACAACACAATTTGTTAAGCGAAACCGTTTTGCCCAGTACGGGAGAAATAGCTCCTCTATTTAAAGAAGTAATCCATGAAGGATTTCGCATTCTCATTGGTCGTAGTGCGAAGAACAATGATTTGCTCACCCAACGTTATACCTATAAAGACGATCTCTGGCTTCACGCCCGCGATGTTACCGGCTCGCATGTGGTCATTAAATACCAGGCAGGTAAAACGTTTCCTAAAAGTGTGATCGAGCGGGCCGCTGAATTGGCGGCCTGGCACTCCAAACGCCGGACCGATAGCTTATGTCCTGTAATTGTAACCCCAAAAAAATACGTCCGCAAGCCTAAAGGATTGGCCGAAGGTCAGGCGCTGGTGGAGAAAGAAGACGTCGTGCTGGTTGTTCCAAGAGGGGGAATAAGTAATGAAAGTCGGTAAGCGGCTTCGCCTAAGTCGGTAAGTTAGTAAGTGGCTGACGCATGAGTTTTGCTTTCTCGCGTCAGCCACTTACTAACTTACCGACTTAGGCGGAGCCGCTTACCGACTTTCTCACGCATAAACTTATTGATCCACCACCACACTCATCTGCGCCTTCATCAGGCGATTCATTTCATTCCAGGTATGATCCCATGAATTTTCATTCAGGAACGTGTCGATAGCCGACCATCCACCTGAACTGCCCGAATTACGAGTTGCAAGAGCCTGGTCGATAGCGGTTTCAAACGTCTGCGCTGAATCGGCAATCTGAACAAATTCTTTGGCACCATATGTACGTATTACATCGCGGATGGGCGTCGAGACCACGGGTAACCCGGCCGCCAGATACTCCGGTGTTTTGGTCGGGCTGATGAAACGGGTCGACTCGTTTAACGCAAAAGGCAGTATAGCGACATCCCAGTTACTGAAATAAGCCGGTAGTTCTTTATAATTCTTCATGCCCAGATAATGAACATTCGGGCCTTGAGGAAGTAACGCCCGGTCGATTTTTACGATAGGGCCGAGTAAAACAAACTGCCATTCCGGACGACGCTTGGCTAGCTCTCCCAAAAGTTTATAATCGAACCGCTCATCGATTACCCCGCTAAATCCTATCCTTGGATTTGACAACATTCGCTGATCGGCTGGGTCTGGCTGCGTATTACGCGCTGAGGCAAAATGAGAAAAGTCGATACTGCTTGGAAAAGCAAACGCGTTCGGATGCCGGTTTCGCTTCGCTTCGTATAGGCTGTAGCCACCCGTAAACAGGACCCCAGCTTTTTGAATCAATTGTTTCTCCTGATCCAGTAACTGCGGGGGCGCGCCCCAGAAAGCCGACAATTCGTCCATGCAGTCATAAACCGTTAAGCGGGGTTTCAGGTGGTTGCTGAACAATAGTGCCATGGGAGTGTAATACCAGGCCACAAATGAATGAATACGTTCTTTCGCAATGAACGCGTCGAGAAGTTGCCGTTGAAGGCGAATGGCCTCATCGGGCTGGATACCGTGTGGCAGGTGAGGAACAAGCACGGTCAGCCGGTCGGTTTGCTGACTGCTACTCATGTGCAGTGTATCACCCCAGATCGGCTCTTCAATAAACCAAACTCTATAGTTTTTGGCCGCTCGGCTAAGCAGGTGTTGTGGACGTTGATAAACGAAATTCCAGCGTAAATGCGAAAAGCATATTAAGTCAGAAACATCGTTGACTGTAGAGTCAAAAACGGGCCTATTTGAATAGGTAGGGGCCGCTGATGGGATAGATAAAATGTCGTCATTGCCTAAACCATGCGTCGAGTTTGGTACTTTCATAAATATAGCGGGGAATAATATAAAAATAGTCTGCTCATCAGTTGACCAGACTATTTACTCTGATTTTAC
>CAXTJJ010000364.1:0-6542 GCA_964244155.1 uncultured Spirosoma sp.
GTAATGAAAAGGCAGGCCATGGAGGTAGGAATGGATATGTTACGACAGGAGAATTGATTGATTTATTACAAATTGTCGAATTGTTCCTCACGCGTCCTTAGTTCGTTATTAAATGCAGAAACACTGCATTACACATTCCCATCTTTGCTCCCGAAACCAACTACACACCCTCCTTGTCTATAATTCTATCTCATTTTGACAATCTTAATCTCACAGATGACCAGCAACAGGCTGCACTTGCCATCGAGCAGTTTTTGGTAGGTAATGAGTCAATCTTCCTGCTTAAAGGATATGCTGGAACGGGCAAAACAACATTGCTGGGTGGTATTTGCCAGTACATTACTAGTGTGCAGAAGCGTGAGGTTAAACTCATGGCTCCTACCGGACGGGCGGCTCGGATACTGGGGAACAAGAATAAAAGCGAGGCTACAACTATACATCGTGGTATTTATAACTTCCACGAACTCGAAACGCAGGAAGGTAAAGACGAACAGGGAGAAATTTTAGATGGCTTTCAGTTCGTATACAAACTAGCGTCTGATGCAGATATTGTCCGGCAGGTATTTGTAATAGATGAGGCTTCAATGGTCTCGGATGCATACGCTGAGAGTGAGGTTTTCCGATTTGGAAGCGGCTTCTTGTTACGAGACCTTCTGACCTTTGCTAAAGTAGGGCTGGCAAACGTGCATACCCAACTCATTTTCGTAGGAGACCCAGCTCAGTTACCACCTTACAGCATGAGTGATTCTCCTGCTCTTAATGAACTTCATTTTCTAAAAGAATATAACATCCAGGTTCAGTCGGCTGAGTTACGGCAGGTCGTCCGTCAGGGTGGGCAGAGTGGCGTGCTGGCAATCGCCACCCAAATACGGCAAGGTCTGGCCTCGGGTTATATGAATTACTTTGAGATTGCCGACAATGCACGAGATGTACGAAATCTTGAATTTGGTCAGTTCCGGGAAGCTTACAAGCAGGCAGACAAGAATAAAATTATCATCACCCACAAAAACAAAACAGCCAAAAGTCTGAATGACCAAATTCGGGCAAACCGGTTTGGGCCTAACGCGCCATCATTGATGCCGGGTGACATGATTATTGTTGGCCAAAATAATTATCGACATGAGGTTACCAATGGTACATTTGGCATGATCCAGTCAGTGGGGCAGTTAGAGAGCCGGACTGTATTTATACGGGGAGAACGTCCGGTTACACTGCGTTGGCAATCGGTTGAGGTTCTGGTTCGCGGAGATGATGCCGAATTAAGAACCATTCAGGCCGAGACGCTGCTGAATTTTCTGGAAAGCGATGAGGGGAAACTAACCTCTGCCGAGATGCGGGCGTTGTTCGTAGATTTTACGAATCGAGTAAGTAGTCAGGGAATCAAACGCAAGACGCCTGAGTTTGCTGAAGCTCTTAAAGTTGACTTGTACTTCGCAGCGCTAATGATTAAGCATGCGTATGCTATCACATGCCACAAAGCGCAAGGGGGTGAATGGCGGTCAGTGTTCACCTTTTGGGATAAGAATACGAAAGAAGATTTCAACCCGTTTACGGATGAGCAGTCATCGACAGGTCGTACAAATGCTGACTTTTTTCGATGGGCTTATACAGCCATTACCCGTAGCAACAACCAGTTAGTGGCAATAAATCCGCCCCGATTTACACCTTTCTCCAAAATGACGTGGGTTGATGAGGGATTAGCCAATCAGTTTCTGGCATCACAGGGCATAGAAATACATACCATTGTCTGGGGCGCGGCCGAAAATGATCTGTTACAGCGACTCGGGGTCTCAGATCGCGAACCATTTATACAGTATAAAATTGCCGAGGCTTGGCACCGGTTACAGCCATTTGGTATTGATATTAATAATGTTGTCTCGAAACCGTTTCAGGAGCATTTAATGCTAACAAAGGGAAAAGAAACGGCCCGCTTACTGTTTCATTACGATGGCAAACATCGCTTTACCCGCTATGCAATACTTCTTGCTGGTGATGGTATTCAAAAAGCTACAGAAGCAGCCCTGTCTGAGCCGACAACGTATGTTTTCGAGACAGAAACATCTATTCAAGGATCGACTATAAATTCGTACAATTCTGATCAGAGCAAGCCATATCTCAGTGTGTTGTATGAAGAAATGAACCGGGCCACCGCCAATTTATCCATTACAATAAAGGCCGTTGAATCGCAGCAGTTTCAGGAACGGTATCGCCTGGAACGTCAACAGGAACATGCCACTCTCGATTTTATTTATGATAGTCGGGGATTTTTTGGCCAGGTTAAACCCCTTGCCAGTAGCTGTAACAGTCCTAAATTAGTGCGTGATCTTAGCGAAATAATCCGTCAACTGGCCCTTTGAACCACACTATGCCAAATTCTGAAATGATTCTTACCCAGCGAGCCGATTATAAACCTCGTACGATAGGTAATGGGACGTCTAAAACACATAAAGACGTCACTACCCTACGCAAAAATGGTCAGCTTGTTGAAGCATTTGACCTGGCAGTACAATTACTCGCTGCTGATCCGAGTAATCTCTGGGCTAAGCGGGCTATGGGCTGGGTACGGTACGAACGGTTGAAGGTGTTAGGTAAGAGTAGCTCACCAGAGGAGTTTATATCCGAGTGGGCTGCCCTGTCAGAGCTTCTAGGAAATAACCCTGCTGATGAAACGATGCTTACAAATCAAGCTGTCTGGGTGGCGATTAGCTATTTGTTTTCGTTGGGTTATTCGGGGAAAGCCAATGCGATTTTGGAAGCAGTTTTTACGTCGGTTCAGCACTGGTCATTCGAACGACCATCGGATTTGTATTCAGCCTTGCTTAGGGCGTATTTAAAAGCGGGAAAGTTGTGGACAGGTCTGGGCGACTTCCTGACGTGGTGGCAGTTGAGCAACCTTCGCCCGGAAGATTACCTCCCCGGCATTACTAATGAAGGCAAAAAGATGATGTCAACTGCTGAGCAAGCCTATATAGCTTATGCTAAACAGGTGCTTCTACACCCTGAACCAGCTGTTGTCCAGTCTTTAATAACTGACCTGGAAGTGCTTCATGAGCAACATCCAGAATATCAATACCCGCCCTATTATCAGGCTAAATTGCTTGTAGCAACTGGTTCCAGGGAAGAAGCCATGAACACACTAATGCCGTTTGCCCGGCGTAAGCAAAATGAGTTCTGGCTCTGGGACTTGCTTGCAGAGCTTTATAATGACGTACCAGAAAAGGCAATAGCTTGCCTATGTAGGGCAGTTAGCTGCCACACACAGGAAAAGTTTCTTGTCAACGCACGATTCAATCTGGCACGGAAATTAAGCGAGAATGGACAATTTAATGAGGCTCTTACTGAAATAGCCCGGTCCGTAAAGGCTCGACTGGCTGAGGGCTGGAGTGTTCCGGCCAATGTTACTACCGGGGCTGAAAAACTAGTTGCTGCAGGCGCAGCCGTTCGTGATAACAACAAGGATTTATATCGGCAGTATCGTGCTTTAACTGATGAATTATTGTACGCTGATATTCCCGAGCAAATCGGCATTGTCACGTTCTTAAACACAGACAAAAAAGTCGCTCATTTTAGCGTAAGTCGAACTGCATCCGGACATTTCAAATATGAGAGTAGCATGGCTCGTGTTCAGGTAGGCGACTTTGTTGCCGTTCGACTCGAACAGCGTACGGGTAAAGAAGGAATTTTTTGGGTGCCACTGGCTGTAAAACCTACGCAGCTGACACCATCCAGCGAAATTTATAAATTGTTTTCCGGACCGGTCAAACGGCCTGCAGATAAAGCCTTTGGTTTTGTCGATGATATATTTATTGCCCCATTTTTAATAAAAGGAGTTGATAATAGGTCGATTATTAGCGGCCAGGCCTTTTGCTCATTTGACAAATCAAAAAAGAGGTATGGCTGGAAGGCTATTTCAGGCGTAATCACTTCTTAAGATCTCAACAATTACAGTAAGTTTATCCCCACCTTACTTAGCCACAGCTTAGCCCATAGAGACTAACAAGCCAAATTTTATACCCAAAAACTGATCAATTACATTGGCTTACAGCAATTTCCCCTCTCTTTGACATCAGCCTTTACATCAAATAATTTATACGTTTATAAAAACACAGAGAGATTTTATAACACAAAGTTGGCTTGATATACTCAACATACTATTCCGTTTAATGTAATGATTTTAGAGTTAATATTTATAAAATAAGCTAATATACATTTTTTATATAATCAATTATTCGTAAATTATATACATAATTAACACTATGTATAAATTTCATTATGTCATTTTTTGAAACTGAAGAAGAAAGAGAAGATCGAAGACACAACCAAGCAATGGGCGTTTATTAGGCTATTTTTTTGGAATAGTGATTTTATGGTATTTGGTTCGTCTTCTATTGCGCCTTATCACTAATGTTGTGAATTTCATACTCACGATAGTATCCCATCAATATATTTATCTGGTGATATTGGCTGGTGGTTTTATGCTCTATAGCATTGTAAATACAATGACGGGTCGTAAGCCGTGGGTAAAGATTTTACCTCTGGTTATTGGTGTTATTATTTTAGGATGCAGTTACTGGGGTTATCAAACCAATAGCTTACCTAAAGACTTGGCTGGTACCTACATACGAAAAGATAAAAAAGCCCGATTGACTATTCAAGGCGATTCCATTCACATCTGGTCAGGTAAAACACATCTCAAGGGAAGCTGTGAGTTTATACCTTGCTTTTCCACCACATTGATTGATGCCCGAATTACAGGCTTCCCTTCTTCGCTACCAAATCCAGCGCTGCTAAGTACAAGTGTGGATGAGATGTTTGGTGAAACCGTATATACATTTCGACCCACCGCCGATAGTCTGATAATCTACCACCCTCACAGTCCCATTGTTCGTTATGCACGAATGAAATGAACTTAGACAAGTCAGGCTGGCTACCCAGTTTTAATGAGTTGCCAGCCTGACCCTTGCTAATAGTGAAATAAAGCGCTAAGAACGGTCTGGACCTGTTAGCTTTATCGTTAGTAGGAGTACACAGTGTTTCTGGTTCATCAGCTACCGTTTCAACTTTACCCGCTTAGTTTTAGTGGCCTCTTTACCGACACCTACCTTTGCCGAACTGACTTGCTTCACGGGATCCTTGTTTACTTTCCCCTTGATGGTGTTCGGTGTTGTTTGCGTAGATGCCTTTTTGACAGTCGTTGTCGTTAGTGGAATTACCGATTTCTGAGCCATCTTCGTCATTAACTGCGGCCCACTTAGAGCCGGGTCGAGGGCGCTGCCCCGGACGTACCGACCGTTCTTACTAAATACGACTCCTTTTATTATTCCTCCCTGTCGCTTGGATGTTGTCAACGTCAGTTTGATGTTCAGTTCTTTCAATTGCTTACTAAAATCCGTTAGATCCGTTGACTTGGCTAAGACTCGGGAAATCAGTGAACCCATTTCCTGAACAAAGGCCGCTCTGGTTTGTACATCAGGTCGTTGTAGGTTTCCCTCCTTCTTTGTTTGTTCTTGAGCAACAGTTAATCCTTCGGCCTGCTCAATTTTCCGGACAGCATGCAGACTGCGCGTCTTACTGAACGAGAGGTCAATCGCTTCTCCATCCAGATTGATGCGGTTTAACAATAAATGAACGTGGGGGTGCTGCGTATCACCATGGCGAACGATCAGCCACTGCGTATTGTCTGGCTCTATGGCCATTTCCCGCATGTACTGAAGACTCAGGTCAACCAATCGCTCATTAGTTAACTGAGGAGCATCGTCAGGGGAAAACGAGATGGGGATATGAACACCGGCCATGCCGATGTCTGGGTTTTGAAGGCAATGCCGGTTGAAATCAGCCGCAATCTGTTCAGGGGTGCCCATTAGCACGCCATTGGCCGCCAGCAACTCCGCTTTTTTATCGACATCGCCGTAACCTTCTTCCAGGTACTCCGCCGTCGCCGAAAAACTTTTTGTGCCCATTATTTTCGCCACCATATTACTTACCTAATTTGTTTCTCTTCTGCTGACTGTAATCCTCTAGTAAATTGACCAGTTGTTTATAAATCGGTTCCAGTGAAGCAGCCACGCTGTCATAGCCCACACTAGTAGCCATGTGAGTCAGTCGTTTTAGGTTGTTTCCCGTATTGACGAGTTGAATTAAAAGCCTCTCCTGCTCGACTGTCAAAAGAGGCCGATTCGTCTGCATCATTAGGCGGATGAAGCCCGCCATCGAGCCATGTTTTCGTTTAGGGCGGGCGGTCGGTTTAGCCTCACTGACGGTCTGGTGTCCAGCCTTTTTTTTAAAGTATTCATACTCGGCAGTCGTCAATGCCAAGGTTACTTTATGAATGCGCTTTCTATCAGCTGGTAAAACGGGACGACCCTGACAAGATGCAATCGTATAACCTTCTGTACTAATTTCCTTCATATACTTTCCTAATTTTTCGCCGGGCGAAAAGACAACTTGCCCTTTCTTTTTGCTGATTTTGATGGCCAACATTTAGCCTTTTTTTAGCCTTTTTTTCTGATTCTGCCAAGACCCTGCTAAGACTCTGCCAACAC
>CAXTJJ010000365.1:0-6492 GCA_964244155.1 uncultured Spirosoma sp.
GCGAATACTCTGTGTTACTTCTGCATTCTTACTTCAGTACTTCAACCGTGTTCAATTCCGGGCCGCCACCGTGATTGGCTGATCCGGCAACAATGTAAATTTTACCGTCATAAACAATTGCCTGAGTACCATGCCGACCCTGCTTCAGTCTTGGTCCGGCCGTCCATTTATTGGTTTTTGGATCGAGGGCTTCGGCTTCGTTATGAGCTAATAATTGTACGGTTTCGCCCCCGATAATCCAGACTTTGCCTCCCTGTGTTACGGCTGTGGCACCCGCTCTCTGGGTTGGAATATTCGATCCAGCAGGCAGGGTTTCCCAACGTCCGGTTTTAAAATCGTAGACATCGACTTCGGCAATGGTCGTTTCCAGCACCTTATTGATCCGGGCCGTTGAGTTACGCCCACCGGCCAGATATAGTTTATCGCCTACTACGGCTGCTGTAATATGGTCGCGGGTGCGGGGTGCATCGGCCAGACGTTTCCAGGTATTTGTTTTTGGATCATATTCGTCCAGCCAGGCGACATGGCCGTCATAATGTCCGTCGATGATTCCGCAGGACACGTATATCTTGTTTTTGTAGACCACCACGCCCGCCGAACCCCGGAGCCGCTCTTTCGGGATTTCGGGTCCCATGCGCCATTTTCCCTGTTTAGGGCTGTAGATGTAGATGTTCGGAATAGGCGTTTCGTGAGGATACTGACCCTGAAAAGCCCCTATCACGTAAAGCTCATTACCATAGGTAATGGCCTGGAAATGATTCATCTCGACGGGTGGCGTAGGAAGTGTTTGCCAGACGAGAGTCTTGAGGTTTAGTGCTTCCAGCGGTTTGATTCCGCGTCCACCTACAGCATACAGACTGTCGCCGATAAGCGTAGCCGCATTTTCATGGCGGGTAGAACACGTATTCTGCGTACTAACGGACTGCCAGCTTTGGGCGTTTACTGTAAGACTGAGGCCAATCAGGCCCAGAAAACAGAGGTAATGTACCTTCATAAATACTAATATAGAGAGGAATGACGTGACTGATTATAAACCAGAACTTTGCCTGATACTACTCGAAATAGTCATTGATTTACCAAACCATTTACTCAGTTGATGGTTGAATTCTATAGTTAATCTATAAACCTTGTTATGGAAAATAACCCAAACGGCAACGGTCAAAACGGACACACACCCGGACCAGAATTCGGTGCCACCGGACTCCAGCCACAAGACCAGCCCACAGAACAGACCTTAACCACCAGGCAGGGTCACCCGGTAACCAATAACCAGAATGTGCGGACAGTAGGCAATCGTGGACCAACCACCCTGGAAAACTATCCCTTCCTGGAAAAAATTAGTCATTTCGACCGGGAGCGTATTCCTGAGCGTGTTGTACATGCTCGGGGTGCCGGGGCGCATGGCATTTTTGAAGCCTATGGAACTGTTGGCGATGAGCCTGTATCGACCTATACTCGTGCTAAGTTATTTCAGGAAAAAGGAAAGCAGACGCCCGTCTTTGTCCGTTTTTCGTCGGTTATTCATGGTGGACATTCTCCCGAAACCCTGCGCGACCCGCGTGGCTTTGCGGTGAAGTTTTATACCGAAGATGGCAACTGGGATTTAGTGGGAAACAACCTCAAGGTGTTCTTCATCCGTGATGCAATGAAGTTCCCCGACATGGTACACTCGCTGAAACCAGACCCGATTACCAACCGGCAGGATGGCGGACGCATTTTCGACTTCATGAGCAATACGCCCGAGTCGGTTCATATGCTTACATTCCTGTTTTCCCCCTGGGGCATTCCGGCTAATTACCGGCAAATGCAGGGATCGGGTGTAAACACCTACAAATGGGTAAATGAGCAGGGCGAAGCCGTTCTGATTAAATACCACTGGGAACCAAAGCAAGGTATAAAGAACCTGACCCAGCCCGAAGCCGAGCAGATTCAGGCCAAGAACTTTAATCACGCTACCCAGGATTTGTACGATGCCATCGAAGCGGGTAATTTTCCACAGTGGGAACTACTGGTACAGATCATGAGCGACGACGAGCACCCGGAGCTTGACTTTGACCCGCTCGACGACACAAAATTATGGCCACCGGATCAGTTTCCCTGGTTACCCGTAGGCCTTATGACCCTCAATAAAAACCCGGAAAATTATTTCCATGAGGTTGAACAGGTCGCGTTCGGAACAGGCGTTCTGGTAGATGGGCTGGACTTTTCTGACGATAAGATGCTTCAAGGCCGTACGTTCTCGTACTCCGATACACAACGCTACCGCGTTGGAACAAACTACCTGCAATTGCCAATCAACGCGCCGAAAAAGCATGTAGCAACAAACCAGCGCGACGGACAGATGCAGTACCGGGTCGACACGGCACCGGGTCAAAACAAACACGTCAATTATGAGCCTTCGTCGATGAACGGGCTTAAAGAAGCACCCCGAACCTATCCTGACCATAAGCCTTACATTGCAGGGAATCTAATGCGTCAGCCGATAGACCGTACCAACAATTTCAAGCAAGCCGGAGAGCGGTATCGGACGTTTGAGGATTGGGAACGCGATGACCTGATCAACAACCTGGTTGATGCCCTTTCGGGTGCCCAGAAGAATGTTCAGGACAAAATGATCGAGTTATTCGGTCAGTGCGATGAAGAGTATGGTCGGCGGGTAAAAGAAGGCTTACAAAAGGTGGCCAGCGGTATCGGCCAACAGCCCCATGGGCAGGCAAATGTACAGGTCGGTAAGCAGGCTGCTCAACAGGCCGAGGAACTGGCGCATGAGGCTAAGCCCTATTAAGTATTAAAGTGAAATAGTTTAGGTTGAATCGGATTAACCCCTAAATCCCCCCCCTAAAGGGGACTTTGTCCAAGTAGCCGAAAAGTCCCCTTTAGGGGATTTATGGGTTTACTAAGTTGGAAATAACTTAAACTATTTCATCAGCACTACTTAATTTATTTTGTTGAATGTAACAGGGAAAGGCTTTGTACAGCCTGTATGAAGCCTTTTTTCTGCTTACTCGATCGGAACAACCGTTGAATTTTTCACATCGGCCATTACGAAAAAGCTACTAATGTGTAGTGTTCCAGGAATGACCGACAGTTGCTCCTGATAGAAGTAGTTATAGGTATCCATATCGCGACTAACAATTTTGAGCAGGTAATCGAACGTACCCGATACTCGGTTACACTCAAGCACATCAGGTAATACCCGAACGGCTGTTTCAAAATCGGCAAAGGCATCGCGGGTCTGCCGGTCCAGCGTTACCTGACAAAAAACGATGAGCAAATTGCCGAGCTTCTTCCGGTTGAGAATAGTAACATAGCGATCAATTATCCCCTTACGTTCCAACCGTTTTATGCGCTCGTGAACAGGCGTTTTTGACAGATTGATTTGCTGGCCTATCTCCTGTATCGTCAGGCGGGCGTTCTGTTGTAACAGAGTTAAAATTTTTCGGTCTGTTTTATCCAGCATTTCCATAACGGCATTTTTACGGATTATGATCGAATTATTACCCAATAATAGATCAATTTTCGCCTTTTGGATTCGTAATTAGTCTTATTTTCTAAAAAAAAAGCCTCTACTAGAAAACAAACATAGGGCTTTTACCTTTGTAGAAAGGAAATAAGCAACTTTCCAAACGCACTCGTACGTCATGGTCATTGGTGTTCCCAAAGAGATTAAAAATAATGAAAACCGCGTTGCCCTAACGCCCGCCGGTGTAACAGAACTGCGCAAATACGGCCATACGGTCTATGTACAGGTTAATGCTGGTGAAGGCAGTGGGTTTGAGGACGAAGAATACATTTCGGCTGGTGCCATCATGTTGCCAACCATCGAAGAGGTGTATAACATCGCCGAAATGATCATGAAGGTTAAGGAGCCTATTGCTTCTGAATACGACCTGATCAAGGAAGACCAGTTGCTGTTTACTTATTTCCACTTTGCTTCGTCGGAAGAGTTGACACAGGCCATGCTGGCTAAAGGTGCCGTTTGTCTGGCCTATGAAACCGTTGAACGTCCGGACCGCAGCTTACCGCTGCTGGTGCCAATGTCGGAAGTAGCTGGTCGTATGGCTGTTCAGGAAGGTGCTAAATATCTGGAAAAACCATTGAAAGGCCGGGGTATTCTGCTCGGTGGTGTTCCAGGCGTTAAACCTGCCAATGTCCTCATCTTGGGAGGTGGTATTGTGGGTACCCAAGCGGCTAAAATGGCTGCTGGTCTGGGAGCCCATGTTACCATCATGGATGTTAGCCTGGCGCGTTTGCGTTACCTGTCAGATATTATGCCACCAAATGTGCAAACGATGATGTCGAACGAATATAATATTCGGGAGATGATTAAAGTCTGCGATCTGATTGTTGGTGCTGTGTTAATTCCGGGCGCTAAAGCTCCTCACCTCATCACACGGGAGATGTTGAAGTTAATGCGGACGGGTACGGTATTGGTCGATGTAGCCGTTGACCAGGGTGGTTGCATTGAAACCTGCTCCCCTACTACCCACGAAAATCCAACCTTCATTATTGATGGGGTTGTTCATTACTGCGTCGCTAATATGCCAGGTGCTGTTCCCTACACGAGTACGCTAGCCCTGACCAATGCGACGTTGCCTTATGCGCTCCAATTAGCCAACAAAGGCTGGCAGCAAGCCTGCCGCGACAATTCTGACCTGAAACTGGGCCTGAATGTAGTTGACGGCAAAATAGTGTATAAAGGTGTTGCAGACGCTTTCAATTTGCCACTGACAGACGTGAGCACGGTGCTTGCCGAAGAAGAAATGGCTTAATAAAAATATTACTTATTCATCGACAGACGCAGGTCGCATTCGCAAGAGTGCGGCCTTTTTTTTGTAAGTTGGTATTCAATCAACGATCTATCGTATGAATACGCAACCAAATACACCTGTACCTACCCTGTATGAATGGGCGGGCGGCATGGAGAAATTTGAGGCCTGGACCGACTTGTTTTACCAGCGGGTTCGGGAAGATGCGGTACTGGAACCCGTTTTTCGGGGTATGTCGGCCGAGCACGCCCGACATGTAGCCCATTTTATTGCCGAAGTCTTTCGAGGACCAGCTAAATACAGCACTGAAGAAGGTAGCCACTACGAAATGATTCATCATCACCTCGGGAAACAGTTAACCGAGCAACAACGGCAACGCTGGATTTGGCTGATTCTTGACACAGCCGATGTGGTAGGCGTACCCGATGACCCGGAGTTTCGTTCAGCACTGGTTGGCTATCTGGAATGGGGCTCCAGACTGGCCGTTATCAACTCAAATGCTACAGACGTAAATGAGCAGGTAAATGCACCTATGCCAACCTGGGGTTGGGGCGAAACAGGCGGCCCTTACATTCCTTAATCTTACAGGTATTGCTTCACCAGTGCATCCCACTCTTCTTGCAAAGAGCCTTCGAAGAACGCTGCTTTAGCCCGGCGATACCAGTAATTGGCGTTGAAGCGGTCGCCTTCTTTACGGTGCAGATAGGCGTGTAATCGATCATAAGGCGGTTCGCCCTCGCGACTTTGGGCGATGTTGTGCGCCTGTTCCCAGTTATCATTGGCATCGTACCAGAGTGCCTGTAGGACCGGATGCAGATCGGCCGGGGGCTGGGCTTGTGAAAGCGCGTGCACAAATTGATCGAACGTCATTTTATAACGAATTTAGCTGACCAGAAGGGTATTTGTGTAAATACACAGCTGACTTGCGAAAGAAAAGAAACGTGCTACAGCCAATCCTTGTGAACAATACCAGTCAGCTGCGCATAGGGAACCATTACCTGAATCGGCCCAACGGCATAAGCAGCTATCTCATAAGGATTATAGTAAAATATCAATCCGCTAGTACTCATTCCGATATTGGCAGGCAGAAAAAACCGGCCATCGTGAAGAAAGTATCCTTTTTCTTCAAGGTTATTCTGTGGCAGTAAGTCCTGCTGCTTCCGAAACGCTTTTTCGACAACAGTAAGCAATGCCGTTGTATCAGATACCATATCAGCCAGGGTAATTATCTGGCCTGTTTCCCGGTTAAAGTTGTAAAAGGAAACGTTAGTATTTGGATGCGCACCGCCTGTGTAGGCAAACGTTTCGTACTTGACCGATAAGGCTTTAGGACCAGCATGCAAGGTATCAGCTGTGGTTTTTACTTCCCAGCAACCACTTAGATTACCCATATCTTTTCGGACGATTTCATAATCGGTCGCAAACAAGGCAGCGGCTTTTCCTAAATCAGTCTGCACATCGGGATGCTCAGCCACGGTTTCGTTATCGAGCCAGCCAACGATACTGTTAACAGCCAGACGGCGCAAACTGTCATTTATTTTCCGGGCACCTTTTGTGTCACTCTTTAAAAGTACATAGGCAACCGAAACATCTACGCCTGCATTCTTAGTGGTGTCGCAGCGACTCGACCCGGCGAATGTAAAGTTTTGTTTATCTAGAACGGGGGGCTCTAAATCCGTGGAATGGCAAGCCGAAAGTAGGGTGATTGAGCTGCAAAGAAGGA
>CAXTJJ010000366.1:0-6482 GCA_964244155.1 uncultured Spirosoma sp.
AAAAGAGAATCCACAGGACAACACAGTCGGCTCAGCGTTGACATCGGGTGAGCCGACGGCCCCACATCCATCGCAGTACTTACCGAAGGCCAAACGGATCATTTATATTCATATGGCTGGTTCGCCCAGTCAACTGGAGTTGTTCGATTACAAACCCGAACTGGCGAAGTACAACGGCAAAGACTGTCCGCAGGCATTACTCGAAGGAAAGAAGTTTGCCTTTATTCGGGGTGTCCCTAAAATGCTGGGACCGCAGGGGAAATTTGCACAGCGTGGTCAATCGGGGGCTTGGGTGTCTGATTATTTACCTCATTTACAGGGTGTCGTGGATGATATTTCGTTCCTTAAAGCGATGCATACCGACCAGTTCAACCATGCGCCCGCCCAATTGCTCATGCATACGGGCAGTGCCCGCCTGGGTCGGCCAAGTATGGGCTCGTGGGTGACCTATGGCCTCGGCACTGAAAACGACAACTTGCCGGGTTATATCGTGTTGGCATCGGGCGGCAAACAACCCGACGCAGGCAAGTCTGTTTGGGGAAGCGGCTTCCTGCCGACAGTATATCAGGGCGTTCAATGCCGAACCGATGGCGACCCCGTACTATATGCATCGGACCCTTCAGGCATCAGCCGTGATGTCCGTAAACAAACCATTGATGCCATTAGCCAGATTAACCAGCAGCAGTATGACGAAGTGAAAGACCCCGAAATCCTGACCCGTATCGCGCAATATGAACTGGCATTCAGAATGCAGATGTCCGTGCCCGACGCAATGGCGATCAAGAGCGAGCCGCAATATATTCTGGACAGCTACGGCGTTGACCCAAACAAAGGCTCGTTTGCCCGAAATTGCCTGCTCGCCCGCCGACTGGTTGAGCGGGGAGTGCGTTTTGTGCAACTCTTCGACTGGGGCTGGGATACGCACGGTACCAGTGCCGACGGGTCTATTGATATTGGCCTGAAACAAAAATGCAAAGAGTCCGATCAGGCCGTAGCTGCCCTATTAAAAGACCTCAAACAACGCGGATTATTAGACGACACCCTGGTGGTTTGGGGCGGTGAGTTTGGCCGGACACCCATGCAGGAAAATCGCGATGGGCAGACGCTGCCGTTCATGGGCCGGGACCATCACCTCGAAGCCTTTACTGTCTGGATGGCGGGTGGTGGCGTCAAAAAAGGGTTTTCATTCGGAGAAACCGACGATATTGGCTATTATGGCGTGAAAGACAAAGTGCATATCCATGACCTTCAGGCCACAATTCTGCATCTACTTGGTTTTGATCACACGAAGCTGACTTATCAATTTCAAGGTCGGCCGTTCCGGCTGACGGACGTGGCCGGGAAGATCGTAAAACCGATTCTGGCTTAATATGCTTTGTGCAGGCTGGGTGTAAAAAATAACGGGCTTGGTCGCTAACAAATACGTAGTCAGGTTGTTAGGCTAAAAAGTGGGATTGAGTAATTGAGAGCCTCGAGCTTTCGACTTTTGCATCTACACTTTGCTATGCCATGATCAATCAAACTACACTGTCGTGGTTGTATCTGTTTGGGGCAGCCGCCTTCGAAATGGCGTGGATGTACGCGCTTAAATACATGCGGATAGATGACCTGAAAGCATTACGCTGGGACACATTCTACCGGCTCGATGGTGGGTTGCCCGCTCTGCTCCCATGGATCGCGTATGTGGTCTTCGGAATTGTAAATACAGTGCTATTAGCTATTTCCATGCGGACGATACCAACCACAACGGCTTTCGCGGTTTGGATGGCACTATCGCTGGTATTTCTTAAAGTCGCTGATGTTTTATTGTTAAAAACAAGCTGGTCCTGGACCGAGTTATTTTTCATCCTGCTAATTACCGTAGGTATTATTGGCTTGAAAATAGCCAGCCCGGCAGACTAGGAACGGCACTCGTTTATTCCAACACTTTCGGCACTTCAAAAAACTGGTTGTCATGCTGGGGAGCATTCATTAAGGCCTGATCGCGCGGGAGTTGGTTAGCCACATAATCGTCGCGCAGCACGTTCGCTTCTGCTGACATGTGCATGAGCGGTTCAACACCCGTTGTGTCAACTTCGTTGAGCTGTTCCATCCAGGTTAGTACACCGTTCAAGCTGTTGAGCAATGCGGCCTCTTCATCTGGTTTGACGTCCAGCCGGGACAAATGAGCAATTTTATGCAGCGTTTCGTGATCTACTTTCATACTTGTAAAGCGGCTGGGTAGCCGCTCTTTTTTAATTCTACATCAATAACTCGATACGTTTCCTGTTTCAGACGTTCAACATCAGCCTGTGTCATCCCTGCCGTTTCGATAGCCGGGTGAATAACGGCTCGCAATGGGTGCCAATGAAATCGAATTGGACTTCTATCAGGTAGAATCTGGTAATTATTCAGCAGGGTGACCGGAACAATAGGCACTTGTTGCTGAATCGCCATAGTAAAGGCCCCGTCCTTAAACGGAACCATCTGGGGCGGCTCAGATGCCCGAATCCCCCCCTCTGGAAAAATCATGATACTACGTCCTGCTGCCAATGTCCTAATCGACTTTGCTAACGAGTAGGCTCGGCTGTTGGGCTGGTCCCGATCTACCTGTACATGCAATTTTGCGAACATGTATCCCAGCAAGGGGATGTTCTTCACGTCACTCTTCCCGACAAAGGCATAGTAATTGGTCACGATGACACCCATCACGGCTATGTCTAAATACGAGAAATGATTCGCGCAGAAAACATATGTTTGTTTTGGATCGGGCCGAAACCGATGCTCAACCCTAACCGGTATACCCGCCCCAATAAATAACAGGATTCCCCAAATATAGTTGATTTTGTGGGCCAGGGGTTTCCAGGCGTCACGCTGCAAAAACACAAACTGGATCGGAAACAGCACGATGTATAAAGCAACGAAATACGTAGCGCACCAGATTGTGTAAAGTAGCCGCATATGTCTGAACCGTGATTTTTACCGGATTTAAACGATTAAACAAGATTATGGCAATTGATACGAGCACTCTTGTTTAACCTTTACAGATTACTGTAATCAGTTTTACCTTAAAGTATAGCGTATGTCGATTGCTATAATCTTGTTTAATCCTTCAAATCTGGATAAAATCCCGCGTGACCGCCCGTGCGGTCAATGTTTAAAATGTCTTACGCCTGTCGTAACCATCGCCAGATCGTGCTGGTTGCAATAATCAATCGAATCCTGATCGCGAATAGAACCGCCGGGTTGAACAACGGCCGTAATTCCCGCCTGACCAGCAATCTCGACGCAGTCGGGGAAGGGGAAGAACGCATCCGAAGCCATCACCGACCCGTTCAGGTCAAAGCCAAACGAATGGGCTTTATCAATAGCCTGCCGTAATGCATCAACGCGGGAGGTTTGGCCTACTCCGCTCGCTAAAAGCTGGCCCTCTTTCGCCAGAACAATCGTGTTTGACTTCGTGTGTTTACAAACTTTCAGCGCAAACTCCAGTGCCCGGTTTTCGCTATCCGTCGGGGCCTTTTCAGTCACAACCTTAAACTGGTCAGTTGTTTCGGTTTGGTTGTCTTTATCCTGTTCCAGTACACCGTTCAAAATTGTTTTGAACATGACGGTAGGCAGAGCGATCGTATTCCGTTTGAGCAGGATTCGGTTTTTCTTCGATTTCAGTAAAGCAAGCGCTTCCGGTGCATAATCAGGCGCAATCAGAATTTCCATGAACAACTTGTTCAACTCCTCAGCCGTTTCCAGATCAACCGTTGCCGTTGTAATTACGACGCCACCAAAGGCAGAGACCGGATCGCAGGCGAGGGCGTTCAAATACGCTTCTTTAGCGGTTGGGGCCGTAGCAATACCACAAGCGTTGGTGTGCTTGATGATAGCAAAAGCTTCGCCATCTGAATCTGTAAATTCATCAATCAGGTTAACACAGGCATCCACGTCGACCAGATTATTGTACGACAACTCTTTACCATGGAGTTTCTCGAACATCGCTTCCAGGTCGCCGTAGAACGTAGCTTGCTGATGTGGATTCTCACCATAGCGAAGATGGCTGGCGGGCATTGTTTTGAAATCGTATACAGTGCCCGTAGCATCTGGTTTTGGGCTTGGCGAACCGGCAAAGTAAGCCTGAATGGCCGTGTCGTAATGCGACGTAACGGCGAACGCTTTGCCGGCATATTCCCGACGATCGGTCAGGCCGGTGGTGCCATTTTTTTCGGTAAGCAAGGTTACCACATCAGCATACTGGTTGCGCGAGGCAACAATCAGCACATCATTGTAATTTTTGGCCGCTGCCCGAATTAGGGAAATACCGCCAATGTCAATTTTTTCGATAACATCTTCGTCCGATGCGCCTGAGGCTACTGTTTCTTCAAACGGGTACAGGTCTACGACGACCAGGTCGATAGGGGGAATCTGGTGGCGTTCGGCCTGTGCGAGGTCCTGAGGGACATCCCGACGGTACAGAATACCACCCATAACCGCTGGGTGCAGGGTTTTCACCCGACCGCCGAAAATCGACGGGTAGCCGGTAAGGTCTTCAACAGCCGTAACCGGAATGCCGAGTTCTTCGATAAATGCCTGAGTGCCGCCCGTCGAATATAATTTGACGTTCTGTTCGTTCAATAGCCGGACCAAAGGTTCGAGACCGTCTTTATAAAAAACGGAAATCAGCGCGGAGGAGATTTTGAGAGACATGGACTTGGCCGAAACAGGCTCCGGCTGTTTCAGTAGTATAAGTGGCAAGTTACGCGAAACAGCCGGGAGCCTGTTTCGGCCTGAAGCACAAAGATAGCCAAACGTCTTAACTTTGTCTGTTAGAGACGCGCCGTTCACGACGCAAAGTCTGAAATAAGAAGTTCGACCGGAGCGGAACGAATCTCATCCGGCCTTTTTTTATACCACATGAGTACGTTTAAAAAATTAGCCAGCGACACAGCCCTGTATGGTGTCAGTACAATTCTGGGGCGGTTGCTTAGTTACCTACTAGTACCCCTTCAAACGTATGCATTCGCCCGGCCAAAAGACCTCTCGTCGAATGTCGAGTTTTATAGCTACATAGCTCTGCTGCTGGTTGTTTACACATTCGGACTGGAAACGGCTTTCTTTCGATTTGCTGCCCGTAAACCGGAAATTCTGACCAAAACATTTAGTGAAACACTAAGTCTGGTTCTACTCATTACTGGCACAGCCACCGCCATTCTGCTGTACCTTGCTCCTGAGATTTCCGTTTGGCTTAACTATCCGGGTCAAACAGCATTTATTCGCTGGTCGGCACTAATTGTTGCCATAGATGCCATTATTGCTATCCCATTTGCCCGCTTACGGGTTGAGAACAAGGCCCGGCAGTTTGTGAAGGTCAAAATGCTCAACATTGCCATTGTTATCGTGTTGAACGTGTTTTTTCTTGTTATCTGCCCTGATGTTATGCGGGGGAAATACCTGTCTGTCCTGAAGCCGTTTATTAATTTTATATATGACCCCACCATTGGTCCCGGCTATATTTTTCTGGCTAATCTACTCGGAAATTCGGGCTACTTTCTTTTATTACGAAATACGTTTCGAGGCTTCCGGTTTCAATTCAATTGGCCTGATGTTAAAGTCTTGTACATGTATGCCTACCCGATTATGCTAACGGGGTTAGCTAATGTTGTCAATAGCCTTACCGACCGGCTTTTTCTACGGCACTACCTGCCCGAAGGATTTTACACCGGTGCTAATGGCCTGGCCCTTACGAGCGAAGATGCCCTTGGTATTTACGGAAACTGCTTCAAGCTATCGGTATTTATGGCATTGGCTACGCAGTCGTTTCGTTTTGCAGCTGATCCGTTTTTTTTCTCCCGTGCCGAAGACAAAAACTCTCCCGAATTACTGGCTCAGGTCACGAAATGGTTCACGATTGTGTGCGTAGTGATTTGGGTAGGCGTAAGCCTGAATGTCGATGTGATTGGGACTGCCATGTTGTCTCCGGCTTATCGGCAGGGGTTAACTATTGTGCCTTTGCTACTGCTTGGTAACTTATTTCTTGGCGTTTATCAAAATATCGGACTTTGGTATAAACTCACCGACAAAACGAAATTTGGAACGCTTTTTACATTGATTGGTGCGGCCATTACCGTCGTCGGGAACATCCTGCTGATTCCGGTAATGGGTTATATGGGATGCGTTGTGGTTTTCCTGACATCCAGTTTTGTTATGTTGGTGCTTTGCTATGTGCTGGGCGAAAAATATTATCCCGTTCCCTACGATGTTCGGTCGGCGGCAGGGTATATACTGGCGGCCGGGTCACTCATTTGGGCATGCTGGCAGTTTCCTATTGCAAATTTATGGGTCGCGGTGCCGGTTCATCTGGCCCTATTCGGGCTGTTTATATTGACTATGTTGTTCGTTGAACGCGATACAGTTCAGCCAATGGTGGCACGCTTTCGGAAACGGAAGTAGAAATTTTAACCATAGCAGCATAAAGACCAGGGGGAGTTATGATGTCAGGCCTGAGGAGCTGA
>CAXTJJ010000367.1:0-6477 GCA_964244155.1 uncultured Spirosoma sp.
AAACGCAATTTCCTGACAACCATGCTTCTTAGTCAGGGTACCCCTATGCTGGTGATGGGCGATGAATGCGGCCGTACACAACACGGTAATAACAACGGGTATAATCAGGATAGTGAAATCAGTTGGATGGACTGGCACTGGAGCGAGAAACAACAAGCCCTGTTTGAGTTTACAAGCCAGCTTACGGCCCTGCGTCACGACATTCCGCTGTTGAGTCGGCGTCGGTTCTTTGGCAGCGAACAGGTTGCCTACCTGCGCCCCGAAGGTGGTGAAATGACCAGCGACGACCTGAACAACCCCGGCACTCACTGCCTGGCCCTTTTTATTGATGGTCTGCGGGTATCGGAACAAACTGAAGACGGTCAGGACATTGGCGACGAACAATTGATCTGGATCTTGAATGCCTATTGGGAAGATATTCCATTTATGCTTCCCAAAATTGGTCGCAAAAGCTCGTCCTGGGAAGTAATTGTCGATACGGCTGCCGGTAAAGTACACCCCGATGGTGCCCCCGTCAAAGGTGGTCATTCCATCGACGTTGCTGCTCGTTCGTCGCTGCTGTTGCGGCTTCGATAAAAGCGTGCTCTTTCATAAACAAAAAGTGCCCTGGCAAGCTGTCAGGGCACTTTTTGTTTATGGGCCTAAGATTAATCCCGCTCAGAAAAGGTCCACGTTTTCATGCCTATAGGCGCGTCCTGTAGCGCGTTGTACAGTTGCTTATCATTCCTGAAGGCTATCTGTTCAACTTGAAACGTCTCAATATGAACATCAATTGTTGGCGGTTCGAATGGCCAGGGTTCCAGAGAGAGCGTTCCGTCAGTACGTTTTCGTATGTAATACGAAATTCCATCCGGCCCAAGGCTTACTTCTAGCCGACGCCCCTCGGGCGGCACCTGATCCATACACAATACCAACGAAAGAGCATCACACCATTGAAGGAAAGCATAGCCATACTCAGCATCCGCTTTCGTAGCGTTTACTTCCTTTCGCCATTTCGTCTGGTTGGTAACCTGCTGGTCTAGAAATTCATCCAGTGCTTTATCGGTACCTCGTTTAGGTTCGTACAGAAAAGAGGTGTGCATGGACATAAGCAACGCATTCCAGCGGTTTTTTTGCAAGCCGATCTGAATCATCTGTTTACATTGCTCAACCGAATACTGCAACAATTGGAAATCGAGAGGGGCTCCGGCCGTAGTGAGGTGATTGCGTCCTTCCCAGGCATCCTGCCCGTCGTCGTGTTCAGTAAGAGCGATCAAGGTCTCGACCCAGTGTGTGGGTCGTTTGTCAACCCGCCAATGCAGGGCAAGTTGCACAGCCAATAAACCATGTGCCTGCTGGTTAATAATCTGCCAGCCAGTGTCTGTTTGGGTAACGATCATAAGGGAGAAAAGGGAGGAGGGGGAAGAGAGGGAAAAAGAGGAAGAGCAAAAATTACATACTCTTTTCTTCTGCCTTCTCTTCCCCCTCCTCCCTTCTCTCCCTTAGTTATTATAGACTTTCTCGTTCTCACCCATTTTGGGTGGGTTGCCAGTGATGGCAGCCGTAGCTTGCTGGAAGAAGCGCACCATTGTGCTGTCGCTTGCATTCCAGTACTCAGCCATGTCGACATGTACTTTCAACAGGATCAGCTCAGGATCATCTTTTCCTTTCGGAAACCAGGCTTTAGCCTGCGGATTCCAGAGTTCATCAACTTTGGCCCGATCATCTAGTTCCTGTGCCGTACCCGACACCGATACGTAGCTGGCATCACTCACATCGGCAAAAGCCAGATTTACTTTATGTTCATTGTTATCGATCTGGTCGACCTTTGGCGATGTACGCTTCGTAAAAAACCAGATCGTACTATCTTCGTCTACCTGAAGAGCAGCCATTGGGCGGCTTACCAAGTTTCCTTGTTCATCAACAGTTGTCAGCATCGCGATACGAATGTCTTCGATCATGTCACTGATTTTTTCTAACTGCTTATTGGTTTGTTGTTTCGCTTCCATTATATTATTGAGTAGCATGAGTGATAAAGTAGCCACACATCATCCAGTTAAGTTACACAGCAGGATGCATTTAGCTTACAATGGATCAGGCAAAGGGACGCACAGGTGTTTTTATCCACTCCCGTTCCGCGTTTATCTTGCGAGCCCACCGCCGAGCTTCGTCGACGCTGATAGCAACAGCCCGCTGACTATCCACCTGCCCCTGCTCAAGCAGCTGATTGACGATCTCGATTGCTTTTGCCCGAGTACTTGCATTAAGCGACCGCATAGCCGCCGGAAAGTGTGTTGTTGACCACATAGCGTTGATGTATAGGTTACCAATACAGGTAGCTTATATTGTGCCAGTATATCCCAAATCCGTATAGGACAAACCTGCCCTCCAACAACTGATTAACTATCAATAACTTATAATTTTCGATTAATTACATTGCAGTAAAAGTACTCAGGTATTCAATTTGTGAATGTAGAAATTAGACAGGATAGTGGGTATAATTATACCCACACATTCCACAAAAAAGCCAGCACCACGAGTAGGTGCTGGCCGTTTATTCATTTATCGCTCAATTGACTTGAGCTAAGTTTAATCGGACAGGTTCGTTATCTTGGAAAATAAAGCCGGAATGTTGTTCCCAAACCTAGCTGACTTTCTACCTCAATCGAACCTTTATGGCTATTGATAATATTTTGTGTTGCGGTTAACCCTAAGCCCATACCCCCCGATTTACCCGTAAAAAATGGGTCGAACAGCCGCTGTCTATCCGTTTCGTTGATACCGCCACCATTGTCGGCCACTTCTACGTAGACACGCTTATCGTCGGTGCAATTTGTTTTTACAGACAGTATCCCTTTGCCTTCCTGCATGGCCTCTACCGCATTGACAAGGATATTTAACAGGGCTGTTTTGACTTGATCGCGGTCGATCAGGGCGTCACAATTTTCGACGACGAAATTGGTTTCAAGACGCATGCGCTTCAACTTGATCCGGTCACTGACAAGTTGTAATGTCTCCTTCACGACTAAATTGAAATCCTGTTTTTTACGGTCCAGATCGCGTGGCTTTGAGGAATTGAGCATCTCGGTAATGAGCTGCCCGATACGATCTACGTTACGGCCAATGATGTCGGTGAACATCGTAATATATTCATTGTCCGTATCCAGTTCATCTTTCAGCTGCTCCAGTGCCAGGCTCAGGTTCGTTAGCGGATTACGAACTTCATGAGCTATACTACGCGCAATCTTTCCGGTCATGGTCAGCTTTTCGGCCAGAATCAGGTCTTGCTGGGCTTTCTTCTGTTCGGTAATGTCGCGCACAATCCCCTGATACCACTCGGGACGGCCAACGAGATCTTCGACCGCCCAAACCGAAATCAGACAGATGCGCTTGCGGCCGTTACGATGAATGAGTGTTGTTTCAAAATCTTTGATCTGCCCATGCTCACGAACGTTGAAACGCAGATTACGCAGGTGATTCAAGTCGGTGAACAGGCGGGCCGGATTCAGGCTGCGGAGTTCATCCCGACTGTAGCCTAACAGACGCTCTACGGATGAATTGGCGTCCTGAAAGCGCAGTTCATTACTAGCCACAAAAATGGCATCGATGGAGCGCTCAAACAGGGAGCGGTATTTATTTTCTTTTTGAGCTACCTCAGCCAGAACGCTGGCTTGCCGAAGGGCATATCGAATACTGCGGCCGAGGAGTTGAGCATCAATCCGTCCTTTCACCAGATAATCGGCAGCACCAAGTTCAAGTGCCGACTGATCGACGGTCAAGTCATCCTGCCCTGTCAGCAAAATCAAAGGTGCCCGGCAACCCCGCCGGAACGCTTCCTGAATGAGGTCGATGCCGGTATGATGGCCCAGGCGGTAATCAACCAGATAAACATCGTGCTTATGCTTATCGATTTCTTCCAGGGCGTCGTCATAGCTATCGATCCAGTCAAGCTTGATGGTCGCGTTTTCTTTAGCTGACACCAGAGCTTTTGTCAGCAGGTAATCATCTTCATCATCTTCAATAAGTAAGACACGAATCGTTTCCTTTTCGTCAGCAACGTCGAGTAGAGCCGCAACGGGAGTCATAAATAAAGTGCAGTTATTAGGTAACCGGAAACAATTAGCAGCAAACAAGCAGCCGTTTGGCTGACTACCTTATTAAGCAACATGTCTGCTCCTTACGGTAATTTAACAGTGTCCATCCAATAGGTCTTTAACGCACCAACCATTTCAACCAGGCGATTGAAGTTAAAAGGCTTTGTTACAAATGAATTGACACCTAGCGTATATGTTTTCAATATGTCTTCATCTGCCGATGAGGTTGTCATGACGACAACGGGTAGACGGCGTAATTTGGTATCATCTTTAATTTCGCTAAGTGCCTGAAAGCCGTTTTTACGAGGCATGTTCAGGTCTAAAATAAGTAAGTCTGGCCAGGGAACGTTCTGTTCAGCATACCGTCCACTCTGACGTAAATACTCCATTAGTTCTTCACCATCTTCCACAAATTTTATTGTCTGTGTATAGCCACTCTGTCGAAGAGCACGCTCCATAAACAATCGATCGTCGGAGTCGTCGTCAGCAATAAGAATGGTCATAAGGGCTGGCTTACGGTGCATACATTAATTTAGATAAAGTAGTTACGGCTACGGTGTCAGAACAAATCCTTTACAATCCGGTAAATTGTACAAAGGTGGCTTTCGTAATCACTGGCCACTATTGACACAGAGTGTAAACTTACCGATATATTATTCTCACCATTCAAAGATACTCAAAAACATTAATTTATGAATGCATTGCCAACAGCCAACTTAAAGGCTACTTTCTACTTATTTCATCACTTAATCTTACCGTAACGGATTCATAGTCAATCGAAACAAGCAGTTTTAACGATAAATTTGCTAAACTTCCAGTGCAGAAACAGCATTGAGTATTAATAGAGTTCAAATAAAAAAAACGCTACACTTACTCACAAGACATTTACATCAAACGGTGAAATAATTAAATCCACTACCAATTGAATGTTGTGCTCTACAACTTGGGGAATTTTCTCCGCATCGCGTTAAGTGTTTCCGTCTATTCAAGCTCGTCGCAAATGGCCTCAACTAGGTATAATACAACAACATACATCTATTCAGAGCCATATGGATAGTTTTGGCACGATTTTAACCTATTGGTGATTAATAACAAGCGCTACTTATGCGCAATTACTAATTCACTAATAGTTATGAAAAAGTCAGTTAATACCTTACTTGCAACGGCTACGTTGCTAACCGGTGTACTCTTCTTTAATTCGTCTGATGCCTTGGCCCAGGGTCGGGCTCGTGTTGGTGTAAAAGGCGGTCTAAATGCCAGTTCGCTGTTTTACGACAGTCAAAATGCAACGAACAAGAACGAACGGATTGGTTTTCACGTCGGTGTATTTGCTCAGGCACCTGTAGGCGAGTTTTTTGCCATTCAGCCAGAGTTGCTATATATGACCAAAGGCGCATCTGCCGATTATAATGTAGTTGGCTTCACCGGCAAAAATACGTTTAAACTGAATTATGCTGAACTGCCTGTATTAGCAACATTCAAACTTGGTCAGGCAGTCGAGTTGCAGGCTGGACCCTATGTTTCTTACCTGCTTAATTCCAATATCAATTCGAACGGAGATTTTGGAAGCGGGTCGAGTGCCATCAACCGGGATAATTTCAACAAAGTCGATTATGGTATTGCAGGTGGCCTGAACATTTACTTCGGCAAGGCCTTTGTTGGTGCCCGCTATGAACAGGGGCTGCAACAGATCGCTAATAGTGGTGCAGCCAAAACGCTGTTGGGAAGTGCTAAAAATGGTGTTGGCCTGTTATCAGTAGGCTTTAGCTTGAATTAATGTTAACGGATAAAATGAGTGAATGATAGAATTGATTTAACCCGATAATTCTATCATTCACTCATTTTATCCGTTAACATTACAAATGTATATCGTACGCTTTCAATTTATTGTAAAGCGTTTTGCGGTCGATGTTAAGGACTTCGGCCGCTTTTGTTTTATTGTAGCCTGTCTTTTCCAGCACCTTCAGGATAGCAGCTCGTTCAGCATTCTCGGAAACCGACTTTAGATTGGCAGCCGATTGGCTGAATACCGGCACACCCGGACGGGCAGGGTCGTAGCTGATTTGAATACCGGATGAGCCAGCATCCTCATGCGAAAAGTACTGGGGAGAAACAATTTCCTGGGGTAGCACGTCCACTTCAATGTAATCGCCCTGTGTTAGCAACACAGATCGTTTTACTACATTCTGGAGTTCCCGCAGATTGCCATGCCAATAGTATTCCTTCAGTTTTTCCTTCGCTTCTTCGTCAAAGCCCAGAATCTCTTTCTCCAACTGGACATTGGCCGACTCCAGAAAATGCTCCGCAAAAATCATAATGTCGGCCTTTCGCTCGCGCAGGGGCGAAAGATGCATTTCGAATTCAGCGATCCGGTGATAAATATCTTCCCGGAACTTGCCTTGCC
>CAXTJJ010000368.1:0-6457 GCA_964244155.1 uncultured Spirosoma sp.
GAGTACACCTTTTCCAAAACGATCTGCAGGTCAGTCTCCGCTAGTTTCGTTAGTGTATTGAGCCCGTCAACAGTCGGTTTCAGGATCAGGATCTTATGTTTTTGCCCTGAAAATAGATTGTTAACAAACGAGTAAATGAGCGCCAGGGGAGAAGGGAGCGTACTGACAAAAACGGCTTGCGGTTTCATCAGGTTCTTTGCCTCGGTAAAGGAAAGCCTGGTCGATAGGTCAATAACCGCATCGAATCGTTGAGCCAGAAGCTGGATCGATTGTTTGGTATAGTCGATAACGGTATCTGCTCCCCATTTTTTTGCCGCGTCAACGCCTTTCGTACTGACAACGGCCGTTACGCTGGCTCCGCGTTTTTTGGCAAGCTGCACAGCAAATACGCCAATCCCACCGGTAGCGCCATTAATTAACACGTCTTGATTAGAACCAACAGCAGCCAGTTGATCAATGATCTGAAGAGCTGACAGCCCGGTTACGGGTAGAGCGGCTGCCTGCTCAAACGAAAGTCTGGCCGGTTTTGCGGCAACAACCGACTCGTTGACGGCAATGTAATCGGCCAGAGCTCCACCTTTGAACACGTCCAGTAGACCAATGACGGCATCACCTGCTTTAAAGCGTGTACTGGCGCTGCCGGTTTGTTCGACAATACCTGAAAAGTCGATGCCCACCGATTTAGGAAAGGTAGAGCCTGACATCAATTTCATTTCTCCGCCATACACCTTCCAATCAAGGGGATTAATCGAGACGGCTTTCACCCGGATCAGTAGTTGATCCTTTTCAATACCGGGCACTGCTTGCTCGGTTACTGCCAGTACGCTTTCATCGCCAAACTGGTTATATGTTACTTTTCTCATGTTGATTGACGTTTGAATTGAACAAAAAGCCTGCTCATCCAAAAAGGCACCGGGCCTTACCATGACAACATGGGTTTTTAACTGGGTGAGCTTTTGATGAAAGGCACTCCTGATTTTTTGAATACTGTGTGTTTGCCAAAGTACATGACAAAGGTGAGGCATCTGTTGAACTGTAAATAGCGCAAAAAGACGGGAAAATAGTCGTATACGACCAGCCAGGCCCAGCCAGCTGCGCACCAGACGAATGGTTGTACCGGACTGTTTTGCAGGAAGAACAGCTCTTTAAGCCGCTTTGTCCGATGGGACTGATTTATGGTCTTATCGGAATATTTTCCAATAGAGAGCCTTCCGAGATTTGTGGCGTATTTAAATCAATCGTCATGGAAAATCACAAAAAACCATTTACGCTGGGTCCTGAAGAAGGAAAAAGCGTTTCCGTCGTAGGTGACACCTACCGAATCCTGATCAGCGGACAAGACACCGCAGGAGCTTTCGCCACAATTGACATGCTCATTCCTCCCGGCGGTGGCCCCGGGCCACATGCCCATGCGAACTTCGAAGAATCCTTTTATGTGATCGAAGGCGAAATTAACGTCAAATCCGAGTTTGGTACGTATACCGCTACCAAAGGCTCCTTTATCACGATTCCCAAAGGGGGCGTAGTGCACGGCTTTACCAACAAGACCCAGCAGACGGCCCATTTGCTTTGCACAGTGGTACCTGCTGGTCTGGAAGCCTTCTTCGAAGAGATTGGTCAACCCGTTGACGCCGGTCAGTTTCTTCCTCCGCCCCCTTTTGATGAAGCGACCAGTAAGCACTTACAGGCTATCGCCGAAAAGTACGGTCAGCAGGTATACCCCCCCGATTATCTGGGGTAAGCAGGGCATTACGAATACGAGTATCGCTTGGGGCTTAGCCCATAGTGCTTTTCAAAGAGTCGGCTGAAGTGGCTCAGGTTGGAAAAACCCAGCTCATAGCCCACTTCGCCAACCGAATGCTTGCCCTGTTTCAAGAGGAAGGCGGCTTCCTCCATTCGGGCTTGCTGGTAATAATTGTAGATCGTAGTGCCAAACGTCTGCTTGAAAAGCTGTTTTAGTTTGGTTTCGCTCATGGCTGCCAGTTGTGCCAGCTCACGGATTACCGGCGGCACGCTCAGGTCGCTGATGATCTCATGGCGAATATGCAAAAGTCTTTCTGCATCGGCACTGTTGATGGTTTGGTGGGCAGCACTTTCCCGAAAAGCCAATTTATGAAAAACCAGATAGAGTAGTTCCTGCACCTTGATCTGCATGTAGAAGTGGCTCAGGGGATCATTCATGTCTACGGCGGTCAGGTTTTTAAGCAGCAGCTTGGTCTCGGCTGTCATGCTTTCGAAGAAAAGAAAGGAATTGCCGCTGCCGGTAATGGTTTGGATTACAGAGTTGGGTTCGTTGACCGCTAATAAGTCTCTTATACGATCCGGCTTCAGGGCAACAACCACATAATGGATCGTTTGATGGGCGGGAAAACGGATGGTTGAACTGAGATCGTTGGAAGTAACCTGGATCGCTGACTCATCGCGCTGCGAAAACAGGACCTGGGTATCGTCATTGTAGGCGATCTGGAGAGCCTGCTCGTTGTTGTAAAAAAAGACGGTGATCAGGTCATTGCCCAGGCCGGATGTATGGCGTTTAAGGATAAGATCTTCGTTGAGTAAGTACCGATGGATGGTGATCTTGAAGTCTGGCCCGAACGTTAACTTGCGGATATAGCCCTGTCCCAGATGATTGGGTATCATCAGCAGGTCGTTATGCACCGTTCCCTGTATGTGACGGGCAAAATAAGTCATAAAGTCGAAGTCGGGGGTAGCAGTAAAGCTGAATATCATGCCGATAGGGTCGTAGGCTGCTAACTTTTAGCAATAATTCATCATAGAAATTAATACGTATCGATTTAGATTTGAAACCAGCTATGCTTAGATCAGCGAAGCGTCTGGTATAAAATCTACTTTCATAATTACAAAAAAGCCCGGCTTCCAGCGAATCGGACTTTTTGTTTAACTACTTAACAGTCCCTTACAAGGGAGAGGGGGCTTGTTTACCATAGCTACCAGCTATGGGTTGATACCGGCAAGATACTAGCCCTGTTGTAAGCATCCCTTGTTTCACCAGCGTTAATGAGCGTATGCTGGTTAGACCAGCATCCTTATGTTGGCGAGGTCGCATAACCACTAAGGAGCGTGAAAAGCCCGGTCGTCATCCAGCCGGGCTTTTGATGATCAATTTCAGATGCCGACCTGATTTCAGGATAGTATGGAACTACATAAAAACGTAGATCAGTAGTAGTAAAAGAACCAATACAACCCCTACAACGGCAAACAGAGTTCTCCTTTTAAATCGGTTTACCTTTATATCCAGCAGTTTGAGAAACCGGTAGGCCGCTTTTATGCCTTTTCGTTTGTAGACGCCAATGGCCTCGATAGGGACACTTTGTTTAGCCTGATCGAGCCTCCCCGATTCATAGGCCGCATAAAATTTTTTCTTTCTGTCTCTAAACGTGAGCGCATTAAGCTGACTCTGATCTTCTTGCTGTTGTAATAATCGCTCTTCTGCATTCCAGGTATGGCCACAGACCAGACATTGCCGATCCCGGTTATCACTGCCAAATAAATCAGCCAGCACCTCATCCTCCTTTTCCCTGGTAAGGCGTATGTCTTTCAGAGGCATAGGCTGCCTGGTGCCAACCTGAGCTAGCTGGTCCGATCCACAGTTTGGGCAACGCCCTAAATCACTCATCACGATAAACTTGAGGGTTTGTTGTAGTTAGTTATGTAGAAAGTCTGTAGTGAAGTAAATCTGTTTACGGCTGGCTTCACTAGACCTGATTAATCTAACAATGAGTCAGGGCCTGTTGTTACTGAAGAAGCGATGCGATCAACCCGCACCCAGATCTATCAATGGAAAACGAGCCGATTAAAAACAAGATACTAGCTGACTATAAAACGCTGTTGGGTCTCAAGCACGATAGTTCCGATTTAATTAAAGATAAGCTCAAACTAATAGGTGAGCACATCAATCAGCTTGGCCGTTCTCCTTCAGCTGGAAAGGACGTATTTCGGGATGCCGCTCATCTAATCAATTTAGCTTTGACCACGGAGTTCATGGCCCTTTCGGAAGCCTCGACCGAAGAAGATAAAGAAGAGGCTCTTGCTCAACTAAAGCATAAAGTGGCTGAGGCTTGCCAGCTCCTGCAAATTCATGGCTAGCCAGCTGTTTTGAACCAGATAGTAATTAATAACGACGTTTGAGTCGATTATGCTTTACTGACAGAGTTGACAGGAGAGCGGGTAAGGTGAAACTAGCTGCTAAGTCATACGCAAGCACTAACGCAACTATTATCCGCCATTAGTCAAATCGAACAGGTTAAACCTAATTACCTACCCTGTTGAGTAGCCATTTATCTTCAAACATTTTCTGTTTATGACTGAATGACAAAGCCCGGCTACATAAGTGTAACCGGGCTTTGTCATTCAGTCATAAACAGATTGGTGATTGGGCCGTTTTGCACCCCGGCGCAAGTCATTAGTCAACGTTGACTGGTTCGCCATATATCAAAGCATGCCGTAAATCAGCTAAAGCTCCCTCAGAATCATGTAGCTCGTATAGTATGGCACTACGAAGACGGTAGGCATCTCCGTTGTGCATGTCCAGCTTTAGAGCTTCCTGGCAATGCGACAAGGCTAGTTTATATCTTCCCTGAACCAGGTATATTCTCGCTTCTGATAAATGGAAAATTAGCTGCTGATCCGGCACTACCCGTGGAGCAGGACTTACTTTCTTTTTACTATACTTTTGGGAGAGCTTGGAAAGAAATGACATACGTTACAGTGGTTTATCCGATATGAATATTGCATAAGTATTAAGACCTAATTTATAAATTTATTATTTGGTAAATATACTTAGTCATTGCTGAGTAGTTGTGCATGGACAAATCTATAGCCCGCTCATGCAACAAACCTCGATGCGATCAGAGTTTAACGCCGTATAGACGTGAGGAGTGACCTTTTGTGTCTGGCTCCATTTAAGAAGTACTGTTTAAGCAATCGCCCTCTTTAACCAATCGCCCTGCCCGAAACAGCAGGGCTTTTATTGGCAAAACATCGCTTCTAGTCTATACCCTTAACCGCCCTGAAAAGCACGTGCTATCATCGACTCTGAGAGCCTCCCTTCAAAACACCAACCGTCATAGATGATCCAGCGATTGACGGTATGAAGAAGCAGAAATCGGAAAGCAAGTTTATCGAATCCAGCTTCATTGATAAACAGGGTTAACTGTATTTCGTTACTGGTAGGGAGTTTTCGATCAGTTGCCAATCTTCTTTTATGGATGCCAGCGTTTTCTTGCCCCTCCATATAATGCCTAAAACGTCATACGCATCCTTTGCGGCAAACCAACCGTTTCCGTTTTCATTTTGGGAATTGAAACAATTGGATTTTCATTTCTCAGATTGTTTTTACGCGTTGATTATCATGTGACGATTCACTGATTTCGTAGTCTATTGTATATGTTCACACGCCTATACGACTGGCTATTGGTCTCTCCATTGAGACTTGCCGACAACCTGATTGACGCATCGGCTTCGGGCCGCAAACTAACCCCTCAAAAAGAGGAGACGGACGCTGATTGGCTGGGGCTTATTGCCACAGGTTATGAGGGTAGTGCGGCCAAATCGTTTATTTCTCCTGAATCCAGTTCGGGTATTCTTTTACGCCCTTAGCGTTTTCCCTGGTAGGGGCGCACCGTTCGTTCTCCCGGCCAATCTGAAACTGCTTAAGACTCTTGTTGGCTGGGGCTTTCCCCTAGCGAGTCAAGCATGGAGTATGATTTGATCTCGACAATATTGCTTACATAGACTTCATTTTTGTTCACGTCAGTAAGCCCGTTGAACTGCATAAAAGTGCTGAGAACCCTCCTGACTTGAATAGGAATGGGAGTTATAGCCATACCCGCATACTAGCTCCGCTCCTGGCCATTTACAAGACGAGTGACTCGCACTTGGTCCCCAGAAGAAATGACAGTTTTCAGATCGTACAAATCGTAGCGGCAAAAACTATTTCAATATACTATAGTCGCAACTTATGTAACGAAAGTATACTATAGTACACTCCTCTGAATGTATTTGCTGCCTATGATTGATTCTGTTGACCATCTGTTACCCAGTTCCGTTGTCCGTATGGCCATATCATCCAAACATCAGATTCCCTTTTTCTCGTCAATGGTTCAGGGCTGCTAACACTAATCGAACAAGAGAAGCAGCAGTAAGCCTAAGCCAGTCCTTGAAATTGTTTTTAAAAATGCAGACCAAAAAAACGGATCGACTAACCAACCGCCGACTCTGAACAGATCCAATAGTTAGAAAGGAAGGATAGCTAAAATAATGGCATCAAACAAATAACGTTCAAGGGCCGGATGGGGCAATGTGTTAAAATATACTGCAAGTATCAATGCTAACGCCATAAAAAAAAAGCACTCAACATTTCTGTTAAGTGCTTGATTATTAAGAGCCTCCTATAGGACTTGAACCTACGACCCCTTCATTACGAATGAAGTGCTCT
>CAXTJJ010000369.1:0-6455 GCA_964244155.1 uncultured Spirosoma sp.
AAAGCCTATTATTACAGTGTACAGCAGAAACGAATTGAAGATTCTCTGATGAATCTTGACAAAACTCGCACGATCGCCCGCCTGGAAGGCCAATATGCACTTAAAAAAGCCAACGAATTAGCTACCATTCAGGCAAATCTGGCTTTAGCCAAAGCGCGCGAAATTGCGCGTATCCAATCGCTTAAAGAAAGAGAAATTGCGGCCATTCAAGCCGAAAAAAGCCGACGAATTGAGCAGATACGCGCTGCTGCCGATATTGAGAAAACGCGGGCTATTGTCGAAGTACAGGCCAAGTACGAAACGCAGAAACGCATCAATCAAATCTCAATTCTCGACCAGCAAAGTCAGCAGCAGACACGGAAGGTTCAATATATGGCGGGTGGACTGGGACTACTGGGATTATTGCTGAGTATTTTGGTAGGTTTATACTGGGCACTGCGTAGAGCCAACCGGCGCTTGTCGGCTCAAAATGAAATTATTACCAGCAACAGTAAGCAACTTGTAAGTCAATCTGACCAATTACGTACGCTGATGAAAGAATTACATCATCGTGTTAAAAATAATCTGGCTATTGTGTCGAGTCTGCTAACCCTACAGGCAAATGGGCTGACAGATGAAAAAGCCATACAGGCTCTTCGAAAAGGGCAACAGCGAGTGCAGGCTATGTCGCTCATTCACCAGCGGCTGTACCATACCGATAAGGTAACTATCGTTAATATACGCGAATACCTCACTGACCTGGCCGAAAGTCTTATGCAGGCCTATGGCTATGAACCTGCTACCTTTGACCTTCAGGTTGATGTGGCGCTCGAAGAGTTGGATGTAGATGTAGCGATGCCGTTAGGATTAATTGTTAACGAACTGATAACCAATTCGTTTAAATATGCTTTCGCGCATCAGGACCGACCACTGTTGCGTATTAAACTGGATTATGCCGATGGCTCGGCACAGCCTGGTATTACACTGGAAGTACAGGACAATGGCCCCGGTATAAAGACTACTGATTGGCAAAAAGCGGGTAATCGAACGTCTTTTGGCAGGCGCCTGGTCACTTCGCTCACCGAGCAGTTGGAAGGTCAGTTTGAACTGTACAGCCATAATGGTACGTTATGCCGATTGCATATACCACAGACCCGTGCGGCAGCGTAAGACCATGCCAGAAAAACACAAACCTAATTTTCCTTAGCCCTCCAGCCTTCCCATTCACAAGCCGTATAGGTTAATATACGCACAAATTGACGGGCCATATGCTAACAATATGCAACAATATAAGTTAATATATTGTTTTAAATCAGCATTTGGCAACATACATGTACTTTCAGGACCAGTGAGTAAATATACTCCCTGACCAACATGTCTATTTTTTAAGTTGCTGTGCTTGAAAGATAATGTACGCGAATCGGGGGTTAGATTTGAAGCCTGGTCCTGGTAGTAGCTTAACGATTGACCTGATCTATCCCGAAAAACTGCAAAAACTACAACCCTTAATGAACAGTGACGAACGTATACATATATTAATAGTTGAAGATGAGGGTATTCTGGCTATGGAGTTGAGCGATAGCCTGGAAGCCGACGGCTACTTCATTGTAGGAATTGCCAATAATGGCCGTAAAGCACTCGATTTGTTTCAACGGCAACGGGTAGATTTATTGCTTTGTGATGTCACAATCAAAGGCGATTGGGACGGAATCGAAACTGTTCGACGCCTGACTGCTCAGCGCCCCATACCCGTCATTTATTTAACGGCACTCACCGACCGGGAAACGCTGGAACGGGCCAAACAAACATATCCGGCTGCTTACGTAAATAAGCCTTACCAACTGGCCAGCCTGAGAACTGCGATCGAACTGGCTATTCATAACTTTAGCCAGCGTATTAAACCGGTTCCGGTGGCGGCAATGCCACTGGAGCGGGGAGCAACACGAGACCGGGAATCAATTCTCCAGATCAACGATCATTTGTTTGTTAAACAGAATTACCAGTTCGTTAAAATAAATGCGGGTGATCTGCTGTATCTGGAAGCCGATAACGTCTACACAACCCTGGTTACGGCCAGTCGGAAATATGTTATTCGGTTAACCCTGAGCGGTATCCTGGAGCGTATGAATCTACCCTCCCTGGTTCGTATTCACCGGTCTTATGCCGTTAATATTCATAAAGTAGACTCCTTTAACGATGCTGAACTGAGTATTGGAACACAATCATTGCCGTTGAGCCGAAGCTATAAAGAAGATTTTTTACAGCGCTTCAATCATTATTAATGAGCGTGTGCTATGCATAAGCAACGTGTATCCGATTAACTTTCTGATAAGTGAAAAACTGCTCACATCTTAATTTGATCAGTTCGCTTACCAATTATGGTTATCCACTGCTTTTTTCAGGTAAATGGCGAGCGCGACTGCTATTTTTATTGGGTCATTAGCATATACCTTCCTCTCACTGAATCAGGTTTGTCTACCGGCAAACCCTGATTCAGTACCAACCAAAGGCATACTTCCACACCAAACGGGCCACTCTCACAAGGAGTGGCCCGCAACTTTAGGGCCAATGGATAAGCAACCTTGCCGGCCCACCTTCCGTATTGGTAAAAAATCTGTATCTTAGATACCCCTTGTTTGAGCGTTCGACAATCGATGCCATACCAAGGCAATGGCAATTGGGCTATGCAAAACGGATATAGTTGGCTGTTGGTTTGGTTTGTGATGATTCTTCCTGAACTGGCTATAGGGCAAAACCTCATTCCCAATGGCGGCTTTGAAACCTATCGGAATTGTCCGCATCAGCAAAATCAGCTCGTAGAAGCAACACCCTGGTACAATCCTACCAAAGCTACCCCCGACTTCTTTCACGACTGTTCTTCGTCGGAACAAATGCTCGTACGGCCTCACTCGGGTCAGGGACTGGGGCAACTGTTCTATGCCGAAGGCTTCAACGAGTACATGGGCGTGCGCCTGAAAAGGCCTCTGAATGCCAATGAATGCTATTATTTCGAAATGTACATCGCAACCGATTCGCCCGGTAAGTACCTGACAGAAACAATGGGTGCTTATTTTTCGGTCAACCCGGTCATTGACCGCACAACAACCGACCGATTGCTCGTGAAACCGCAGATTCTGGATAGCCAGCCTCAAAACACCATTGTTGCCAAACAATGGCAACGCATCGCCGGGTTTCTGCTGGCCAAAGGAGGAGAAGAATATGTTACAATCGGCAGTTTTTATAAGGATGCCCCTTTTCTGGGCTATTCCAATTATCTGGTTGTCGACGATATTTCGTTGTCTCCCATTACACTTGAACTGGGTAAAGACACCACCTTATGCGGTCATAAAAGTACGCTATTGCTCGATGGCACGACACCCGGAGCGTCTTATTATTACTGGAGTGATGGGAGTACCAAACCCACTCTGCAAGTAACCAGGCCTGGCAAATATTCGGTAACGGCCGTAACGACCTGCAAAACGCTGACCGATAGCATCACTGTCGATTTTGCACTCGACTTCGATCTGGGTACCGACACCACGATCTGCAACGGACAAACACTCACGCTGAACGTTCCGACCAATGCCACATCAGCGTATCGCTGGCAGGATGGCTCCCGGCAGAATACACTGGTTGTCAGACAGGAGGGGCAGTACAGTATTCAGGTGACCCAAGCCAGTTGCGTGGTGGCTGATACAATTCAGGTGCGTTACATAAAACGGCCTCAACTGGAGCTAGGGCCTGATCGGGAGTTATGTGGAGCGGAATTGTTCACGATCAAACCCACGGTTGCCGACGGTAAGTTTAACTGGCTGGATCAGGTTTCGGGTGTTGAACGAACAATTAGCAGTTCGGGTGTATACAGGGCCTCCGTTCAGAACGACTGCGCTACCGTTACGGATTCGATCATAATTGATTACAACGCCTGCGATTGTGTGTTGTATGCTCCCAATACATTTACACCGAATGGAGATGGGCAGAATGATGTTTTTCTGACCTACGCCTGCGGGGATATTACAATTACATCGCTACTCGTTTTCAATCGTTGGGGTGAGGTTATATTTCAGACTCAAACCGCGCCGTTTCAATGGGACGGCTATTACCACGGTGAACTTTGCGATACGGGTGTATATGCCTGGAGTATCCAGTATCGACTTAATCAACATGGAAAGGTGAAACCCGGCCAGAAGCAGGGGCCACTCAGCCTGATTCGGTGAAAATTGAGTACCAACTGCTGCTTTTCTGTGCAGGTTCGTTTCTTTCTGTGTTTCTTTGCCCTTATTCATAGATGAAGAACTATCATATGAGACGGGCTGGTTTACTCACGCTTCTGCTTATTATTGGTTTCAGTGGTTTAACAAGTGGACAGGCAAAGAAACCCCGCTTCCGGGTACTGGCCATAACCGAAGCGGGCGGTATTCATGCGCCATTTGTGGCAGCTGCAAAAATATGGCTCGCTAAGGAAGCCGTTGAGAATAACTTCACTATAGATTACATTGAGAACGCTGAGCCTGTCAACGACAAGTTTCTGGGCCAATACCAGTTATTTGTCCAACTGAATTACCCGCCTTATATGTGGAGCGATACCGCCAAAATCGCTTTCCGGAAATACATTACCGAGGGTAAAGGCGGTTGGATTGGCTTTCACCATGCTACCTTACTGGGTGAGTTCGATGGGTATCAGATGTGGCCCTGGTTTTCTGAGTTTATGGGCGGCATTCGATACAAAAACTACATACCCGGCTTTGCCAAAGCAACCGTTCACGTTGAAGCGAAAAAACATCCCGTCATGAAAGGTGTACCGGCTGCGTTTGTCGTGCAGAAAGAAGAATGGTACACCTATACAAAAAGCCCGCGCCCCAATGTAAATGTGCTGGCGACCGTCGATGAGTCAACCTACTCGCCCGACTCAGAACTCAAAATGGGCGACCACCCGGTTGTCTGGTCAAATGAGCACATGAAGGCGCGCAACGTTTATATCTTCATGGGCCACCACCCCGACTTACTTCAGAATCAGGCATTCGTGACCATCTTTCAAAACGCTATTTATTGGGCCGCAGGGACAAAAAAGTAATTTCGTTTTAGTCTCTGACTCTCAATAGAAAATGTACCTTCACCTTATTAACCAGCATTCAATGCGTTGCCGATCAGCCGAAAAACTGCTCCTTTTTCTACTTATTTTTGGTTCAGGTGTGCTGAATGCACAGTCTATCAAGGTTTTGACTAATCAGGTAGGCTACGAAGGCAATAAACCCAAGCGGGCAGTTGTCATGGCTGAACAACTGGTCGCTATCCCGACGTTTCAGCTCATCAACACATCGACGGCCAAAGCAGTCTATACTGGAAAGCCTGTATTTAGCGGCCCCGTAAACAAGTGGAAGAACTGGCTTTTCTGGACACTCGATTTCAGCGGCTACACCACTGAGGGAACCTACCAGATTCAGGTCAAGGTACAGGGCAAACCTGTGTCGTCCTATCCGTTTTCGATCAGTAAACAGGTGCTGGAGCAATTCACCTTGTCGGATGTGGTCTATTATTTTAAAGGACAGCGTAGTTCGGGATTGCTGGACAAAGCCGATCATAGATTAATATTGGCCGGTCGACCTGCCGATACGCTCGATGTGCATGGCGGGTGGTATGATGCTACCGGCGATTATGGTAAGCACCTGTCGCACCTGACCTTCTCGTCCTATTTCAACCCCCAGCAAATCTCGCTGACAGCCTGGAGTTTACTGAAAACACATGGTCAGTTAACGAAACGAACGGGCACCGATTTTCGACAATACACGCGTCGGTTGCTTGATGAAGCCATGTATGGGGCCGATTACCTGGTTCGGGTACAGGCTAAAGACGGTTCGTTCTATCGCTCGGTGAAAGCGCCGGGACCGGGCAAGCTGGCCAAAGACCGGGTTATTCAGGCCGAAGATAAGGCCTACCGGATTAAGCAAACGAAAGACCAGACGCTGGCCAGTGCAACCGATGAAACAAACTGGCGCAAGTATCAGGTGAGCTATCGGTCGGGTGGGGGATTGGCTATTGCGTCTCTGGCAATGGCATCTGCTTACGCAGGCGATATGGCCGGAGATTTCACTCCCGCCGACTATAGAAAAGCGGCTGAAGGGGCCTTTGCCTTCCTGGAAAAAGAAAACCTGGCCATGACCAACGATGGCAAAGAGAACATTGTTGATGACTATTGTGCCTTGAGTGCAGCAACAGAACTGTACAAAGCCACACAGAAAATCGCATACAAACAAGCAGCCGATAAACGCGCCCGGCAGCTGCTGGACCGACTTTCGTCCTGGAAAAACTACAAAGACTATTGGCGGGCCGATGAGCAGGACCGGCCGTTTTTCCACCCTTCTGATGCGGGTTTACCACTAATTAGCTTGACCTATTATTACCCGCTGGCATCGGTCGATATGCAACGCAAAATTAAGCAGGCTACCAAACGATCCATCCAGCATGAATTAGCCATT
>CAXTJJ010000370.1:0-6454 GCA_964244155.1 uncultured Spirosoma sp.
TATCTGGTCGCGCGAAGACGACATGACGGGCGGCAGCTATCGCCCGGCTGTTCGCTACCGTTTCGAAGCGGCCCTGGATGCGCAAGGAAACATGATTGGCTATAAACTTCGTGGCGCGAGCATTAATGCTGGCAATTCAACGAGAGAAGATAATTTCCCGGCGGGTGCTGTTGAGAACCTGTTGATTGACAGTGTAGATCATAAGTCACCCATTACAACCGGTCCTTGGCGGGCGCCAATTACAAACTTTCTCGCCTTTGCCGAGCAATCGTTTATAGACGAAGTGGCACAGGCTGCTGGAAAAGATCCTGTACAATTCAGATTGGAATTGCTAAATAAAGCCAAGCAAAAACCGACTGGTGCCATCAAATACGATATTGACCGGATGAAGGGCGTTATCGATTTAGCTGTGGAAAAATCAGGTTGGGGTAAAAAGAAAGGCCCCGATGGAAAACCCGTAGCCCAAGGCTTCAGCGTTTATTTCTCGCACCGTTCTTATGTAGCCCAGGTTGGTGAGGTTGTTATGCAAAAGGGTAAGCCTGTCTTACAGAAGGTCTATTCAGCGGCCGATTGTGGTGTCGTTATTAATCAGAGCGGATCACAGCAACAGGTGCGTGGCTGTATCGTTGATGGGATTGGGCACGCCATGTATGGTAACCTCACGTTCAAAGATGGCGTACCACAACAGAAGAACTTTAATGAATACCGACTCATTCGATTGAATGAAATTCCCGAAATAGACGTGCATTTTGTTCAAAATGAAATTGATCCTACTGGCTTGGGAGAGCCTTCACTTCCCCCGGCAGGTGGTGCTATTGCCAATGCCATTTATAAAGCAACAGGTAAACGATTGAGAAGTCAGCCGTTTGCAGAACAGGAAGAATTTAAGGGCGTATCGTGATTTACAAACTTCGTCGACTGGACTAAAGCGTTTTTTGACTTGTAAAAAGTAATCATTTTAACTACATCCTGCCTATGTATGCACGGGTTATTCAGTTTCCCTTGAAAAGCGAAAGTATTCCTGACGCCATTAATTATTTTCGTGATTCGGTTGGCCCAGCGCTTAAAGAACTTGACGGGTTTAAGAACAGTCGAATGCTTACTAATTCAACCAATAACCGGGGCCTAATGGTGACGATTTGGGAGTCTGAAGCAGCAAGACAGGCAGCTGAATCCAGCGGCTTTTTACAAGACGTTCTTAAGCACATGAGTACCTATTTCGCTGGAGCCCCTACCGTTGACTATTATGAAGTGAATGTTCAGGTAGCCTAAACAAATTATATGCTGATAAAACTAAGGCCCGGACGAAAACCCGGGCCTTAGTTTTATTAGAACGAACTTCTTATTGCATGGCTACAATACGGAATATCTGTTTTTCAGGGGCTGTTGATAAATTCAACTGTTTACGAATACTCCCTTCGCTCGATTTTACTTCTAATTCGTACTGTCCATCTGTTAATTCAGTAACATTTAGCTTCACCGCATACTTTGATTGTTTCTTGCTGATGGTCTGCCGGAACAATATTTCATTGTCTTTATTACGGAGCAACACAACAACTGGGGTTTCGGCGTTTTTTTGAACGGCTACCCGAATTTGATTGTCGACGGTAACGAATGCGCTGGCGTCAAATGACAGCCCTTTAGGATTTGTTGGGTTTGTTAACATAGCGGCACTAACTAAAATAGAACCGGCTACTTTGCTCAATAGGGATAACATGGTAGTGTGTGTTAAAAGATTTTAGTTGTTTACTGTTCGTTTTTAATAAGCCAAAGGTTGTGCCAACTAATATTAACCTCTGATTATCAGTAGCTTATCTGATTATTTTGCGGAATTGCCTGTCCGTAACTGGACAATCTTTGTTCACTTGCGGACAAAATTATTATATGTGTACTACGTGTGAAGAGCAGTAATTGTGGGATGCCATCATACAGAATTGAACTGTATGGAATTGAATTTCGACTGGAAATACTTTGTGAACAAGAAGCAGTTAGTACAGTTAAATAGCTGTATATGGTTATAGTGATATGAGTAGTGCTTTTCTGAAAAATGAGCGTGCCGATGATCCGGTTGTTATTCCTGCCCGGGCACCCTTGCCGCCGGGTACGACGAATTATGTGACGTCGCGTGGACTCTCCTTGTTAAGAGAAGAACTGGCTGAGCTTGAACAGGAACATGCTCATGCGCAAATCCATGAACCGGATGCTACAGATCGTATGCGCCAATTAGCGTTGCTGAATGGGCGAATCGGGGCGCTCAATCAGCGGATTGCGACGGCAAAAGTTGTTGATACGCACGAACACCCGGAAAATGAGGTTCGCTTTGGAGCAACCGTTCGACTACAAAGCCGTAGTGCTAAACATGGTAAAGCTGACCGCCAATGGACAATTGTGGGCGTGGATGAAGCCGACGCTGCAAACGGGCGTATTGCCTTCACGGCCCCAATTGCACGATTGATGCTGGGAAAGCATGTTGGTGATTCGATAGCCTTACGCACCCCACAGGGCGAAAATCTAATGGAAATTACGGGCATATCGTATGAAGAATAACAGGTAATAACACGTAGTGTATTTGTTCATTCTACAGAGTCAGTAAAATAAGATTGGCATGCCCTTTTCCTGAAAGTGTTTCAACGAATTCATTTAACCTACCTATGATTAATTCCAGTAAGCTCAGTTACCTGGTGCTTTTGTCCATTATGTCGGGTGTATTTTTAAGTGCCCGTCAAGTAAATAAGCTTGAGCGTGAAGTAGCTGCCGATCAATCCTCTATAAAGGATTCGACAGCTAAGAAGACAGCCTTGCCGAAGCCTTTAGTAACCAATATCTACACTGCCGATCCATCAGCGCACGTATTCAACGGAAAAATTTACATTTATCCGTCTCACGACATGGATGCTGGTGTAAAAGAAGACGATGAAGGGGCCCACTTTGCCATGCGGGATTATCATATTCTGTCAATGGATAACATCAATGGTAAAGTCACAGATCATGGCGTAGGACTGGATATAAAGGATATTCCCTGGGCCGGTCGTCAATTGTGGGCTCCTGATGCTGCCTATAAAAACGGAACCTATTACCTATATTTTCCGGTCAAGGACAAAAACGATGTATTTCGTATGGGTGTTGCAACCAGCAAATCACCCAGCGGCCCCTTTAAGGCAGAGCCTACACCAATTGAGGGCAGTTACAGCATAGACCCGGCTGTTTTTACGGATACAGATGGTCAAACCTATATGTATTTCGGTGGCATCTGGGGTGGTCAACTGCAGCGTTGGGCTAGTGGACAATATGCTGCGAATGGATCCAAAACCGATTTAGCTAAAGATAATGAACCGGCCTTATCGGCTAAAGTAGCCCGCTTGAGTAAGGATATGCTGCATTTCGATGAAGCGGCTAAAGATGTAAAAATTGTGGATAAAGAAGGGAAGCCCCTTTTGGGTGGCGACCATGATCGGCGGTTCTTTGAAGGCGGCTGGATGCATAAGTACAAGGGTAAATATTACTTCTCATACTCTACTGGTGATACCCATTGGCTGGTTTATGCCGTCGGCACGTCACCATATGGCCCTTTTACTTATCAGGGTGTAATCATGAAGCCGGTGAAGGGATGGACAACGCACCACTCAATTGTTGAGTTTAAGGGTAAATGGTACATATTCTATCACGATACCGAACTGTCGGGGAAAACCCATTTGCGGAATGTTAAAGTAACCGAGCTGCACCGCAAGGCAGACGGCAGCATTGATCCGATTGATCCCTATTCGACTAAATAGCTCTGATGAATTTGTAGTAAGTTTGCTGCCCAGATGAAGCAAATCACTTCATCTGGCGCGATCTGTAACAACTAAACTATGTCTGTAACTACTCAACCTATACGAGTTCTTGTCGTTGGCTGCGGCAACATGGGCGCGTCCCATGCTATTGCATATAAAACAATCGGTGGCTTCGAAATTTGTGGTATCGTTTCCACCGGGAACAGTAAAGTTGTTCTGAATGAACGACTGGGCGGTGGCTATACGCTCTATGACGATTACGCAATGGCCCTGGCCGAAACCAAGCCCGATGCTGTGTGTATTTCCACCTACCCAGATACGCACGAAACTTTTGCAGTTATGGCGTTCGAACAGGGATGTCATGTATTCACGGAAAAACCAATTGCTGATACTGTCGAAGGGGCAAAACGGGTAATGGCTGCGGCCCAGAAAGCAGGGAAGAAACTTGTGATAGGCTACATTCTGCGTGTTCATCCATCCTGGGCCAAATTCGTTGAGATAGCACAGATGTTGGGCAAGCCCCTTGTCATGCGGATGAACCTGAATCAGCAAAGTCATGGAACGATGTGGACGGTTCACCGGAACCTGATGAAAAGCTTAAGCCCAATTGTGGACTGTGGTGTGCATTACATTGATGTGATGTGCCAGATGACCCGATCAAAACCAGTACAGGTGAATGCTATTGGTGCTCGTTTATCGAATGATATTCCCGCTGGTAATTACAACTATGGCCAGTTACAGATTCGCTTTGAAGACGGCTCTGTAGGCTGGTATGAAGCAGGCTGGGGACCCATGATGAGTGAAACGGCATTTTTCGTGAAAGACGTGATCGGTCCGGATGGTTGTGTGTCGATTGTCGCAAAAAATGCCGGAGCCTCCGGGAAGTCCGATAATGTAGATTCACATACAAAAACAGAATCTTTACGGGTACACAAGGCCGCACTGGATGCAAACGATCAGTTTGTCGAAGAAGATACCTGGATTGATATGCAGGACGAGCCCGACCATCAGGAACTTTGCAACCGGGAGCAACGGTATTTCCTGGATGCCATTCTGGAAGATCGTGATCTGACAGATCACATGCAGGATGCTGTGAGCAGTTTACAAATCGCCTTTGCCTGCGATGAGTCTGTGCGAACAGGTCAGCCGGTGATGTTATAATTTTTCCCACGAGTACAAAAAGGCGTGCCACGGTTTTAACCAGTGGCACGCCTTTTTATAGTTACAACTTTAAAACTTACTACTTACTTACACATACCGTTCTGTAATGTGCCTGGCTTGCTCGGTTGTTTCAACCAGCAACGGATGGCGCGGCTGACTCAGCGCTATTTCCAATTCTTCTATAGTTTCTTTGAATAAAAGGTTGACGGGTATCTCGTGCGATTCCAGTTTACTTTTTATGTACATCAACGACGGAAACACAGTACCGGAAGCTGCCATCTCGTTATACTGCTGTTTGGCAGCGATGAATTCTTCGTCACTCGACCCGAACGAGATCACACGCTCTGGCAACGGATTGGCCTTACGAGACGCTAACTGAGCATCGAGCTCTGCCAAGAGACGTTTAAGGTGAAAGGTATCTTTGCCAGTACGAATGCGTTCGCGTAGTGATTGACGGATAAGATAAGTCAGGGAATTGGCCAGATTTAAGCCAATTTCAGCCATCTGCTTAAAAATCAACGACGAAGGCGACATACCCGGAATCGTATTAGGATCGTGAAGCAATACATCGCCAGCCGGTGTTAAAAATCCATCAATCCGCGAATATACATTAATGCCCAATCGGGTAAATACTTGCGCTACGGCCAACTGAATTTTGCGGTTATTCTCCAGGCTCGTTTCAACCGGAATCCGCTTTTTGGTTGTATTCAGTTTGTACTTTGACTCGAAATCGAAGCTCGTTACGTTATAAATCTCCGTGGGTGGGAGAGCAATTGCAACCTGATCGTCATCCTGAATAACACCACACGAAAACTCCTGTCCGGTGATAAATTCCTCAAACAGCACTTCATCTTCGGCATTGAGCGAGGCCAATGAGATCGGCTGATTGCCAACCGCATTTAGCTTCGTAACAAAGTCGGTCGGGTGCTTAATGACTTCACCCGTTTGCTCGATCACTACGGGAAAACTGATGCCGGAATCCAGGCTGACCATTTTCTGCGCCAGCTCATGTTTTTCATCTGACGATAAAGCAGTCCATTCACTTAGTTTGCTCCAACCATCGGGCTGGATGCTCATGGTGAAAAAGCATTGTTCTACGGAACGGCAAAATACCGTCAGATCGGCTTCACGTACGATGGCGACGCCAATAGACGAACCCTGATGAGGTGCCTTCACAACGATGGGCAAACCCAAATGCTCGACTAATGATTGAAAAAACTGGGCTTTATCGGCCTGTTCGTAAGCGTCCCGGCTAATGGTTGCCGTTTTTTTCTGTTGACCGTTAGCCAGAGCAATCAACTCGTTTTGCAGGATTTTATTGATACCGACTGCCGACCCAACTAGACCCGGACCCGTATAAGGCATTTTATACCATTCCAGTAACCCTTGAATAGCACCGTCCTCGCAGTCGGGACCGTGCATGGCCAGGAACGCCAAGTCAAAATGATCACGAAATTGTTCAGGCCGTAGTTCGGGCAAGATTGTGTCAAGGACATCGGTAGCCAGCGACTCATCGTAAA
>CAXTJJ010000371.1:0-6448 GCA_964244155.1 uncultured Spirosoma sp.
ACCAGGGGCGCATGCACGAGGCCGAGCAGGAACTGAAGCAAAGCGATCAGCGCTACGAAGCGGTGTTTAGTCATGCCACCATCGGAATTATCGTTGCCGACCAGCGTGGGCGCATCGTGTCAGTTAACGAGATGGTTCGGCAACTGTTTGGCTATCCGGATAACGAACTCATTGGCCAACCTGTTGAAGTACTGGTGCCAGCGAGTGTTGGTCAGTATCACGAGCGCCTTCGGCATTCGTTTGCCGCTAATCCGCAGGTGCGCGAAATGGGCCACAATCGCGATTTGCACGCTCGCCGGAAAAATGGATCTGTGTTTCCAACCGAGATTAGCCTGAGTTACTTTCAACTCGACGACGAATTTTATGCTGTTGCTTACATCATCGACATTACGTTTAAAAAAGAAACCGAACGTGAGTTGCTGGCACACCGCGATCGTATCGAACTGCTCAACACCGAGCTGGAGCAGAAAGTAGCCGACCGTACGCATGCGCTGATGAACACGCTCGACCAACTGGAACAGTCGAAAGATGAGCTGGCGAAAGCACTGGTGGCAGAACGGGAACTGGGCGAGTTGAAATCGCGCTTTGTCGAAATGGCGTCGCATGAGTTTCGTACACCCCTGACAACCGTGCTTACATCGGCCACTCTGATTGAAAAATACCCCGACGGCGATCAACAGGATAAGCGACAGAAACACCTGCAACGTATACGGTCGTCCGTAAAACACCTCAACGACATTCTGGAGGAGTTTCTGTCGGTAGGGAAGCTCGAGGAAGGGAAAGTCAAAGCCCAACCCGTATTGGTCAATCTGGAACAACTTGTTCAGGATGTGGTCGCCGAAATTCAGGGCATTCTCAAAGTTGGACAAGTCGTTCAGTTAACGATGAATTGTCCTGATCGAGTTTGGCTTGATCCATCCATGTTGCGGAAAGTAATGGTCAATTTGTTGACTAACGCCAGTAAGTATTCGGACGAAGGTATGACGATTCGTGTGCAGGCCGAATGCATCAATAATGTTGCGATATTATCGGTAGCCGATCAAGGAATCGGCATCTCGGTTGACGACCAGGAACACCTGTTCGAACGGTTCTTTCGAGCCCAAAATGCGATTAATAAACCCGGTACCGGCCTGGGTCTGCACATCGTGGCCCGCTACATTGACTTAATGGGAGGGACCGTCGATCTCCAGAGCGAATTAGATAAAGGCACTACCGTAACCTTACTCCTGCCATATGAAAACCATCCTCTTGATTGAAGACAACGATGCCATTCGGGAGAATACTGCCGAAATTCTGGAATTGACCGGTTACACGGTCTTGACCGCCGAGAATGGAAAACTTGGTGTTGAGAAAGCACTGGAAAGCCGACCGGATCTGGTCATTTGCGACATTATGATGCCGATTCTGGACGGCTATGGCGTGCTCCATATTTTTAATAAAAATCCTCAACTATCGGGCATCCCGTTTATCTTCCTGACCGCCAAAAGTGAACGAACAGATTTTCGGAAGGGTATGGAATTAGGGGCCGATGATTACCTGACCAAGCCGTTCGACGAGTCGGAGTTGCTTAGTGCCATTGAAGGGCGGCTGAACCGCTTCCAGAATGTTGCACCCCAGCAGCTTAAACCAGATTACGACCTGCAGCAGGACGGGCTCGACCAGTTTTTAGACGACGCTCGTCAGGTGGGCAACCTGGAGAGCTTGTCGACCGACCGGAAGGCACACGCTGTACGCAAAAAGCAGTTTATTTACATAGAGGGTGATGAACCCACGCGACTGTATTTTTTGAAGTCGGGTAAAGTGAAAACGATTCGAACCAATGCCGATGGAAAAGAGCTGATTATTGGGCTCTACAAGGCCGGGGATTTTTTTGGCTACCTTCCCCTGCTCGAAAACACCGAGTACACCGACTCGGCCATTGCGCTCGAGGATGCCGATTTGGTCTATATTCCGAAGGAAGACTTCCGGCAGCTGTTGCAGGCTAATCCGGCTGTTGGTCAGCAGTTTATCAAGCTGTTGGCCGGGCGCGTGAGCGAGCGTGAAAAGCAACTGTTGACCATGGCCTACAGTTCGCTACGGCGACGAGTGGCCGATACACTGCTTTCGCTGTACGATCAGCAGCCCGATGCTGTTATCCAGCTCTCCCGCGATGATCTGGCGGCTGTTATCGGTACCGCTACCGAATCGTTGATTCGTACGCTGAGCGAATTTAAACAAGACGGATTGATCGAACTGTCTGGGGCTGGTATTCGGGTGTTGCAGCCTAACAAATTGCGTCGGGCCAACTGGTAGCTGCCTGATGACCTGTTCTGTGGGCCAAAGCCCGGAAAGGAGAAACTGATAGTTAGTAAACATGGACAATTGATCTTCTACAGAAAGTTAGGGGAGGTTATCCGGCATTAGGATGCTGTAGTTCTCATTGGCCCTGCAGAAGAGAAAGCCGAGTTGCTGAACACACTGAAAGGGAATCACCTCTTCGAGAACATACGAATTAGGACGCACCAGGCCCCGATAAAATGACTGAAAGCCAATAACGCGCTTTTGGTAAAGCGTACTTCAAACGGCATTGAGGCAGGTTAATGACCAAAATCATTGGATAACCTAAGTTTGCTCAGTCGAAGCCCTAACCGGGAAACCTACTTTTGAGTAGTCAAACAACTCAAAATGGTGTCGATGAAGACGGCTTTTTATGTAACGGATTGCTCAGCCAGTTCAGCGCACCTTCTGCGTAATTGGTTAGCGGCTCACGCGGACAAATCGATCCGCCTGACCATTGTTTACCCATATGATATCAAGGAGGGGCAGCCCCTTACTCAAAACACGTTGCGCCCCGCTAAAGAAGAGGCCCGGACCATGTTGAAAAACTGGTCGGCAGAATTGGCATGGAAGGGTAATCTGCTTCCCGAAACTGTACTGGCAAGTCAGGGCTTGGCCCTCACAATCTATTTATTACTTCGTTCATATACCTATTGGCTGGTGGACGACTCGACCTGCATTACCCAGTTTTCTGATATACTGACAAAAACCAGTACCCAGCCCTGCTGGCTATCTGAGATTGACATTGCCCACCGTAACTACGAAATGGTCGTTTGCTAATTCTTCTGGACAAACGATTGCAGTACCGCCAGCTTATGCTCCATGAGAGCGGGCTGGCGGTACTGTTTACCGCCGAACAGAGATAATATAGGCCATTTTAAACAGGCCGTTTCTTAAAATCAGCGTGTTATGGCTCATTCAGATCGGTATTGGCAGCAAGCTTTCCTGCTGGTGTTCCTTTTGCTGGCGATTACTGTTGGCAAGGCGCAGAATGTGCGGGGGGGCGCGGGCTTTCTCTATTTTGGCCCAAGCCAGTGGCCAGGGGCCAGTAGTGCCATCGAGCAGCTTAGCCCATCGGCCAGCGCGATGGGCCGCGACCAGTATGTACTTATTGGTGGCGAAGTTTACGGACGTTACAATCGCTGGTTAGCTGGCTTGGGCGTATCTGCTTTAGCCAACAAACGAATCGAGACACTCCCGTCGGGCTCTTCGGCAGAATCATCGGCTTCCAATGCCCACATATGGTTTGGCTGGGTAGCCTGGCAAACGAAACGAACTAAACTATATCCCAGTGTAGGGCCAGGAATCAATTCGTTCAACATCAATACAACGACAACAAGCGGCAAGCTGACGACCTATGCCATTAACGGTTTTTCGACCGATATAGCCTTGACATTCGACTGGGTTGTGCTGGGTAACAACCCCGACAAAGCCCTGTGTGCCGGACCAATGCTCAGCCTTCGGGCCGGATACCGGCTTACGACGGCTTCTGCCCGATGGCATGGGCCAACCACGCTGGTAGCTACCCGCTATGCACCCAATGGTTTTTTTGTTACTCTTGGTATTGGGGGAGGTGGTTTTCGGGCTCGCGCCAAGTAACAGTCTGCTTAACTCCTCTAATACAGATAAAGGTGTCGGGGTAGTTCGGGGGCGCTCAGGTGCTCCCGTATCCAGCGCATACAGCCCTCGCGGTTAAGGTCATTGTGAACGCGTAACCGAATGGCCCCGTAAAGCTGACTCACCCCCGAATCGGCTTTGGCATACACATCGCATTCGGCCACAAGTGGGCAGGCGTCAATCACCTGTTTGATATAGGCAGGATACACATTGACGCCCGCAATGGATACGGCATCGTCCTGTCGGCTCAACACCCGCACCTGCCGTTCGGTTACCTGTTCAAGCCGGTCTGGAAGCAAATACGATTCGCCGGTGTCGCTGCGAGTGGCAGAAAGAGGTTCGCCCGGCTGTATGGCTATGTATGGGAATAACGTAAAAGGAGCGTCGGGCGACTGGCGATACCCCAGGCCACCCGTATCGGAAGAGCCGTAAATCTCGGTCAGCGATACACCTGAATGCGTGAGTTGCAGAAACAGACCCGGTGGCATAGGCGCCGTTGACGATACGCCCCGGCAGTGGATAGGCGTGCGTTGAAACAGCGACTGGTAGAGAAACTCCCAGGTAAACGGCGTGCCAACCAATAGGGTATCGGTCGTAATATCGGTGGCAGAGATGTCGGACAGCAACCACAGAGGGCACTCCCAGATCGATGGCAGCAGGATGGTATAGAGAAACCCGAAAATATGATTGGCCGGTACCAGACTAACAACTTGTCTGGACCGGGGAAGTAAGCGGGCAAGAAAACGGGCCTCGGCCAGTAGCGATACCATTGAATGCTTCATGGGTCTGGCCGTACCCGTTGTGCCCGATGTGCGGAACGTGATCGACTCGTCCGATTCAAGCCGCGCCCGTAAAATGCAGGTTGTCCAGTGAGCCAGGCTGGTGTCGGCCAACAGGTAGTTGCTGGCCGACGTGTGGAAAATGCCGAAGAACTCGTTCAGATGAGCCGCCAGTTCCATACGTTGCAGGGAGTCGATCCCCAGGTCGTGGTATAAATCCAGCTCCGGCGAAACGATGGTGGGCAGGCCAGCATGAGGCTTTTGCATGATTCGCCCGGCCGTATCCAGTATAATCCGCTGAACATTATCTGAAGTCCAGATCATGGTTGGCTGCGCATAACATCCGCTTTGAGTAAAAAGTCCGTTACATCATCGAAGAAAACCAGAAAGCTATCGGGTGCGGTTTTCTCTATGGTTAAGCTGAAATGACGTTCAATCAGCGACTGATCGAACGTAAACCGGATGCGGTACGGCTCCTGGTCGATAATAAGACCTGTATCGGCTTTGAAGCTACTGATTAGTGGCCCAATGAATGGCAGAAAACCCTTCAGTACGTCAAGTAAATTATCGCCGGGCAGGCTAAGGTGTGCTGCAAGCGGCATTAGTAATTGAATCGCTTTTGGGTTTACCTGCCGAATCGCTCCCTGCCCGTTGATTTCGGCCATCGCCGTGGGCGAATGGTGAAACAGCGGTAGCAGCTTTTGCAGGTACTTTTGGGCGTTTCCTTCCATTAGGCAATGAACTTGCGATTGACCAGAAAATATTGATACTGACTCTGGGGCGATTTGAGCAGCCGCAACCGGACCCGAACCGGTTCACAAACGTAGGTTAGCATATAATCGAGTTCTTCGTCGAGGTTGGGCAGGGCATATTTGGCCGCCACCATCATGTTATTGGCGCAGGGAGCGATCTGGGTAAAGTAATATTTACCGATGGCATATTCTCGTGCAATGCCCGTAATGTGTGATTCAGATTTACAGTAAGCTGCGACAACACCCTCACGCGTCATGCGAACGATGCCAAAAGGGGCTTCGTCAAGGGCTTCATCGGATTGCTGCTCAAGCCAGTCGAGCAGATTAGGGTCGGAGAAGGTAATGGTCGGATTCACAAGTATCGATTGGGTTTAAATAGTATAGGTAATGGCTTAAGGAATGGGCAGGAATACATGGAACGTAGCGCCTGAGCCGATCTGGCTGGTGGCTGTCAGGGCGCCCCGATGGTTTTCAATCACTTTTCGACAGATGGCCAGCCCAATACCCGTACCGGTATATCTACTCCGGCCATGCAGTCGCTGAAAAATCTGAAAAATCTGGTCGAGGTATTTGGAGTCAAAACCAATGCCGTTGTCGGATACATCGATTTTATAGAACAACTGGCTAGCATTCGGGCCTGCGGAGAATGACGTTTTTAGTATGTTCACTACAGATTCTGGCAGTCTGGCAATAGACAGCGTTTGGTAAGTGATCTTAATTTTTGGCGGTACACCGGGCGGGTGGAACTTGAGAGCGTTTGACAGTAAGTTCTGAAATAGCTGCCATAACTGCTCCTTATCTCCGTAAACAACCGGCAGTTCGCTCCACTTAATGCTCGCTTCGGATTCTTTAATGGCAATAGAAAGTTCATCAATGATTTCGCTTAACAAGCCTGTCAGCGGCACGTCGTCGAAGGGTGCCCGCTGGGTAGATACGTATGAATAGTCGAGCAGATCCCGAACCAGCATCGACATTCGGGCCGCA
>CAXTJJ010000372.1:0-6428 GCA_964244155.1 uncultured Spirosoma sp.
AGCCAACGACCACCGCGAGCGCCTTTATTCGATTGGCATGCTGGATAAGGAACTTCAACTAAGCGTTCGATTGCATACGAACGGTCTGGGGTCCAGCTTTTTACATGGCCTAATGCCCGGTGAAACAATTCGTGCCAAAATCGTCAGCAACCGCCATTTCCACTTTCCTAAAAAAGCACCAGTTGTTATACTGATCGCTAACGGCACTGGCATCGCTCCGTTTTTGGGTATGATCAGTGAGAACAAAAAACAGGTGCCCTGTCATCTATACTGTGGCTTCCGGCAAAGCACCTCGTTCGGTATCTACCGGAATTTTCTGGAAGAGAGCCGGTTGGCACAACAACTTTCAAACGTACACATTGCTTACTCGCGGGAGGGTAAGAAGCAGTATGTCAGTGAACTGCTGGCCCGCGACGCTGACTTCATTGCCAATGCGCTGATGATGAAAGGGGTATTAATGATTTGTGGGTCGCTGGCTATGCAAAAGAATGTGCTCGAACTACTCGAAACAATTTGTCAGACGAAACTAGGTCGGAGCGTCAGCGTTTATCAGTCGCACGGGCAAGTGTTAATGGACTGTTACTAAACCAGCGTGAATGTCATTGGCCGAACAGGAATCAGGAGTACTCACAAACTGCGCTGCCTGAAGCCCAGGCTCGGCGAGGAGAAGATCTGCCCTTCGTCGGTGATCAGGATATATCTGTATTGTGGATATTTTTTGATCAGTTTCAAGCCAGCTTCTTTACCCAATACCATCAGCGATGTACTGAACCCATTCGCGGTTTCGGCACTGGGGCCAAAGACGGTCACACTGCTCACGCCCGTTGCCGGATACCCTGTACTGGGGTTGATGATATGTGCATACCGCTTGCCGTTGAATACCACGAATTTCTCGTAACTACCCGACGTCACAACCGCATTCTGCCGAAGCGGGACAACCGCAAAAATAGTGTCGTTTCGTAATGGATTGGTGATTCCAATGGTCCAGTCGCTCCCGTCGGGTTGTTTACCCCAGGTGCTCATGTCGCCCGATCCGTTAACAATTCCGGCTTTACAACCCCGCGCCAGCATCATGTCACGGCAGCGGTCGGCGGCATAGCCCTCGCCCAACGCGCCGAAGCCAATCTTCATCCCTTTTCGCTTCAGGAATAGGGTCGAGTGTTTGCGATCCAGCACAATGTTTTGATAGCCTACCTTCTCCACTGATCTTTTAACCAGTTCTGGATCAGGCATTTCTGTCATTGAGCCATCGAATTTCCAGATTCGATCCATCGCAGCAAAACTGATGTCGAAGGCACCGTTTGTGATTTTAGAGAAATGGAGCGCCCGTTCTGTCAGGGCAAATACTTCCGGATCGACCCGAACCGGAGCGATCCCGGCATTTCTGTTCACCTCTGAGATTTGTGTATACGCTTTCCAGTCAGATATTAAATTCTCTATTCTTGCCACTTCACCGATCACCGAGTCAATATTGTGTTCTGCTGATAAAGAGTCGTTAGCAACAATGGTAATATCGAACCGGCTGCCCATTAACTTGACGGTTCTTTTTCGCAGCACCTGGGAGGTCGCACTAAACCCTGATAAAAGTAGAATGAAAAGTAAAGCTTGTTTCATACCGTAAAAATAGGCTTGGATCGGTCAAGCTCTTTATGGATAAGGCAGAATTATAGATAGAGCGCCTTCCGGCCATTTTGTTTACATTTATGCATTCCTCCAAACCTACTTATGAAACGGTTCACCTACCCAGCCTTACTCCTGACCCTGGGCCTGCTTAGCCTGGCCGAAAAACCCACCACTACCGATTGGCCGGAATACAATGGCGGGCCAGATCGCAACCATTTTTCGCCCCTCACGCAGCTAAATTCCGGCAACGTGGCGGGTTTACAGGTCGCCTGGGAGTATGCGTCGGGCGGGGTCGATACCCTCAAAAACAACACACAGATTCAGTGTAATCCACTTATCATCGACGGTGTGCTGTATGGTGTTTCGGCGGGTTCGCAGGCCTTTGCCCTCGACGCGGCCACGGGCAGGGAGCTCTGGAAAACGGCTTTCACCGACGATACCTTCGCTATGAATAGCCGGGGCGTTACCTACTGGACCGATGGGAAGGAGGCCCGGATTTTTTTCGCTTACGGCTCACTGCTCTACGCCCTCGATGCCCGAACGGGAAAACCGGTGACCAGTTTTGGTAAAGGTGGAAAAATCAACTTAAAAGAGGGCCTCGCCCGTCCCGGTGCCGACGAATACGTGGTGAGCAACACGCCGGGCGTGGTATATAAAAATCTGCTTATCATGGGCCACCGGGTTTCGGAAGTCGCACCGGCCCTGCCCGGCGACGTTCGTGCCTACGACCTGCACACGGGGAGGCTCGTCTGGACGTTCCACACCATTCCACATCCCGGCGAGTACGGGGCCGATACCTGGCCCAAAGACGGCCACCTTAACTTCGGCGGAGCCAACAACTGGATGGGTATGGCCATAGACCGGCAGCGCGGCATCGTGTATGTACCCACCGGAACGGCAGCTTTCGATTTATACGGCAGTACCCGGCCCGGTCAGAACCTGTTCGGCAACAGCCTCATAGCTCTCGATGCGGCCACCGGTAAACGACGCTGGCATTTTCAGACAATCCATCACGACATCTGGGACCGCGATATTCCGGCTCCGCCCAATTTATTCACCGTCGTGCATGACGGCAAAAAGGTGGATGCTGTTTCGGTTTTATCCAAGCAAGGCTTCCTGTTCGTCTTCGACCGGGTTACGGGTAAGCCGCTGTTTCCGATTGAGGAACGCCCCATGCCCGCTTCCACCGTTCCGGGCGAAAAAGCCTGGCCTACCCAGCCGATTCCCCTCAAACCCGCACCCTTTACCCGGCAGTCGTTTTCGGAAAGCGATGTTAACGACTTTGTCACCGACCGCGACACCGTGCTGGCCCAGCTCCGGCGCTGGCAATCGGGGAAGGAGTTTATTCCCCTTCCCCTGAGCCCTAACCGGACCGTGTTTTTCCCTGGCACCGATGGCGGGGCGCAGTGGGGCGGGGCAGCGGTGGATGAAGAGGGGATCATGTATGTTCCTTCAAAGCAAATACCGGTCACGATGGGGCTGGTTCCGACCCCGGCCGCTTCGTTGTCGGCCAAAACCGTTGACCGCACGGGTAGCCAACTCTACCAAACCCACTGTGCCGCCTGCCACGGCCAAAACCGCGAAGGCAGTCACGACGGTAGCTATCCGGCCCTGAGCAGTATTTCTCAAAAACGCAACCCGGCATCCGTGGCCCAGGTGCTGGCTAAAGGTCAGGGCATGATGCCGGCCTTTACGCACCTGAAGGACGCTGAGCGTAAAGCCATTGTAGATTTTTTGTTTGGTAAAACAACGTCCGTGGCCAGCAAGGCGGATCTGAACACGGCGCCCTACCATCATACCGGGTTTACCCGCTGGTACGACCGGGCGGGCTACCCCGTGAGCCGCCCACCCTGGGGCACGCTGACGGCCATCGACATGAATACGGGCGAACACCGCTGGCAAGTCCCGCTGGGCGAATATCCTGAACTGGTGGCGAAGGGCCTGCCCCCGACGGGTACTGACAACTATGGTGCCCCGGCTGTCACGGCGGGCGGGTTGCTGTTCATTGCTTCCTCCCGCGACGAACTGATTCGGGCTTTCAACCGAAAAACGGGCCGTGAACTCTGGCGCGCTAAACTGCCTGCCGCCGGGTATGCTTCGCCGAGTACCTACGCCGTCAATGGCAAGCAATATGTGGTGATTGCCTGCGGAGGTGGCAAACTCAAAACGAAGTCGGGAGATTGGTATGTGGCGTTTGCATTGCCATAAACAGCTATTCGGTCGTTGAGAGGTTATACTGAAGTGATAGCCTGTAATGAGCGGATTTCAACTGCTTGAACGGGCAGGGGAGATCCGTTTCATCTGTTAGCGAGCAGTCGGCTTTTTAAATCGGAGCAGATCCGATGAACTCTCTGGTTGACCCTACAGCCATAAATAGTCGACGGGTGAAATCGCGCTAAACTTTAGCCGCTTCAGCGAATGTTGCCTCCCGGATTCAATCGACTGGGGGCCGTCAGACTACTGTTGCGCAGGCCCGGCGTTTGGAAAGCATAGGTCCCCTTAATCCCCGCATCCGATGCCGCCAGCGCTTTGCCAATATTCGTGCTTGTGATGGGTTGCTCAAGGCCGAAAGCCAGTTGGAATAAGTGTTGCGATTCAGTCCAGGCTTCGTCTGCCTGTTAAACTGACCCTGAAGAGGGGTAAAAACGAATCTTTTCCCAGTGGCTCACAAAGTTACCCCAGCCAGTCTCTCCGGAACCGGACTGGCCTTCAGGCGGCCACCGTTGCTGTCGAACCGGACATTTTCGAGGGCCAATCAGCATGCTTCATTGGGCTTTTGCCAATGCCTTTGTCAACCCGCCCGCTTACTAGCTTTGGTGCATCATCCGCTCCCTGTGTTGTTTCCCCCAGTTGATCATCGCCAGAATAATATCCCCAAAGGACTGGCAATACGGCGTTGAGGTATATTCCACCCCGACCGGCGTCGATGGAATCACCGTTCGGAGAATCAGCCCATTGGCTTCCATCTCTTTCAATTCCCGCGACAACATCCGGGTGGTAATGCCGGGAATACTGCGTTCGATTTCCCGGAAGCGTTTGTTGCCATTACAGATCGAATTGATGATGGGTAGCTTCCATTTGCCCCCAATCACATAAATCGTGTCCTGCAAGGCCTGCACTTCCTGGCGCTGATTGCGGGGACTGGCTACCCCATCATTGACTATCTCTAAATTCTCTTCGTCCTGCATAGCTGGTATACTTGGTTATACTGGTAACAAAGTTATACCAAATTGATTTTACTTTTGCACCGATCAAATTAACTAATACGTTTATGAATACGCTAACAGGAAAAATTGCGCTGGTAACGGGCGGCAATAGCGGCATCGGGTATGCTGCCGCTAAAGAATTAAAAGAGCAGGGAGCCCAGGTATTGATTACAGGTCGGCGAAAAGAAGCCGTTGAGAAAGCAGCCGCTGAATTAGGCGTAACCGGCAAAGTAGCAGATCAGGGTCAACTGGCTGCTATAGAGGAACTGGTTGCTTTTGTGAAGGATAGGTACGGAAAAATTGACATTCTCTTTGTTAACGCCGGCATTGTGGGAGGAGCCAGCATTGAGCAGGCAACTGAAGAAGCGTTTGATTCGGTCATGAACATCAACTTTAAGGGTGCCTACTTTACCTTGAGCAAATTTATTCCCTTGCTCCATGACGGCGCATCGGTTGTATTGCTATCCTCGAACACGGCGAGCATGGATGGCGCCAATTCGTCGATTTATTCGGCCAGCAAGGCCGCGCTAAATGTCCTCACGCGGATCGCTGCGGTCGAACTGGCCCCCCGCCAGATCCGGGTCAATAGCGTCAGTCCGGGTCCGACCCAAACTGAAATTATGCGAAAAGCGGGCTATAGTGATGTGCAACTGCTTCAGCTAAATGATTGGATGATTGATCGGGTCCCGCTAAAGAAAATGGGCCTGGCCGAGGATGTCGGTAAGTTGGTGGCCTATTTCAGCAGCGATGCGGCCCGGTTCATTACGGGTGCCGAACTGATTATGGATGGTGGCATGAGTTTGAAATACTAGTTTCCCGACGGAAGCTGAACACCGGAGCGTGGTGTTGTATCCACTCCGGTTCGTTTTTTAGGAAATAGCCTGCCAGTCACTCGCGAATCAATCACTGATCGGTACATCACTGATTGTGGTCTTCTCTGGAAAAGCGTGTTTAAAACAAAGGAACTCTTCACTGCTCATTCGACCTGACCTGGGTAATTTCGCATCGTGAATTTGACCATCGAATTTTCGCCTGTGTCATTATTGCTCAGTATACTGTTGCGTTGGTTATAATGAAGCGCTGCGTCTTTATTCGGGCTTCACGCGCTGGCCATCCTTGTATGAATAATGCCTGTCAGCCGCATCCCGGTCGGCCTCATTACTAACCAGCGTAAAGGAAGCCGGGTCTGCCTTTTTCAGCACCTTGCCTTCATAATAAACCCGGCTGGCGTCTTTTGCATAGCCGTATTCCAGCACCGTGAACGACGTAAGGTCGCTGCCCGACAGGGGCTTGTGTTCATAAAATACAGCGTTGGCATCCTGCGCGTAGAAATCTTTCAGTAAGCGAAACGATGCGTTGTCGGCTTCTGCCATTAGTTTCTCCTGAAAATAAATATGCGTTTTATCCTGGGCGTAGTTGATCTCATTCGCCGTCCATTGCCTGAACGAAGCCGGGGCGGCGGCTGGCAGGCTGTGGTCTTTGTAAAAAGCGTGCGCCTGATCGGCAGCGTAATACAGGCCGATAACTGTAAATGAATCCGGAACCGCTCCGGAAAGCGGGTGGATCTCTGAGGTGGGTGGCCCATCTACAGCCAGTGAG
>CAXTJJ010000373.1:0-6420 GCA_964244155.1 uncultured Spirosoma sp.
ATCAGCCAGGTCCTGCGATAACTGTTTCAGTTCCGGATCTGACTTAAGCCGTTGGTCAAAACGCTCACGCAGGCGGCTCAGGATTTTATCGTCCAAACCACGCGACACGTCATACCGGGTCGAATTAATCTGATCCCAGGGCAGTGCGCTAGGCTGTGAACTTTCGCCATACTCCTCGGCCGAAAACGCCGACGGTAACTGTACATCGGGCGTTACGCCTTTATGCTGTGTGCTGCTCCCGTTGATGCGATAGAATTTCTGGATGGTCATTTTTACCTGACCAACTTTCTCTGGTTCTTTAGGCAACCACTGGTTCAGGTCGATCAGCGTTTGTACGGTTCCTTTGCCGAACGTTTGACCACCTACGATGACACCACGCTTGTAGTCCTGAATGGCAGCCGCAAAAATTTCTGAAGCTGAGGCACTAAAGCGGTTCACCAGTACAGCCAGTGGACCATCATAGACGACACTGCCGCCATCCTTATCCGAATAGACTTCTGTCTCACCCGTTGATTCCTTTACCTGAACCACCGGACCTTTGGGAATGAAAATGCCAGTCAGGTCGATGGCTTCGGTGAGCGATCCACCGCCGTTATCGCGAAGGTCGATGACAATACCATCCACTTTCTCTTCTTTCAACTCTTCAACAAACCGTTTAACATCGCTTGTTGTACTGCTGAAGCCTTCTTCACGTTTGCGGGCACCTTCGAAATCGCGGTAGAACATGGGCACATTAATGACCCCGATCTTGAACGGCTTGCCATTGTCGGTCACTTCAATGACTTCTTTTTTTGCCCGCTGTTCTTCCAATTTGATTTTTTCCCGTACCAACCGAATTTCTTTTGGAGGAGCACCAGCTAATGCATTCGGCGATATGATTTGCAAGCGAACAACGGTGCCTTTAGGCCCTTTGATCAGTTTGACAACCTCATCGACCTGCCAGTTCATGGTATTAACCATTGGGCCATTATCACCTTGAGCTACGCCGGCAATTTTGTCTTCCTTGTTGAGTAATTTACTTTTGAAGGCCGGTCCACCGGGCAACACATCGGTGATACGGATATAATCCCCATCTTCGCGCAGCATGGCACCAATACCTTCCAGCGACTGACTCATTTCCTGATTGAAACGGTCAGCGTTTGTTGGCGATAAATAATTGGTGTGCGGGTCAAGTGCTTCGGCAAACGAGTTCATGTACATCTGAAACACGTCGGCACTTTTGTAGCGATTGATCGCTTTGTCAAGATTGGTATACCGTTGAGTCATCAGGGCAACCACGGCACTGTCTTTCCGATTGCCCAGACGTAGTTCCAGTTCCTGATTTTTCAGGATTTTCGCCCACAATTCATTTTGCTCCTCTACCGTTTTAGGCCAGGCTGCTTTTTCCCGATCTGTGTTGAAACTCTCGTCGGCCGTGAAGGTAAATGGCTTTTTGATCTGCTCTTTAATGAACTCGCTGCGCTCCTGATAGCGCTTGCGGAATACATTATAGAGATCATAAGCAGCTGTAAGATCACCATTGATCAGGGCATCATCAATCTGATAGCGGTATTTCTCAAACGAGGCCACATCTGATGCCAGCAGATAGGTCTTGTTGCCATCTACCTCTTTCAGGTAATTGTCCCATACTACCGCTGATAAAGAGTCATTCAATGGCACTTTACGGTAATGGTACTGGGTCAAAAGCTTGGCAACCAGTGCTTCCACTTTCTCCTGCGAAATAGACGGCTTTAAATCAGCACCCACAGATACAGATGTCGGGGAGGACAGCGTGCTCCCCTGGCTTGTACCAATTGATATGCCGTTTGAATCGACATTAGGTGCGCCACTCGATGGCGAATCCGGCTGAAAGCTGAGCATCAGCACGGGCACTAGGGTTACCAGATACTTTTTCATCTACATTACCCAGGGTTATAATTGGTCATTTAGAGGAGCAAGTGTAGTGGGTGAAGTAAGTCAAAACGAAAATGTGTACTTATCCATACGCTCATGCCTTACTACACTCACTACACTTACTTCACTACTTCTTACTTCACTATATCAAGCAACTCTACGTCGAAGACTAATGTTGAACCGGGTTTGATATCGGCACCGGCACTACGGTCTCCGTAAGCCAAATCAGACGGGATATACAGCTTCCATTTCGAGCCTACCGGCATCAATTGGAGGGCTTCTGTCCAGCCTTTAATCACTTCATTCACGCCAAACTCGGCGGGCTGCCCACGCTCTACTGAACTGTCGAATACCTTACCATCCAGAAGTTTACCGGTGTAGTGTACTTTAACTCGGTCTGTAGCCGTCGGTTTAGCGCCTGTTCCCTCTTTCTCAATCGAATACTGCAGGCCGCTAGCGGTAGTAACAACACCTGCCTTTGCTTTGTTCTCGGTCAGAAAAGCAGCGCCGATTTTTTTGTTTTCAGCTGACGCCTTAATACCTTCTGCATTACGGACAGCCATCTGCTTCTGCATAAACCCACTCATAACCTGGCTACATTGCTCCATCGTCAGTTGGGTAGTTTGCCCGGCCAGTGCATCTTGCAGACCACGCATCAATAAGGCATTGTTGAGATCAGATATGCCCTGTTGTTTCAGGTTCTGAGCCATGAAAACGCCAATGCTATAACTGACAGAATCTTGTGTTGAAGCCAGGGCCATCCCAGCAGAAGCTGGTTTAGCGGCTGACGCCGATTTGGCTGGGACAGCTTTTTTTACAGGTGATTTTTTTACTTGTGCAGTCGCGCTACCGGCGATGAAAACGGCTGACGCCATACCGGCCAGCATCCATTGGTTGAACTTCATGCGAAAAAACGAAACGGGGGTATATTATGATGGAAATGAAATACACTACTAAAACGTGAATGAGTAGGATAAAAGTTTAGTTATTGATGAGTTTGGTAAAAAAACAGCTGAAAAAAGCTGGTTTTACGGGCTACAAATTGTTGTATGGTCAGATCACTAAAAGTAGTTTAAAAGTTGGCACATATCAATTTTAGCGGCTTAAACTACTGTTAATTCGGATGAACGGTTTACTGGCTTTGGCTAATGGCGAAAAAGGGAAGACCGGATTATCGGAAAAGTCTAACATTCAGCCGTTATTTCTCCGTTTCGTCGCAGTTTTATCGAATTTTAATCATACCTTTGCGGCCGAAAAACCAACATTAAATTTTCATTATACACATATGGAATCCGTAAGACCCGACGAGATATCAGCCATCCTTCGCCAACAACTGGCCGGAACACAAACCGAGGCTGAACTCGAAGAAGTCGGTACGGTGCTGCAAATCGGCGACGGCGTAGCGCGTATCTACGGCCTCTCGAAAGTGCAGGCCGGCGAGTTGCTGTCTTTTGACAATGGTCTTCAGGCAATGGCCCTGAACCTCGAAGAAGATAACGTCGGAGCTGTTTTGCTCGGCGATTACTCAGAAATCAAAGAAGGTGATACCGTAAAACGTACCGACCAAATTGCCTACGTGAACGTTGGTGATGGCATTCTGGGACGCGTGGTGAACACCCTCGGCTTACCAATTGATGGTCTGGGTCCTATTCAGGGTGAATTGTACCAAATGCCGCTGGAGCGTAAAGCACCGGGCGTAATTTTCCGCCAACCCGTAACCGAACCGCTACAAACAGGTATCAAGGCTATCGACGCCATGATCCCCATTGGCCGGGGCCAGCGTGAATTGATTATCGGTGACCGCCAGACGGGTAAAACGGCGGTGGCTATCGATACCATCATCAACCAGAAGGAATTCTACGACAAAGGAGAACCGGTGTTCTGTATCTACGTAGCCTGCGGTCAAAAAGCATCGACCGTGAAGCAGGTAGAGCAAACACTGCGTAAGGCAGGGGCCATGGATTACACCGTAGTCGTTGCCGCCAACGCATCGGATCCATCCCCGATGCAGTTCTTTGCACCGTTTACGGGAGCTGCTATTGGTGAGTTCTTCCGCGATACAGGTCGTCCTGCTCTGGTTGTTTATGACGATTTGTCGAAACAGGCGGTTGCTTACCGCGAGGTGTCGCTGCTGCTGCGTCGCCCGCCAGGACGGGAAGCGTATCCGGGAGACGTGTTCTACCTGCACAGTCGTCTGTTAGAGCGGGCCGCAAAAATCAACCAGAACGACGATATTGCCAAAACGATGAACGACCTGCCGCCAAGTTTGAAAGACCGGGTGAAAGGTGGTGGTTCGCTAACGGCGCTGCCGATTATCGAAACCCAGGCAGGTGACGTATCGGCTTATATTCCAACCAACGTGATTTCGATTACGGATGGTCAGATCTTCCTGGAGTCGAACTTGTTCAACTCGGGTATTCGTCCGGCCATTAACGTAGGTATTTCGGTATCGCGCGTGGGTGGTAATGCCCAAATCAAGTCGATGAAAAAAGTAGCTGGTACCTTGAAACTGGATCAGGCACAGTTCCGCGAACTGGAGGCTTTCGCCAAATTTGGTTCGGACCTTGATGCATCGACCAAACTGACGATTGAACGGGGTCGTCGGAACCAGGAGATGCTAAAACAACCTCAGTATTCGCCAGTGCCGGTTGAGCAACAGGTTGCTATTATCTATGCGTCGGTTAACGGTTTGCTTGACAGAGTTCCTGTCAATCAGGTGAAAGCGTTTGAAAGCGAATTCGCTATGATTCTGAGCGCTCAGTACCCGAATGTGTTGAGCGATCTTCGTGCCGGTAAATTAACTGACGAAAGCACGGCAGCATTGAAGAAAGTAGCGGCCGACCTGTCTGCAAATTATTAATTTTAGTCAGTTGGAGTCGGTAATTCAGTAAGTCGGTAAGTCAGTAAGTAGCTGACGCATAAGTATTGCTTTCGCGTCATCCACTTACTGACTTACCGACTCACCGACTTACTAACTCACCAACTCACCAACTGTCCCATGGCATCCTTAAAAGAAGTACGCGCTCGGATTTCGTCGATTAACTCGACTCAACAGATCACTAAAGCCATGAAAATGGTGGCGGCTGCCAAGTTGCGCCGGGCTCAAGATAATATTACACAGCTGCGGCCCTACGCTCAGAAGTTGAGCCAGATGCTCGGAACTGTTTCGGCTGGGGCTGAAAGCGCGTCGGAGAACCCCTACAAGCAGGCTCGCCCGATCGAGCGGGTCTTGTTGATTGTGGTTACCTCAGACCGGGGCTTGTGTGGTGCGTTTAACACAAACGTGGTGAAAGGCGCTCTGACCGTAATGGATGAGAAATATTCGGCGCAGGCTCGGTCGGGCAACGTTGAGATTATGGCCATCGGCAAAAAAGGTGCTGAAGCCTTCCAGCGTCGGGGCTTTAAGGTCAACACGTTGCACGTTGATACGTTCGCCAAGTTAAATTTCGCGTCAGTTCGGGCAGCTGCAGAAGAAGCGATGGATGGTTTTGCCAACGGTCGCTACGATGTAGTTGAGGTGATTTACAATGAGTTCAAAAATGCCGCCATGCAGATTGTACGGACGGAACAAATGCTGCCAATCGTTTCGACAGATTTGGCTGACTCATCGAAGTCCGGTATCATAACAGCCTCTGTCAATTATACATTTGAACCATCAGAAATTGAGATTATTACGGAATTAATTCCTAAAACGATCAAAATTCAGTTGTATAAAGCCGTTCTGGACTCAAACGCATCGGAACACGGTGCACGAATGACCGCTATGGACAAAGCGACTGAAAACGCAGGCGAATTGTTGAAAGAACTTCGTCTGGTGTATAACCGGACGCGTCAGGCGGCTATCACGACCGAGATCCTCGAAATCGTGGGTGGTGCCGAAGCGCTGGCCAGTGCTTAATTATAATACACGCGTTTGCTCATATAAAAGCCACTGCCCATCCGGGTAGTGGCTTTTTGCACATAGGATTAAGAGTTTGTTAAAAAAGCTTAACAGCTGCATTGTGGCTGATTAGCAAGAGCTTACACGCTTGTATTTACGCCTGGGAAACGAGCGAAATCCGAACGAATGAAGCCTGTTTTTAGTTATTAAGTTGGGATATACGAACGGCTTTTTTTTAACGTTTACTAATCGGTTCGATACCAACTAACGATTCAAAAAAATGAAAATTAACCGCATAATCACCAGTTTGTTAGTCGCCGGCACGCTGGCGTCCTGCGCTCCGGCCATTACGGTCAAATACGACTACGATCCTAAAGTCAATGTTCGGCAGTTTGCCACTTATCGTATCGAAGCTGATCGCCAACGCAACGCCGACCCCATTGTGGGCAGTAACCTGAACCAACGCCGTATTGCCGATGCGCTTGATCAATCGCTGAAAGCACACGGTTATAAACCCGTGACCCAGGGTGAAGCCGATTTAGTTATCCGGTTCTTTATGGATTCTAAAGACAAACAGCAAATTCAGTCCAACGGCATGTACTCGCCCTATTCGATGTGGGGATATGGTGGTATGAACAATGGCGTCT
>CAXTJJ010000374.1:0-6381 GCA_964244155.1 uncultured Spirosoma sp.
TCATCGAATGGTGTATATGTGTATAACTCCATTGCAGACTTCAAGACAGCTGCGTTAGCGTCGATCAGCAACCCCAATAGTACAACATCGCCGGTTACGTTAGCTAAGTATAACCTGCGTTATTCGCTGATTCCAGGTGGTGGTGAGCCTTTACAGCAGTTAAAGCGGAATTTGTACAGTGCGTATGTGCAAGACGAATTTCAGGCTACCCAGAATTTAAAACTGACATACGGTTTGCGGGCTGATCTTTTTGCTTACGACAACAGTACAGCAAAAGACTTTAATAACCCGATTGTTGAAGGCCTGACGTTTAATGATGAAAACGGAGCACCTTATAAAATTAGCACGGGTACGTTCCCTAAAGCTCGTGTTCTGTTGTCGCCCCGTTTTGGTTTCAACTTCGATGTGAAAGGCGATAAGACAACCCAGATTCGGGGTGGTACAGGTATCTTTGTATCCCGTATTCCTGAAGTATTGGTTTCTAACCAGTTAGGTAACAATGGTGTTAACACAGCCCTGATCACGGTGACGAACACAACGGCTTATCCGTTCGTAACGGACCCTAGCAAATTGCCGGCTGCTGTTCGTCCACCCGATCCGTCAACTGTCGATCTGACGAAACTGTTACCGTATACCATCAACGCATCAGACCCAAACCTGAAATATCCTCAAATCTGGAAAACCAACCTTGCTGTCGACCAGAGATTGCCTTTAGGTCTGGTTGGTACGGTTGAGTTTATCTATAATAAGAACATACAGGCTCTGCGTTACATTGATGCTAACCTGAAAGCACCTACCAAGACGCTGAGCGGCCCTGATACGCGTAACGTTTTCCCTGCTTTTGGTGTAGTAAGCAGCGGTACTGGTGCTGCTAACACCGTAGCGCAAGCCCGTTATATCAACCCACAGATTGCCAACGCATTTGTTCTGAAGAACACGAATAAAGGTGATTCGTATATCGTAACGTTCAAACTGGAGAAACCAGTTACCCGTGGCTTTGGTGGATTGGTGTCCTATACATATGGCCAAGCTCGCGATCTTGCTTTCGTGGGCAGTACCGTTCAGGCTAACGTTCCCTCGGTATATGGACAGAATTATTTAACTACATCGTATTCGGATAATGACCTGCGTCACCGGATCAATGGCTACGTCAACTATCGGTTGAACTACGGTGGCAAATTTGGTGGCTCTACGGCCGTTACCTTAGGGGGTACATTCCAGAGCGGTGGCAAAATTTCGTATGTCTACAGCCAGGATCTTAACTTTGATGGTCAGACAAACAACGACCTGATTTACGTACCTAAAAGCGCGTCTGAGCTGACGTTCAGCCCACTTACGGTAGGAACAGGAGCGAATGCTGTAGTATATTCACCAGAACAGCAGCAGGCTGCTTTCGATGCCTATATCAATGGTAACGATTATCTGAAGACCCGTCGTGGCCAATATGCTGAACGGAATGGCGGTGCTTTCCCATGGTTGGCTCGTTTCGACTTCACAGCCATTCAGGAATTCTACGTAGCAGTTGGTAACAAAGGCAAGCGGAACACGATTCAGCTCCGGGTTGATATTCTGAACGTTGGCAACTTGCTCAATAATGCGTGGGGTGTAAGTAATCTGCAAACTACGTTCAACCCATTATCGCTGGTAAGTGTAAACACAACGACAGGTATACCCAGCTATCGTTTAGCTACCCAAACAATCAATGGACAAACGGTTCTGTTAAAAGATTCATTCACAAAAAGCGCTTCGCTGAACAGTGGTGACGTCTATCAGGCTCAAATTGGCCTTCGTTATATTTTTAACTAAGCCACCATTACCTTCTAAAATCCCCCGCGCAGTTTCTGTGACGGGGGATTTTTAGTTAACCAGCTCTATGTCATGAAAATTAACTTTTTCTTGCTACTATTTTCTCTGATCGCGTATGAGGGAATAGGACAGGTGGCAAATCGTTTTTCTGATAGTCAGACGGTTGATGCCTTTTTTAAGTATAAACCAATTCAAAAACGTCCCCTTATTTTAGCGCACAGAGGAGGGCCCGGACCCACAGATACTGAAAACTCGCTAACGACATTCGACAAAACGGCGAGGGCACTCCCAAATGCCATCATCGAGATGGATGTACGCCTGACGCTTGATAGCAGTCTGGTTCTGTTGCATGACACAACATTGGACCGTGAATCTGACGGAAAAGGGCCAGTAGCCGGGCAGAAGTTGGCTGAGTTGAAAAAGAGTAGGCTTAAAACCCTGTCTGGCACACTGACCGGTCAATCAATACCAACTTTTGCGGAGGTACTTGTGTGGAACAAAAACCGATACATGTTAGCCTTGGATGTAAAGCCAGGAACCGATCCCTTACAGGTGATGAAAGAGGTTGAGAAGCATCAGGCCGTACATTCGGTTTTTGTCATTTGCTATTCAATGATAGAGGCACAACGGGTTCGGGACCACTATCCCACCTTATGGCTGGCTGTAGGCGTGAATACTATGGCTGATCTGGAGCGGCTAGAAACGAGCCGACTGGCGTCTGGACGACTGATTGCCTTGACACCTCAAAAACCACAGCCAGATGCTTTTTATGAGCGTTTGCATAAACTGGGCATTCTGGCTTCTGTGGGTACTTATGGGATAAACCAACTGGACGAGATGCCTATGGTTGAAGCGACAAGTGGGTATAAGAAGTTATTTAGCCGGGGTGGTGATATTATCACGACCGATCGACCTATCGAGGTGTCTGCTTTGTTTTAACCCATCTATACTCATTTCTGTGGAGGGCCCTATCGTTCCAAGGCAAATCAGGGCAAAATCGTTGGGCTGCCATTCTGCCGGTTATGTTTGAGCCTGTCTGTTCCGGCCTGATAGCCCTGCACAATGACCCGGCCAATATCCTCTGAAGTAAATCGCATCAGGTTAAGCGACAATGGCTCAGTAGGGCGGATTATGGTTAAATCGAGATTTCGGCCGCTCAGGTGTTCCCGACTGGCAAAGCGTTCGGCCCAGGCAATATCGTTGTTTACCAATTGATTGACCGTAATGTCTTTGACCCGGTCCATCAGGTTCAGCAGATTTCGGTAGTTGAACTTCTCGTTGTATATTTTTTTGGCATGACAGGCTACGCAGGCTATTTCAACAGCACCGTCTTCAATAGCTACCCGCAGGGGGGCTACTTCACGCAGACCGCCATCGAGAAAAGCACGTCGGTGATCGCCCCCAATTTGTACGGCGGGCATCAGAAATGGCAACGAGCTACTGGCATACACAAAATCCAGAAAGTTAGGGTCATAGGCATCGGCATAGAACATATCGCCCTGTATGATGTCAACCGCACCTACTTTGATCTTTACAGGTCCATTCTTGATGGCTTCTATATCAACATGATGCCGGATTAGATTTTGAATGGGCGAGTTATCCAGTAAACCATCAAACCGGCTCATAATCGTGTTATATCCCATCCGAAACCGCGACCGAATGACGGCTACATCGCTGGGTTTGGTGATGTTTCGAATCCAGAACTCAATCAGATACTTACCCACTTTTACCCAATCGACCTTACCCGTTTCGGTATGTTGACGGGCGGCTTCGTTGGCCATAAACGTCGCGTTGAGGCTCCCAACTGAAATGCCGTAGAGTTGATCGGGAACAAAGCCCGACTCAAACAACGCCATAGCAGCACCTACCTGAAACGCTCCTTTGAGTGAACCACCCCCCAACACGAGTGCTCGATGCGGTGTGCTGGTCGAGGTTGGATGAACTACCGGATAAGGAAGAGTTGGAGTAGGATTATCAATCATATGGAGTATAGTAGGTGGCGTTAGCCATACACAAATATGGTAAGTTGATACTTTTCAACTACTAATCAAACGAATTGGCTCAGGGTATAGTTATCAAAAGGACGCCAGGTTTTGTAAACGGCTTTTTCGGTGTCTGCACTTTCCTTACTATACTTGCCAGAAATTTAGTTGGTAAATTTGTATGCTAGTCAGTCAGTAAGCCATTAAATCATGCGTCAAGCGCTTACCGACCGCACAGGCGGCCTCGTTATCAACTCGTTGACTTACCGACTCACTACCTTCAAATGCCTATTACCGTCGCCGATATACAAGCCCCGATTGCTGCTGAAATGGAATTGTTTGAGCAGAAGTTTAAAGGGCAAATGAAAAGCGATGTCATGCTGCTCGACCAAATCATGAATTATATTGTGAAGCGGAAGGGCAAGCAACTGCGTCCCATGTTTGTGTTTTTAATGGCGGGCGTGTGTGGTCCTATTTCAGAAGCCACTTACCGGGGGGCGTCTCTGATCGAATTACTTCACACAGCGACCCTGGTTCATGATGATGTGGTCGATGAATCCAACTATCGACGGGGCTTCTTCTCGATTAATGCGCTCTGGAAAAATAAGGTTGCGGTACTGGTAGGTGATTATTTGCTCTCACGCGGCTTGTTGCTCTCAGTCGATAACAGTGATTTTGACCTGCTCCGTATTGTTTCCACAGCCGTACGCGAGTTGAGCGAAGGCGAATTATTACAACTTTATAAAGCCCGGCGACTGGATATTACCGAAGATATTTACTATGAAATTATCCGACAAAAAACAGCCTCGCTGATTGCTGCCTGTTGTGCCGTTGGGGCACGCTCGGTAGGGGCGGCAAAGGAAATTGTCGATCAGGCGCACGCCTTTGGTGAGAAAGTTGGTATTGCCTTCCAAATTAAAGACGATCTGTTCGATTACGGAACAGCTGAAGTTGGCAAACCACTGGGTATTGATATTAAAGAGAAGAAAATGACCCTGCCACTCATTTATGCCCTTAATAAAAGCGGCTATCTGGAAAAGCGCCGGATCATCAACATCATCAAAAACGAAAGCGAGAAACCTAAAAAAGTTAATGAAGTAATTGCATTTGTTAAGAATTCGGGTGGTATCGAATACGCGACCAAAGCTATGAACCACTATGTCGCACAAGCGCAGGCGCTACTGAATAACTTCCCCGATTCGCCCTATCGCCAATCGTTACATCAACTGGTGCAATACACAATTGACCGAAGCAAATAGGAAAGGGAGTGAAAAATGTAGAGTGTAAAATGAAGAATAGCCAACAGTGTATTTTTCATTTTACATTCTTCACTCCCTTACTCGTTTTCTCCCCAAAGAGCCTGTGGAAATCCGGGCTTTCGGTTTTCATCCATTTATCCCAGAAGGTGAAATACAGACCGTAGTTGAATCGAAACTGTGTGTGATGCAGACTGTGGTGCGTTGCGCCAATGAGCCAGCGGCCCAGCCAGTGTTTATCGAAATCGTGGGGATACACTTCAGTGTTCAGGTGGTTAATTGCACTTGACAGGGTCATAATCAGCAAAATCAACCCTACCGCCGAAATGTGCAGTGGCAATATGAAGGTCAGGATGGGAATGATAATCGCTTGTAAAGTACTCTCGGTCGGATGAAACGAAAATGCAGTCCAGGGCGACGTCGTGATGCTGTCATGGTGCGTTTTGTGAACCAAACGGTAGACGCCCGGCCGGTGCATCCAGCGGTGGAGCCAATAATAATACGTTTCGTGAATGAACAGCACAATGGCAATACTAACTGGATACCAGACTAGGGGATACCGGTTGATATCAGTGTAAATAGCCGTATATCCCTGTTGATAAGCCAGGATAACCGCCAGCGCCAACCCGGTAAATATAAGAGATGTCAACACCGACCAGCCAATTTCACGCCAATCCTGACCGGCTTTCCTGGGTCGGGTCTGCACGGCCCGATGGGCAAACTGGTCTTTTAAGGAAACCTTAAACAGCCACCAGAATCCCAGTGAAAACAGCACATACCGCCCAAAAATAGCGATGAAGAATAGTAAGGCTGTCAGGCCGAGCGAAGCCGGGTTTGTAATCTGAATCATAAAGTGCGATAAAACGATTCGCTAGTGAGTTAACCAAGTTAGCACAACATTGTTGCCACTAGGGCCAATCGACTTATAATACGAACTCAACGGGGTTCTGGTTTCATTTTTGTTTGTTCATAGTCCCTTCATTTACTTCGTTCGTTGGCCCATCAATTTGTTTGTACATTTGCTTTTAGTACTCAAACACTCAATAGAAACGGCTTTATGCGCCTACTTTTTTCGATCCTGGCAGTGGCTTTACTCACCACAGCATCTTTCGCTCAGTCTAAAAAAACATCGACCACCGCGACTAACTCAACCCATAAACCAATGGCCCGGCCAAAACTGGTTGTTGGGATTGTGGTCGATCAAATGCGCTATGACTATCTGTATCGTTATTATGACAAATTCGGGTCAGGCGGTTTTCGGCGGATGATGGACGGAGGATTCAATGCCCGAAATAACCATTATCATTATGCCGCTACGTATACCGGTCCCGGTCATG
>CAXTJJ010000375.1:0-6345 GCA_964244155.1 uncultured Spirosoma sp.
AATACTCGAACCGGTCTACTTTTCTGGTTTCAACAACATTCACAAATCTGTTGACTATCTCCTGCGGCTTAAGATTTGGGTAAACACTAAGCATTCGGTTATTAATTACCTCCTGCACAGACTGACCCGTAATCTCCATAGCCGTTTGGTTGCACATGACAAACGTAAAATCAACAATCGTCCCGGTTGCGTCCCGTTGGGCACGTAAAGCTGATATAGCCATCTGCGAGGTATTCTGGATACTGTTTAATAACTCGGCCTGTTGCCGGGCCTGCAATTCGGCTCGTTTCTGTGCCGTAATATCCGTGTAGGAAACCACCACTCCATCGCCGAAAGGTGATCCCAGGCACAAGCTCCAGTCATCAAACCCGTCGTATGTATAATGCACCTCAAACTGATGGGATTTTCGGGTTTCGACAACCTGTTTCCAATGGTCGAAAACGCCCGATTCGTGCATGCCGGGATACAGCTCCGTTAACTTTTTACCAATGAAAAACGATTCGGGCTGGCCCGCCATTCGCAAACGCTCGTGGTTGACCAGTGTATAGCGAAAATCAATAATTTCTCCTTTCCCATCCTGGTCGCGTATGGCCTCCAGTACCGAAATCGACGTTAGGGCTGTATCCAGAATTGTCTTATACAGCTCTGCCTGTTGTACCTGTTTTTGTTCGGCAAGCCGGGCAGCCAGTTTGTATTCTGTAACATCGTTAATCACCATAACAATGTCATCTTTCAATTTCGACACGCAAAATATATCGCTGGACCCTGCCTCGGTGGATGACGAACGAGCGTCCATCTCAAACTGAACAGTGCGCTCGTAGGCTAAAACCAGACTGAACTGACTGATCATAAATTGCCCGTCTCTCCCTGACATCAACTGACTAATGGACCGGCCGAGCAACTCATTTTCAGTCCGCCCCCACCTTTCCTGCGCTGGCGTGTTCAGCATGATCAGCCGAAAATCAGTGATTTCCCCAATTGCGTTACGCTGAGCCAGGTAAAGCTCCATACTGTTGCGTGAAACCCTTAAATCAGTATCATACAACGGATTAGCGAGGATTGAATTCAGTATCATAAAAAGAAGGGAGAGTAGCTGGTTACGGAGTAGAGGGTACGCAGAATAAGTATACTAAGCAAATATAGCTAATCGTATGCAATTTAGTTACTATAAAATTTTACAGATATACGTCTGTATACTAATTGATTATACACAGACCGTACCTATTCTATTTTGTTAAAAATACTCATATATCCATACAGATGAGGCACTGACGCAGCGCTCTTATATCCGCTGTCGATACGATGTTGGCGTTACGCCTTCCAATAGTTTGAAAAGGCGGGAAAAATAGTGGAGGTTGTTAAAACCCACCTGATAACAAACATCCGTTATAGTGGCGGCCGGGTTAGCCAACAGCCGCTTCGCCAGACTGATTCGCTCCCGAATAATAAACTCCATCGGCGAAAGCCCAAAGGTTTCTTTAAACGACCGGAAAAAGCTGGATTTGCTCATGCAGGCTTTCTGACAAAGTACGTCGATACCAATTTTTTCGGGCAGGTGTTCGCGAATGTATTCGACCACCGCAGCAAAGCGGTTATTGGCCGACAGCCCATCGGCGACAAGTGCCATGTTCTGGGTCTGGATCACCCGAATTAGCAAGGATTTGAGAGTCAGATCAGCCAGGGCATCTTTAGCCAGATCGTCTTCCATGCTAATGCTGATCAGCTTGTTCATGACATTGGCCAGCTCGCGGTTGTTATAAAAATGATACTGATTAAAATTCAGCTTCCATTCGGTCATTTCACCCTTCCGGGGATACTGTTCATTCAGAAAATCCAGCATCTGTGTCACCCGAGGCCAATTTAACGCGATAGTGGCGCATTGAACCGGGTGCTTTTCGTCAGCTTCCGGAAAGTCTACTTTCATCGACACGCCTTCGGGTAGAATAACAGTCTCGCCGGGCAGAAAATCGAAGCCCGGATTTTGCGATAAATGCATCACTTTCCGGCCACGCAACATGCTGGTAATCACAAGCCCATTATACGACAAAACTACATCTGAGCATTGCCGGTAGGTTTCAAAAATGCTCAGTTCACAATGATTCAAATTAAATACCCGGCGGTGTTCGACCAGTGAATGTAAGGCCTTCGGGTCCGATAAATTGATGGTTTGCAGAGGATAGCCGGTATTCATCTTGTTTCTGTTTATAGGGCCAACAGGTGCTGGTGGGCTGTTACCGCCAACTACACCATACTAAACAAGTTTGGTTATCCCGTTTACTGGTCTATAGGATAAGCTTAGACAATAGTATTAGTTGTTGGCATTATTGTGCAAACAGGCGTTTGGTTGATTATTTAGTTTTGCTCAGTAAACAAGATAGTCACACAGAATCAACGTGTTATAAACCCAAGGAGTATGAGCATGACCTTAGAAAAAGCCGAAGCGGCTGTAAAAGCAGCCAAAGAAAAGGCAGTAGAGTTAGGAACCTTAATGAACATTGCGGTCGTCGATGCCGGAGCGAACCTAACGGCCTTCGTTCATATGGATGGGGCTTGGCTGGGCTCAATCGACATTTCCCAAAAGAAGGCAAGAACAGCCCGCTATTTCGACATGCCAACCGGCGAAATCGGTAAACTGTCTCAGCCGGGTGGTTCGCTCTACAATATAGAACACTCCAACGGCGGACTGATTACATTTCCTGGCGGCATTCCTATCAAAGACGCTGACGGCACGGTCATTGGCGCCATTGGCGTTTCGGGCAGCACCGTCGAAAACGATCATGCCGTTGCTCAGGCGGGTGTCGATGCCCTTCGGTAAAGCCTATTCCTCTTAACCCTATAAACCTCAATAATATGTGTCAGAATCATGGTGTTGCCTACATAAAGCCCGGTGTGGTTGAAGTACAGTCCATTGAATACCCGAAACTGGCCCTCGGTGACCGAAAGTGTCACCACGGGGTCATTCTGCAAATTGTTTCGACAAACATATGCGGGAGCGATCAGCACATGGTACGGGGCCGGACAACAGCACCGGCCGGCCTGGTGCTGGGCCACGAAATTACGGGGCTTGTTATTGAGGCCGGGCGTGATGTTGAGTTTATTAAAGAAGGTGATCTGGTATCGGTGCCCTTTAATATTGCCTGCGGACGATGCCGGAATTGTAAAGCCGGACAAACGGGCATTTGCCTGAATGTTAACCCGGCCCGGCCTGGTGCCGCCTATGGCTACGTTGATATGGGCGGATGGGTTGGCGGGCAGGCGGAATATGTGATGGTGCCCTACGCTGATTTCAATCTGCTGAAGTTTCCGGATAAAGATCAGGCTATGGCCAAAATCCGGGACTTAACGCTGCTCTCCGATATTTTCCCGACGGGTTATCATGGAGCCGTTACGGCGGGTGTTGGCCCAGGCTCCATAGTGTATGTAGCCGGTGCCGGTCCGGTTGGACTGGCCTGTGCAGCTTCCTGTCATTTGCTGGGAGCTGCTGTCGTTATCGTCGGCGACATGATACCCGAGCGGCTGGCGCAGGCAAAAAGCTTTGGCTGCGAAACCATTGATTTACGGAAAGACACGCCCCTGGCCGATCAGATCGCCGAGATCATTGGCGTTCCCGAAGTTGATTCGGCCGTCGACTGTGTAGGTTTTGAAGCGCATGGACATGGTTCAGATGCCGGTAAGGAGCAACCGGCAACCGTACTCAACGCGGCTATGACCGTAACCCGCGCAGGTGGTGCCATTGGCATTCCGGGCCTGTATGTAACGGGTGACCCCGGTGCGTCGACGGAGGCCGCCAAAGAGGGAAATCTATCCATTCGTATTGGACTGGGCTGGGCAAAATCGCACTCATTCTACACAGGTCAATGCCCGGTAATGAAGTACCATCGCCAGTTGATGAATGCCATTTTGTACGATAAAGTACAGATTGCCAAAGCTGTCAATGTAGAGGTGATTAGCCTGGATAAAGCCCCGAAAGGCTATCAGGATTTCGACAAAGGAGCTGCCAAAAAATTCGTCATCGACCCCCATGGCATGATTCCGAACTAGGAAGTAGCCATGTATTCAGCAGCAGTAAGGTGAAGCCAGGAGCTGTCCGCAGGTAGGTGTATTTCATCTATCTGCGGACTTTTTTTTGCGCCACAAAAAAAGCTTAACATTTTTTAACGATCTGCTAATCAGCCGAAAGAGTGAATAAAACGTATTCCTGAATACCTTCACGGCGGCAAACGTTCCTCCGTTGCCGTTGGTGTCCAGAATCGTATATCGCTCATCTTATGCTACAGAATTACCTGAAAATAGCCCTGCGCAACCTCGCCCGCAGGCGGTTCTACGCGCTCGTCACGCTGCTGGGGCTAACGGTCGGCATTACGTTTCTGTTATTGATTGGCAACTACATTCAGGGCGAACTGGCCGTCAATAAAACCCTGCGCAATGCCAGTCAGCAGTACCTGGTACAGAGCCGCTGGAAAGAGGCCACTATGGGTATGGATATTACGACCCTGTCGCCCATTGGCCCGACACTTAAGCAGCTTTACCCGAATCTTATCGCCAGTTACTACCGGTTCTATGGCATCACATGCATCATTTCGAACGGTCAGAAACACTTCCGGGAAAGTGTCCAGGTAAGCGACTCGACGATGTTGCCTATGTTTGGCTTCCCGATGCTCTATGGCGACCCACAAACAGCCCTTCGCGACCCGAATTCCATTGTGATTACCGCAGCTCTTGCTCAGAAGTTCTTCGGCAAAACCGATGTTATCCGACAACAGCTAACTCTCCAAACAACCGTTGCGGGTAAGCAGGTATTCACGGTAACGGGCGTATTGCAGGATCTGGCAAAGAATAGCGTTACGCATCTGTTAGCCATACCCAATCAGGTATTTATTCCGATGCGCAACGTCGGCTATTTTGCCGATGCCGCCGGGATAAACTCCTGGCAGAACCAGTACATACCCAACTACCTGGAGCTACAGCCGGGCGTCACGGCCGATCAGCTGACCCAACCAATTGCCACCGTGCTGGCAACGTATGCACCACCGGGTTTTAAGGAAAATTTGCAGATCTCCCTCAGTCCGCTCAGAACGTTTTACCTGAAAGCCCAGAACGGCCTGGTCGAAAAAATGGTGCTGACGCTGACCCTTATTGCGGTGTTTATTCTGCTGATGGCCGTGGTCAATTTTGTCAATATCACCATCGGTATTTCGGCGACTCGACTGCGGGAAATCGGCGTCAGGAAAGCACTGGGCGGACTGAAACGTCAGTTGATCGCTCAGTTTCTGGCCGAAGCACTTTTGCTGACAATCGGTGCTACGGTGCTGGCGCTGGGTTGCCACGAACTATTTCGGCCTTTGTTCTCGGACTTGTTTGAACGACCCATTCCGTCCCTCATTACATGGTCGCCGGTTGCCTTTTCGGGTTTAGCGGGTGGCGTGTTGCTGGTTGCACTGCTGGCGGGAGGTTACCCGGCTTTTGCGTTGTCGAATATGCCGTCTGTCGAGTCACTCAAGGGCAAACTGACGGGATCGGTGCAGAAAGGGATTGGCTTTCGGCGGGCATTGATCGTATTCCAGTTTACAGTCGCCATTTTCGTCTTTGTCGGGGCCATGGTGATTAGTCGGCAGGTTGCTTATTTTTTCAGCAAAGACCTAGGCTATCAGAAAGAGCAGATCCTGACGGTGGCCTCCGTGCCCCGCGACTGGTCGAAAGCGGGTGTGCAACGGATGGAGGGCGTTCGGGAACAGTTAAGTCGCCTTTCGGGTGTGAGTGAGGTAAGTTTTTCGTTCGTCATTCCCGATGGCCGAAGCAGCGGCAGTGGCCAGTTGTTTCGGCCGGGTCGCGACAGTACGCAGGCAACAACCGTTGATGTATTGACCACCGACGAGCAATTTGCGAAAACGTATGGACTCCAATTGCAGGCAGGGCAGTTTTTCTACGCTAACGGTGGCGGGTATGATTCCACCCGCGTGGTGATCAACGAATCGGCGGCTAAAGCCCTGGGCTGGCCGAATCCCGCCAACGCCATTGGCCAGCTTGTGCGGTTGCAGGGCGGGAGTTATACCTGCCGGGTGGATGGCGTTCTCAGGGATTTTCACTTCGGCTCGTTGCACCAGGCGATCAACCCGCTTATTCTCTTCCATGTCCGGGCGAATCCCATTTACCGCTATTTCTCCTTCAAGCTTAAACCGGGCACCCAGCTACCCGAAACGGTGGCCGCCATTGGCCGGGAATGGGCGCGACTATTCCCGGATGCGCCGTTCGAGTATTCATTTCTGGATGATACGCTTCAGAATCTTTACCTGACCGAGCAGCAACTGCAAAAGGCATCCCGGCTGGCCACGACGCTGGCACTGA
>CAXTJJ010000376.1:0-6320 GCA_964244155.1 uncultured Spirosoma sp.
GACGACTTTAATAAATTAGTAGCAGAACTGGATGAAAGCCATACAGCTCTACTTTATGATAAAGCAAAAGATGAAAAACTAACCTTTCGTCCGTTGAATGATGTCTTGAAAGAAGTAGAAGCTAAACGTAGCAAACGGCGTGTATCAGGTTCAGATTAATAATCGGGCGGCAAAAGCACTTGAAAAATTACCGGACGGATCATACAAACGGATAACCGAAGCTCTCCAGGCGTTAGCTGAAAATCCGCGTCCGTCGGGATGTAAAAGATGAAAGGTCGGCAAGGGTACCGCATCCGTGTTGGAGATTATCGAGTGGTTTACGAAATAGAAGAAGATGAACTCCTGGGATTAGTGATTGATATAGGTCATCGACGAGAGATTTACCGTTAGACCTAACTTTCCTTAGCCTGATTTTCTTTACGGGCGTTCAAATAGCCTTTAACAACAGTGAAAGTGGTGATGGCCAGAAAGAAAATAATAATGTACTGAACGTAGTCAACGATCCAGGGGAACCTCTCCCCAAAGAAGAACCCGCCACCCACCAGCACCACTACCCAAATAGCCCCTCCAATCACATGGTAGAGCATAAAGAAGCGTGCAGGCATGTGAATCAACCCCGCAAGCAACGGAGCAAAGGTTCGAACAATGGGCAGAAATCGGGAAATGATTAAAGCGCTATTGCCATATTTGATGAAGGCCTCGCGGGTGTTTTCGATGTATTTCTGTTTAAAGAATAGCGAATCAGGCCGGTTCTTGATCTTCCCGCCAAAATAATAGCCGGTGAGGTAACCCGTTAGTGAACCAAACACCGCTGCCCCGAAAATACAACTCAACAGGAGCCATAGAGGCACATTCAACAGTTTTATGCCAGCAAACACCCCCGACAAAAACAGGAGGTAATCGCCCGGCAAAAAGAAGCCGAAGAAAAAACCATTCTCGACAAAGACAATGGCCGTGATGAGTACCAACCCACCCGTTCGAATGATTTCCTCGGAGTTGAGTAGTGTCTGAAAAAAAGTAATGATTTGATCCATAGGCAATGATTGAATGAGCGAATGATAGAATGAGTGAATAGTCGAATAAAAATTATTCACTCATTCTATCATTCGCTCATTCATAATTACATAAACTCCGCCAGCTCAAGCCAGCGATCAGATTTTTTGGCAATGGTTTCGTCGATCACCTCTATTTCGCGCGCCCAGGTTATGAGTTGCTCATGATGACCACCTGCGTTGAGCAGGTTGACTATGTTGTTTTTGTGTTCTTCCAGCGACTCAATTTCTTTTTCAATCGTTTCATATTCCCGCATTTCCTTAAAGGATAATTTTCGCTTTGCCGTAGTACCGTTCACAGGAGTGGCTACAGCGTCCGGCTTAAAGCTTTTGGCTTCGGCTGGTGCGGATTTGCCGTTGCGGGTATTTGCCGCCTTGGGTTGCGCATCGCGCCACTCGCGATAATCGGTATAATTGCCCGGATAATCGCGAACTTTCCCTTCGCCTTCCATGACAAAAACGTGCTCCACAAGCCGATCCATGAAGTACCGGTCGTGGGTAACGATCAGTACACAGCCCGAAAAGTTGAGCAAAAAGTCTTCCAGTACGTTCAGCGTCATGATGTCGAGGTCGTTGGTCGGCTCATCCAGAATCAGGAAGTTTGGATTTTGCACCAGTACGAGCAACAGTTGCAGACGACGTTTTTCGCCCCCGCTTAGCTTTGCTACGAAATCATATTGCTTGGAACGATCAAACAGGAAACGGCTCAATAACTGGGTTGCCGTGATCGTATCGCCGTTGGCAAGTTTCATCACTTCAGCTACATCCTGCACCACATCGATCACCCGCTGATTTTCGGGTAGGTCCAGTTCGGTTTGGGTATAGTAGCCAAATTTAACGGTGCCGCCCGTCGAGATTTTCCCCGAATCGGGGCGAAGTTGGCCGGTCAGCATGTTCATGAGCGTGGTTTTACCCATTCCATTTTTGCCAATAAGTCCCACACGGTCGGGGCGCTTGAAGGTATAGTTGAAATGGTCGAGCAAGACTTTGTCGCCGAAACGCTTGCTCAGATTCTCGACTTCCAGAATCTTGCCACCCAGCCGCGCCATACGTAAGTTCAGGTCTAGCTCGCCATCACTCTTTTTGCCACTGGTTTTTTCTTTCAGTTCTTCGTAGGCATCAATCCGATATTGCGCTTTAGTACCCCGCGCTTTGGGTTGCCTGCGCATCCACTCCAACTCCCGCCGAAATGTGTTGCGATCTTTAGCCAGTTCAGAAGCTGCAGCGGCTTCACGTTCGTCTTTTTTCTCCAGAAAATACGCGTAATTGCCTTTGTAAGTGTATAACTGCCCATTGTCCATCTCGGCAATCTGGTTGCAAACCCGGTCCAGAAAATACCGGTCGTGCGATACCATCAGCAGCGTACCGTTGTTGGTGTTCAGGTAGTTTTCCAGATACTCGATAGCCTCCAGATCAAGGTGGTTGGTTGGCTCGTCCAGAATGATCAAATCCGGATTTTGAATAAGCACCCGCGCCAGCGCAACGCGTTTCCGCTGGCCACCCGATAATGAACCAACGATCTGCTCAAAATCCTGAATGCCCAATTCACCCAGAATTTGCCGGATTTGTGATTCGTAATCCCAGGCTTCGAGTTTCTCCATGTCGGCCATAGCCTGTTCGAGTCCCCTATTGTCTTCATGCGCCAGCGCATGTTCATAAGCTCGAACGGCATCAAGCTGGGCGCTTTCGCCTGCCAGCACAACTTCCATTACGCTGAGGGCTTCATTGAATTCAGGCTGCTGGTCGAGGTAACCAATGCTAATGTCTTTCCGGTGACTCACGACGCCTGCATCGGGCGGCATAGAACCGGCCAGAATCGACAGCAAGGTGGTTTTACCCGAGCCATTGGCGCCAACGATGGCCACCTTATCACCCCGGTTTATGCCAAATGTGAGGTTTTTAAATAGAGTACGGTCGCCGTAGGACTTCGTTAAATTTTCGGCTGAGAGATAATTCATTCGTTAATCTTGTAGCAAACGGAGAAGAAATGACTGTTGTATTTCTGCCGGTTCAATCAGCTTAACTGATTCATCCATCCGGTCGCGTTTTCATTTATTTATACAAAGGTACAACAAAGGAAATCGTTCGTACTTTTACCTGTCAATCAATACGAATTCCTTTTCCTATATAACCAACAATGCGGCTGAAATATCTCTTATCAACCCTGGCTTTACTAAATGGAGCGGTGGTTTGTACAAGTGCGCAAACAACAACCGATTTTAAATCCTATACCCAGGCCGTTCCGGGGAGTAACCAGAGCTATGCGCTGGTCGCCATTCCAGGTGGAACGTTTTTAATGGGCAGTCCCGCCACTGAAAAAGGCCGACAGGCCGATGAAGGACCCCAGCACAAAGTGCAAATCGAGCCGTTTTACATGGGGAAATACGAGGTGACCTGGGATCTCTATGACCTGTTCGCGTTTACGAACATGGAGAAAGAAATGGCGGCAAAATACACTGAAGCCGATGCCAATTTAACCAAAACAGATGCCACTACGCGCCCAAGTCCGCCCTATGTGGATATGTCGTTCGGTATGGGTCGGGCGGGTTATCCAGCCATAAACATGACCCAGTATGCAGCTATTAAGTTTTGTGCCTGGCTTTATGCCAAAACAGGCGTTTTCTACCGCTTACCTACCGAAGCGGAGTGGGAGTATGCCTGCCGGGCCAATACAACAACACCTTACTCATTCGGAGCCGACGTTAAAAAGCTAGGCGAATATGCTGTATTTACAGGAAACAGCGAGGGTGGCTATAAGAAAGTAGGTACCAAAAAGCCCAATCCATTTGGTTTGTTCGATATGCACGGCAACGTGATGGAATGGACGAAAGATCAGTACGTTGAAGATTATTATCAACAAGTAGCCAGTGGGAAAGCTAAAGAACCTTATGCGCCCACGACCACACTCTACCCCAACTCCGTGCGGGGTGGTTCCTGGGACGATCCTGCAGAAATACTACGCTCAGCGGCTCGAACGCCATCGGCCCCGGCCTGGAAAGTGCTGGACCCACAAAGTCCAAAATCAGACTGGTGGCTAACCTCGGCCTCGTTTGTCGGTTTCCGCCTTGTCCGCCCCGCCAAAACCCCGAGCCCGCAAGAAATTCAGTCGTATTACGGGATTAAGCCCATAAAGGATTATTGATACATGTATGATGTATGATAGATGGTATAGATGGCCTTACCCATACATTATACATCATACATTATACATTATGGTGTATCTCCTCCTCGGTGCCAACCTCGGCGACCGCGCCCAAACTCTTCAACAATCCATTGACCTGATTGCAGAACGCATCGGGAAGGTGGTTCAACAATCGAGATTGTATGAAACGGCACCCTGGGGTGTTACGGATCAGCCGGCTTATTTGAATCAGGTATTGGTGGTTGAAACTGTTTTGACACCCTCAGATGTGCTTGTGCAGACGCAGGTGATTGAGCAGGAATTAGGGCGCGTTCGATTGGAAAAGTGGGGTGCTCGCGTCATTGATATTGACATACTATATTACGATCAACTCATTCTGCAAACAGAAACGCTAACTGTTCCGCACCCGTTTCTGCACCAGCGACGGTTTACCCTCGTACCGCTTGCCGAAATTGCCCCTGACTTTGTGCATCCTGTTTTACAAAAAATGACTGTTGAGTTGCTTACTGAATGTGAGGATGAAGGAGAGGTACTGCCGTTTCGATCTAATCAGATACCCAATAAGTGAATACTAACTCAGCAATACACCAGCTGGTATTCCCAATTCTTTCATAAAGAATTTAGCCATTTCGAGTGTAAGCGGTTTGCGCCGATTTAATACCGCCGACACGTAGCTTTTGCTGCCTACTTTACCGACAAAGTCTTTATTTCGATAGCCTTTTTCTTCCATTTTAAGCCGAATTGCTTCGATAGGGTCAGGGGAAGGAATGGGATAGTGTTCGTCTTCATAAGCCTTTATGAGCAACAACGCTATTTGCAAGGTTTCGCCAGTTGGACTATTGGGGGGCGTTTTTTTATCAAACTGCTCATCAATCCATCCCATTAATGAATCGTATTCCTGCTCTGTTTTTAGGGGCTTTAGTTTCATGATCATCAATATTGAACGGTTGTTACATCGATTTTGTCGTACTCAGCATGTGTACCGAACCATTTGATTTGAATGGTTTTGTAGTTAAAAACAATGCGTACAACAAGTCGATATTTATTCCCCATGATGTTAAAAACGGCCCGGTCATCGGCAACTATACTAACAGAGCTATATACCGTTTTTAACTCATTAAAATTAGTGAACTCGCGTTCCTGCCATTCCGCATACCATTGTTTTAAAGCATTTGCCGCCAGCGGGTACTGTTTGCAATAATCAAGCAAGGTACGTCTTGCTATAATGTTGAACATGCTAGTCTTGATAAAAGTTTACTCATAGTGAACAAATGTATTAGTTTTACTTGGATGATATTATATGCGACTTCATTATTTCTGGCTATGACACAGAGATGCACTGAGGCAGCACAGAGATACACAGGTTTTATTTTCCTCTGAGAATCTCTGTGCTGCCTCAGTGCATCTCTGTGTCATAGCCAAAAACAACTCCTTTTTTAATTTCCCAAAAACGATACCCTTCCACTGAAAACCTACTACCTTTGTGGTCAGTTTGTTATCATTTTCTCAAAAACAATACCCATTATGTCTGCCACGCTTGACACCGTGAGTTTATTAGCCGACCGCATCAATGCGCTGGAGGAGTCGTCCACGCTGGCGATGACCAAGAAAGCCCGTGAATTGGCCGCGCTGGGCCACAAAGTAATTAGCCTGAGCGTTGGGGAGCCGGATTTTAAAACACCCGCACACATCTGTGAAGCAGCCAAAAAAGCCATTGATGATGGTTTCCACGGCTACTCGCCCGTTGCTGGTTATCCCGACCTCCGCAAAGCCATTGCCGATAAATTCAAGCGCGACAATAATATCGACTGGAAGCCCGAAAACATCGTTGTCTCGACCGGTGCCAAACACTCGCTGGCAAACGTCATTCAGGTGTTGGTTAACCCCGGCGACGAGGTAATTATTTTCTCGCCCTACTGGGTTAGTTACTCCGAAATGGTGAAGCTGGCTGAAGGAAAAGCGGTGGTTGTTGACGGCAGTTTCGACAATAACTTCAAAGTAACACCTGAGCAATTCGAGGCTGCCATTACGGACCGGACCAAGATTGTGATGTACGCATCGCCCAACAACCCAACGGGTTCGATCTACTCAGAAGCCGAACTTCGTGCTATTGCCGATGTCGTAGC
>CAXTJJ010000377.1:0-6314 GCA_964244155.1 uncultured Spirosoma sp.
TGTGCCTTTGCGAAGTCGATGACATTATGCACGAGCGGGATCTGCTCGTAGAAACTAACCTGATTCGACGTTACGGTGGGTACGTCAGATACGTTGTTTGTTTCGGTGGGTACGGTTTGGGCTTGAACGATGCCAAACGAGACAATACAAACTACTGTCAGGAGCACTTTTCTCATCATAGAATTGAGGTCAAATCCACGTTACGTATGATAAAAGTACCGAAGGGTGACCATTCTACCTACTGAGTGAGAAAAAATTTCCACATATGTGTAGGAATTTTTCTATGCCAGTTCGCTTAAGTTGTTGACCGTAAACTAATTGAGCCAATGTAATTTTTTTGAAATGGATGTAAAATAGTAGACTAATAAATTGCTATATATACTAAAAAGCCTGCCATTAACTGTCGTTTTTACCATAACGACAGTTAATGGCAGGCTAACAGTCAGATCTGATTTTACAGGTTAAAACCAGCCCGCGCCAGGAATACGAAATGGCCAGGGAATAGATGCCAGAATAAGTACTAAGCCTAAGCCATAAAAAATACTTACCAGACGTTGCTTTGTCAGGGCATCGGAAGCCCGTTTTGAGCGGGAATAGCCGATGGTGATAAGAACAAGCGCAATGAGCATACCGGCTGTGTGCTCAACCGTGTAAAAGCGATATAGCTTTTCGCTGAGCATGGAGAAGTTAACTTTTGGGCTTATAAAAAAGAGAATCAAGCCCAGCAAAAGTTGCGTATGCACTGAAATCAGCGTGAACAAATACAGTTTTCGGTTACCGTCTGTATAGCCGCTATTTCCCTGCCATTTGCCAATGGCTGTGACAACGGCGGCTACCAGCAAAATAAGGGCTATCCAGCGAAGGCCCGAGTGGGCGTGTACTAATCCAGAATACATGAGTTGATTGATTTATCGAACAAATTTAGTTGATTGGCAAAGAAACAACCAAATGACCAACTTACACCGTCAATTGCTTGTTTACCGGTTATGATTCTTTACAATACTACGTATAGCGTTGCCGAAGAGGTCTCGGCTGACTGGCTCCGCTGGATGAAACGCTTTTTTTTACCAGCCGTCATGGCCACAGAATTGCCGGTAAGCCATAGGGTTTTACGGTTATTGACGGAACTGGAGAATGGCGGCACGACCTATTCAGTTCAACTGGATTTCAATACGATGGCTGATTACGCTGCTTATCAGCAATACCATGCCGACACCCTGCGCCAACGCATCCAGCATCGCTTCGGCAATCAGTTTATTTCGTTTGATACCCTTCTGGAAGAAGCCTAGATGAATGATCAATGTACCTTTTAGGGGCAGTCATCATTGGGCACTAATTCTGGGCGTTCTGTGCCGCCTTTTTTAGTTTTTTCCGGTTGCGCTGTTTGTCGACGGTCAATAAAAACGCTGGTAATAAAATCAGGTTGGAAGCCATGCCCATCAGCAGCGTTATTGACACCAGAATGCCTAGCGCAACCGTTCCCTGAAAAGTCGATGCTGCAAAAATGGCGAAGCCTGCAAACAGGATCATGGCTGTATAAAACATACTGATTCCGGTGTATCGAATCGTTTCCGAAACCGCCTGGTTTAGCCCTAACATCTTGTTTCGCAGTTCATCCCGATATTTGGTGATGAAGTAGATCGTGCCATCGGAGGATATGCCAAAAGCGATGCTGAAAATCAGGATGGTAGATGGTTTCAGGTGAATACCACAAAAGCCCATAATCCCGGCTGTCACAATCAGAGGAACCACGCTTGGCAGAATGGCAATCAGACTTAACCGGATGTCGCGCAGTAGGATAATGAGAATGATAGACACCAACAAAACAGCCAGTACCGTGCTTTCGGCGAGGTTGGTGAGCAGGTAATCGTTGCCTCGTGTGAACACGACACTGTTGCCGGTGATGTTCACTTCATACTGTTCATCGGCGGCCACGCGCTTGCCGGTTGCCCGGTCAATATTGAAGATCGAATCAGCTTTGGGCTGTAGTTGGTTCAATAACTGTGTTGTACGAACCGTGCCAACATCGGGCATCTGGAAACTGATTCGGGTGTACCGAAATGTGCTGTCCAGATAAGCTTTGAACGCCAGACCGCCACCCGCATTTTTAGCTCCTTTTAATTGAGGGGCATAGTTTGCCAGTTGGCTCAGTTCCAGGGCACCGGGCAGGGCATAGTACTTGGGGTCGCCCCCACGATAGGATTGGTAAAAGAACTTTACCGCTTCAACCAGCGAGAGGGGGCGCGTAAACTCATTGTATTTACTGAATTCGCGTTCGAGCAATTTAATCTTGGTCAGTGTTTGCGGAGACAACACCCGGCCAGGGCGTTTGGCATCAATACTCACCTCGAAGGGCATGACCCCTTTGAACTTGCTTTCAATGAATTTCAGATCGGTGTAAATCGGGTCATTTTTGGGTAAGTCATCTACGACAAAGCCAATGGGGTTGATCTGGAGTGCACCAACAATAGAAATGGCTGTCAATACGCCAATAAAGATGTAAATGGCTGTTCGGCGGGTGTGTACCAATGTATCCACCCATGTCAGGAATCCACTCACCTGCCGACGTTCTAAATGTCCGCGTTGTTTCTGACTGGGTTTGGCCAGATAACTAAAAATAATGGGTATCAGAATAAGCGATACCACATAGGTCGTCATGATACCCAGTGCTGCCACCAGGCCAAATTGCAGTAGCAGAGGGCTCCCTGTGAAGTAAAACACGAAAAACCCTATACTCGTCGTAACGTTGGCGAAGAAAGTCGTTTCACCCACTTTACTGGTGGCAATCAGTAACGCTTCATCCTGACTGCGTTTTCTATTCAGTTCCTCATGGTAGCGGTTGAGCAGGAAAATGGCATTCGGAACGCCGATTACGATAATTAATGGCGGAATCAGGCCAGTTAGCAGAGTAATATCGTAACCCAGCAAAACAATGTAACCCGTAGCCCAGATAACCCCTATGCCGACCACTGCCAAAGCGGCCAGCACGATGGTGAACGAACGGAAAAAATAAAACAGAATCAGCGCTGTTACCAGAAAGGCCAGCCCCATAAACAGAGACATTTCATGACTGACTTTGGCGGTGAACTCCGTTCGGATATAAGGCATTCCCGACATGTGTACTGTACTCTCCGATCCCGAAGAAACAGAACTGGTCAAGACATGTCGTCTGCCAAACGAATCGGCGACGGCCTCTACCTGCCGAACCAGCGAAATCCGGTTTTTGGTGTTTACCACTTTCTGATCAAAGGTAATAGCCATGAGGTGCGCACGGCCACTACTGTCGGTTACCAGCCCCCGGTAAAAGGGTAGGGAAGCAATGCGTGAGCGGAGACTGTCCAGGCCAATTTGGTCTGTCAGTGGTTTCGGCACAAGGGGCTTTACGCGGAATGTATGAGCTGAATCGTCACGAATAACATTGTAAAGATTTGCGTTCGATACGACATCTTTTATGCCTTCGATGTGCTTGATTTTCTGTCCTAAAGCATACCAGTCGTTAAAGAACCCCAACTGGTACATGCTATCCGTTTCTATGGCAAGCACCATCACGCTGCCATCCTGTCCAAAGCGCGATTTGAAGGCTTCATACCGCTGATAGTCAGGATCGGTAACCGGCAGAATCTTAGCCAGTTCATAGGAAAGCTTGACCTTACTGGCCTGATACCCCATAAACGCCGTGCCGAGAAGCACAGCGATTACTAAGGCTATTCTATTTTTTAAAATAAAGGAGGAGATGCTTTGCCAAACCATACTTGATTAACGCCAAATAAGGCCGCAAGGTACGTAAAAAGGGTAGCGTTTAGGAAATGTAGCTGTGGTTTGACCATATGCTCCTGACTTGAACACTTCAGCCTGTTCATAAAAAATATACTTTTTATAGCTATATATTTACTTGTTAATACATTTAGTGTCTCAAGTTCTATTTGTAGTAAATCTTTTGGCTTTCCGGTCAAAGTGAGCGTCAACTCAATTGCAAAAGTCTTTTGCGAGCGGCTACATATTTGGCGCACTATGTGACCTTTTTTGGAAAGTACCTAAGTAAAAAAATGATGCAGACCGAGTAATCCGGTTGTATCTTAACTTTTCCGAATCAATAACCTACTATCTATGCCTTCTCTCTACTCAAAAAAAGCTGGTTATGCAGGTGCTCAATTTTTACTCATCTGTTTACTGCTTATCACTCCACTGGCAGGAGTGGCCCAGGCTCAGTTACTCAATCGACCTGTATTTCAGTGCGCTACAGAAAGTTTGTCGCCAGCCGACCGAAAAGCACTGGAATCCGAAGCGGTATTGGCTCTCCGCTTAAAGCAAGCATCTGGAGCGGCTTTGCCCGCTATTACGTATGTCCCGATCAGACCACACATCATCCGGAAAGCTGATGGCACGGGGGGCTATACAATGGCTAGCCTCAACAATGTGATGGCTCTCACCAACAAATATTACCTTCAAAATGGAAATGGCATCCAGTTTTATTTTTCGGGTACTACACCCGATTACATCGACAATGATGCATTATTTACGCAGTATCGCCAGAATATTGATGATGCTACCGTGGCTCCTCACGATGTTGCCAACGCTCTAAATCAGTATTACATCAACCAATTCGATAATACGTCTCTGGGTGGTTACGCCCGGTTTCCGGTCGATAATGTAGCCTCAACCCGTACAATCATCCTGAATGAAAATTATGATGACGATATGGGAAACCGACTGGTGCCTCATGAGCTGGGTCATACATTCAACCTGTTACACACACATGAACCCGCTTATGGGTATGAACGTGTTACGCGGGGCGTTGGGGCAAACTGCACTACAGCAGGTGATCTGGTTTGTGATACTCCTGCTGATCCATATGGGCGGTATACAGGCGCAACTTTCGGCTGTGTAACGGGCTGCCCAGCTACTTACACCTGCTTGTTTACTGACGATCAGAACAACCTGTATGCGCCATCGCCTACCAACATCATGTCGTATTATTACCCGTGTACGCATGATTTTACACCTGGACAATATGACCGGATTCAGGCAGGGCTGGCCATACGCCAAAGCCATACGACCTATACGCTCAACGCTCCGGCAACCGCCATGACGGCCCCTTCAAACGTGGTTGCCAGTCTTGTTGGCTCCGGCATCGTTATTACCTGGCAAGACAATGCCAGTAATGAAATGGGATACTTCATTGAGCGATCTACACTGCCAACAAGCGGCTTTGTACCGATAGGTGGTGTCGGCCCTAATACGACCTCTTTTGCGGATAGATCTTTTACAGGCCATATTCGATATTATTACCGGGTCAAGGCCTCCAACTCTACTACAGGAAGTACGAGTACAACGGCTACAGTAGTAGCACCTGATTGCCGTCCCTCTTTTGATAATGACGGCTGTTCGTTTGCTATCAACATTAGCGGAGTAACTGTTAATGGCACGACATTAAGCCAGGATTCGGGCTGTTCGCCTGCTGGTAGTGGTTACTATACTTCCTTTACAGCCGTAAGCGGAACCGTTACTGCCGGACAGTCAGTAACTTTTGCTGTCGCCAAAGGTACTGCCAATGTCATGGGGGGTGCCGTTTGGGTTGATCTGAACAGGAATAGTGTATTTGAAGCCAGCGAACGCTTGTATCAAACGCCAGCCGTCAATACGGCAAGTACGTTTTCGGGAACCCTGGCCATCCCGGCCAGTACGACTGCCAGTACTGTAATCATGCGCGTTGTCGCAGCTTATTCAACCATTCCCGCCGACCCATGTGGAGTCTATGGATACGGAGAAACAGAAGACTATGTTCTGGTTGTCAGGCCTGCCTGTATAGCTCCGGTAGCCAGTCTTGGCGGAACTGCTACGACTATTACAGCCGGGCAATCCACGACGCTTACCGCCAGCCTAACGGGAGTCGCCCCTTTTTCCCTAACCGTGAATGCCAGCAGTGGGGCTCCCCTCAGCTTTACGGCTACTACTACCGCTCTCTTCAGTTTCACCGTGGCTCCCACCGTCAGCACCACGTATACACTGGGGCAGGTCGCTAATGGTTGTAGTACGGGTACGGTGAGTGGGACAGCCACAGTGACTGTCAACCCCTGTACGGCTATGAGCTCGCTGAAAGTGGGAGCCTGGAATGATCCTACGGTTTGGTCCTGTAATCATGTACCTACCCAGGCAGATGAGGTTCAGATAGGCCATGTCATAACCATTCCAGCTAACTACATAGCCAAAGCGTTAAGTGTTGGCTATAGCCTTGGCGGAAAGCTGGTTATAAGTTCGGCAGGTACGTTGCAGCTGTCTCCCTAGTTATGCCCTGTTACAACCTTTTTTCTATT
>CAXTJJ010000378.1:0-6253 GCA_964244155.1 uncultured Spirosoma sp.
GAATCTAATTTATAAATACCTATCAGCCAACAGCACATATGAAACAACGCCTTTTACTACCTCTACTTTTGGCTACAATGATCGGCTGCAACTCACCAAAAAGCGAACAGACAACAGCGGCTAGAACAGACTTCGCTACTGTACTGGACGATTATTACGAACAACGTTTAAAGCTTTTCCCCATTGAGGCTACGCAGCAGGGAGACAGTCGGTATAACGACCTGTTGCCCAACGACATTTCGCAGGCGTTTCTACAGGAGACGAAGTTATTTTATACCGGTACGCAGGAAAAACTCAACGCCTTTAACCGGGCGAAACTGTCCGACGAAGACAAGATTTCGTATGATATTCTCAAACGTGAGCTGGCGTTACAACTGGAGCAATACCCGTTTCATCAGGAAGAAATTCCTTTCAACCAATTTTCGGGACTAACGCTGGCCTTTGGTCAGTTAGGTAGTGGCGAAGGGGCACAACCCTTCAAGGCCGTAAAGGATTATGAGGATTGGTTAAAGCGCGTTTCGGCCTTCACCGTATGGGGCGATACGGCCATTGCGGCCTTTCGAAAGGGCTTGGTTAGCGGGCGGGTGTTGCCCAGAAGTCTGGTCGTGAAGATGATTCCACAAATGACCGACTTAGTGGTCAGCGATCCGGCGAAGAGCCTGTTTTATGGCCCCATTCAAAAACTCCCCAAAGACTTTAATGCTGCCGATAAAGAGCGACTGACTACGTCTTACAAAAAAGCCATCAGCGAACAAATCGTACCGACCTATCGAAAGTTAGGTACATTTCTTAAAGACGAATACCTGCCCAAAGCCCGTACTACATCCGGTATCGACGTGTTACCGCAAGGCCCTGAACTGTATCAACATCTGGTCAGAACATGGACAACAACCAACGACACACCAGACCAGATTTATCAAATCGGACTGAGCGAGGTAGCCAGAATTCGGGGCGAGATGGAAAAAGTGAAAGCACAGGTTGGCTTTAGCGGCAGTCTGGATCAGTTCTTCACCCATCTCAAAACAGATAAGAAATTTTATCCTTACAAACAGCCAAAAGACGTGCTGGATGCCTTCCAAACGATTTTAGCGAAGATTGAGCCAAATCTAAAAAAGGACTTTATCCATACGCCCAAATCGAAATTCGAAATTCGGCAGACCGAGAAATTCCGCGAAGCCTCGGCCAGTGCCGAATACAATCAGGCTTCGGCCGATGGCAGTCGACCAGGTATATTCTACGTTCCCATACCCGATGCGGCCAAGTTCAACATCACCTCGGGTATGGAATCGTTGTTTCTGCACGAAGCCATTCCGGGTCACCATTATCAGATATCGTTACAACAGGAGAACACCAGTTTGCCCAAATTCCGGCGCTTTGCCTGGTATGGTGCCTATGGCGAAGGCTGGGCCTTGTACTGCGAATCGCTAGGTAAGGAATTAGGCTTATACACCGATCCTTATCAGTACATGGGCGCGTTGGGCGACGAAATCCATAGGGCTATCCGATTGGTCGTTGATGTGGGTCTGCACACCAAACACATGACCCGCGAAGAAGCCATCAAGTACATGATGGCCAATGAGCCCATCTCAGAGCAAGGCGCTACTGCCGAAATCGAGCGGTACATGGCTATTCCCGGCCAGGCATTGTCCTATAAAATTGGTGCGTTGAAAATCCGCGAACTGCGCAACAAATATGAAAAGCTTCTGGGCAACAAATTCAGTCTGGCTGCTTTCCATGATGAGTTCCTCAAAGACGGCTGTATGCCTCTCGATGTACTGGAACAGAAAATGGACGCCTGGGCAAACCAACAGAAGTAATCACCCACTTCCCATACCAAATCACTGGTTCTCTGGCGGAAACGTGATTTCACCAGCGTTGCCGACAGGGTCCAGGACCAAAACATGAAACGAGTCTTCGTCGGTTTGACTGGCTGAATCGGCTACCTTGCCGGTAGCCAGATACTCTATTACTTGTTGGGAGTTGGCAAAGCTCACCTGTCGTGGCTGTTCATTACCCGAGTTTTGGTCCGATTCAGCAACCGGCGAGTTTTGCGCTTGTCCGGTATAAATAAACAGGTTAATCACCTTAAACTCCCGTAACCTGCCCATTACACGCAAGTAGCTTAAGCCTTCGGGTGTTGTGTCACGCTGGCAATTCAAGATGGTATAGTAATTAGCCTCATTGCCCATGTGGAGAAGAAGCCACTCGTAAATCGGTTCCATTAAGTTATTCATGCAGGACTCGTTGACATTAACCTACAAAGCATACCTCTTTGCAGGTTAAAATGTTTTACCGCTTCTGGGCATCTTTACCCATCAAGTACAAAAGGACGATCAGGCATATGGGAACTAGTATAAATGAATCGAGGTAGCCTAACAAACAAAAAGGCATCAAAAGCGCAGCTACCAGAAGAGTTATCAACAAGGATTTACGCATGACATAAACCAACACAAATAATAGGAACTGGCTAAAGGTATATCATAAGCAAAGGCAACATTAAACATTTAGTATAAACGGCAAACACTTGAATAAATCAACTACCCCTTTTAGTTATCCAATCTGAAGAATACAAGAACTTCTCAGGCTGTTTTCACATATATCAACAAAACAGATTACGTAATTTTTACCATACAATCATTTTCTAGCCGTATTTCATATACTTAAGTGAATAAACACCTACCTTTGAATCAATAAAGACGATCCATGTGCCAACTGATGGACAAGAAAAAACAACTCTTCAACAAACAGAAATCTGACACTGATACCCCATTGACTATATTGGCTTTTGAGCAGTTGTTAGGCCACTATAAAAAATTAGTATGGGAACGAAAAATAGCCCCCACCCTTATCTCGTCTAACTCATTGTCAAAGCTTTATGCAGATAACTTTTGAGCTGACAGGTGTGTAGGTTGTTTTGAAACTAAAAAGTCAATGCCGGGCGCATTGACTTTTTTATTGCACTCTACTTACCTACTAGTTTTGATTTCATTTTGTTTACAAATGCATAATTATACATATAATATATAAATCAAAAGCGATTTTAGTAAAATAGTCGATTTTTTCAGCATTTTATCCCTGCATCGCTGGCTGCTGAAGCAGTTATAGATTGAGAGTTAGTTGGCCGCCCTCGGATTTATCACCTGTTTGTAAACTTGATAAGGACACACCCAGTAAGCGAACTCCCTTTGATAGCGGCAGTATAGACTCCAGTAATTCCAGCGTAATCTGTCTTACTTGTGTTTTCTCGGTCAACAGGTTCAATGTGGTTCGGCTGCGGGTAATTTGTGTGAAATCAGCATATTTCACTTTCAGGGTAACGGTTCGGCCGCGAATAGCAGTACGTTCGCAATATGTCCACACCCCATCAACCAACGGTTGCAGTGCCTCTGCTAAGGCCGAATACTCCGTTAAATCCTGAACAAAGGTCGTTTCTGAACCCACCGACTTGCGCACTCGATTGGCCGTTACTGGCCGGTGGTCAATGGCTCTGGCAATGCTGTAGTAGTGATGGCCTACTTTGCCAAAATGCTGAGTCAAAAAAGCTTCGGTCTGCTGGCGAAGATCCAGACCCGTAAAAATCCCAAGTTTATTCATTTTGGCCGCGGTCACATGGCCAATGCCATGAAACTGCTCCACACGCAGGCCCTCCACAAAGGCAAGTCCCTGGTGCGGCTTGATCACAAAAAGCCCGTCAGGTTTACGGTAATCGGAAGCCAGTTTAGCCAGGAATTTATTGTAAGATACACCCGCCGAAGCCGTTAAATGAGTCTCTCGCTTAATTTGTTCCTTGATCGTTTGGGCAATCTGAGTAGCCGACGTATCTGCGAGTAGACTATCAGTCACGTCCAGATACGCTTCATCCAGCGAGAGAGGTTCGATCAGATCCGTATACTGCGCAAAAATCGACCGTATCTGGCTGGATACAGCTTTATATACGTCAAAACGAGGCTTCACAAAGAGTAAATCGGGACACTTACGCAAGGCAATGGAAGAAGCCATAGCCGAACGAACGCCGAATTGGCGGGCCTCGTAGCTTGCTGCCGCTACCACGCCCCGTTCGCGGGAACCACCCACGGCGAGCGGTTTATTGCGCAACTCCGGGTTATCCCGCTGTTCTACAGATGCATAAAAAGCATCCATATCGATGTGAATTATTTTTCTATTGGCTGGCTGCTCCACGACCCGGCTCCCCGATTCAACTGCTGATAGGTATCCATGTAATACGTGGTACAAGTTAACCAGTTTTGCCAAAGACTTAATCTACCAGTTGGCCGTTCGCAATTTAGCAGGTTCCAGAATCCGTATGCCTGCGTGAGTTATTTCAATGAGATTATCCTGTTTGAATTCAGTTAAGATTCGAATCAGCGATTCGGTAGCGGTACCAATCACAGCCGCCAGATCGTCCCGCGAAAGTTTAATAGGGATTGTCGGCTCACCGGTTGGCGACAAGCTCAATCGCAGCAACGTATCCCCTACGCGCCTGCGCAGCGATCCGTATGCCATACTCAGTAACTGATTTTCTTTTTCGCTGACATTTCCCGCCAGTAAGCTAACAAACTGACGACCGGCTGCGGGCTGGGTGGTCAGGTAGTTCAGAAAATCTTCTCTGGGAATATAGACTAGCTCAGAGTCTTCGAGCGTCAGGGCCGAATCTGTATAATTCGTTTCTTCCAATAGAGCCAGATAACCAAAAAAATCGTTGGTTCCATACAAACCGGTCACCAATTCCTTTCCATCGTTATTGGCTCGTATCGTTTTTACCCGACCGCTTTTCAGGTAGTATATCCTTGTCGGCTCATCGCCTTCACTATAAACGAACTGTTTTTTCAGAACACGATGAATTTTTCGATTCGCAGATAATGTATGGAGGCCCGCATCCTCAGGCGTATTGTCTACAGGTTTTGCGCTGTCGTCTTTACTGGCCGGCTGGCCGGTTTGTAGATTGACAAACCGGTTTAATCGTCCTTCAACGGCACTTAAGAGTTCACTGTCATCGAAGGGTTTCGTCAGGTAATCGTCTGCACCCATTTCCATGCCACGCCGGAAGTCGATCCGCTCTGATTTTGCCGTCAGGAAAATAAACGGAATACCGGCAAGGGCTGGATTTTTGTTGACGATATGCAACACACCATAGCCATCCAGCACCGGCATCATAATGTCACAAATAATCAGATCGGGTCGATCAGTGAGGGCTAGCTCGATACCTAATTTTCCATTGAGGGCCGTAAGCACACGGTAACCTGCCAACTCCAGAATCTCTGCTGTGTTTTCCCGAATTATGGTATTATCCTCAATCAATAGAATGGTTTTCATAAGGGAGAAAAATTGTAACCATAGTACCCTCTCCGAGCTTACTGGAGAGGTTAATGGTACCGTTCAGTATTTCGATGTACTTGGCAACAATGTGCAAGCCAAGGCCTGTACCTTCGAAATTGGTGGCATTTTTAGCCCGAAAAAATCGTTCAAACAGGTGTTTCTGGTCATCAGCCGAGATGCCGATGCCCTGATCTTTTATGATGATCGTTAAATCGGAAGCCCGACAATACACCCCCAGTTTAATTATCTGATTTTCGGCCGAGTATTTAATTGAATTCGATAGAAGATTAACCAGAATTTTGCGCAGAAGCGACGGGTCGGTAAGTACCTGTTTTGGGCAGTCAAAGTCCGTTTCAATGCGCTGGCCTATTTTTAGACTACCCTGTAGATCAGCTAAGGCTTCATGAACAAGCGGAGGCAGATTAACCCAGGACCATCTGGCTTCGATACGGCCTTCTTCGAGCCTGCCCACCGACAAAAACTCCTCAAGAATATCGTTGAGGTGATTGACCGATGACTTGATCCGTTGAATATGCCGCTGTCGCTTTTCCTGCTGATCCAGCTCAGGGTATTTTTCGATCAGCGAAGCGGAGGTCATCACCGCACTTAACGGCGTTCTGAACTCATGCGAAGCCATGGCTACAAAGCGGGACTTTAGTTCGCCCAGTTCACGCTCGGTGGCTAAAGCTTTTGCCAGCTCATCTTTTGACTGTTCAAGTTGATGCAGGGTAGCCATAAGCGCCCGCGTTCGATTGACAACCTTCTGTTCCAATTCTGCATTCAGTTGTTCAATTCGGCTTTTCTGTTCGAGGAGTGCCCGTTCCGCTTCCTTTTTAAACGTAATATCGAGTATATACGCTACGACAAACAGAGACTGATCCTGATGAAAATAACTCAGACTGATCTCAGCCGGAAACACGGATCCGTCTTTACGTCT
>CAXTJJ010000379.1:0-6214 GCA_964244155.1 uncultured Spirosoma sp.
CTTTCAGAGACGACATGGTTGGAAGACCAAGGGTCGTGAGCGAGGACGGCACAGAGGAGAAACCATCTAAAATAGATGGGGCGGCTCCTGATGGAGCCAGTACCGGCTTCGTTGCTGTTGTAAGCGAAGACGGTGCCGTTTGGGCCTGGGCGTTGTGCACGACCAGTCCAGTAAATAAAAAGATTGAAATCAGTCGTATCAAGTTCGATGCAAACATGGCATAGACAAACGATTGGTGCCTTAAGTTTGTTAGTTTTGCAACGCTGTAAAAAGCGCAATTATTTTATCCACTCAACCGTCTATCTTCTCAGCGGTTAAGTTTACACTCAAGTCTCGTGGAAAAACACGCTCGTATTTATGTTGCCGGACATCGGGGCATGGTTGGTTCAGCTCTCGTTCGCAAACTACAAGCCGAAGGCTTTGACAATATTATCACCCGCACATCGTCGGAACTGGACCTGCGCAACCAATCGGCTGTTGCCGACTTTTTTGACCAGGAACGCCCCGACTATGTCTTCCTGGCTGCAGCCAAAGTTGGTGGTATCCTGGCTAATAACATCTATCGTGCCGAATTTCTGTACGATAATTTGATGATTGAAGCGAATATCATTCATAGTGCTTATCAGACATCGGTCAAGAAACTTCTGTTTCTGGGTTCGTCGTGCATCTACCCGAAATTGGCTCCTCAACCGCTTAAAGAAGAGTATTTGCTAAGCGGTTACCTCGAAGAGACGAATGAGCCTTACGCTATTGCCAAAATCACAGGCATAAAGTTGTGTGAAGCGTATCGGAGCCAGTATGGCTGTAACTTCATTTCGGCTATGCCCACGAACCTGTATGGTCCAAACGATAACTACGATCTACAAGGTTCACACGTGTTACCGGCTTTGATTCGTAAGTTTCACGAAGCGAAGATTAATAATCAGCCTACTGTGGAGGTTTGGGGAACGGGATCGCCAAAACGCGAATTCCTGCACGCCGACGATCTGGCAGCCGCCTGTTTCTTCCTGATGGAAACCTACAATGATGCTCCTTTTGTCAATATCGGAACCGGTGAGGACGTAACCATTCGTGAAGTGGCCGAATTGATAAAAGACACGGTTGGCTTTACCGGCGAACTACGCTGGAACACCGACCGACCTGATGGCACTCCCCGCAAACTGATGGATGTATCCAGGCTTCATAACATGGGCTGGAAACACACGACCGAATTGAAAGACGGTCTCGAACGTACTTATCAGGACTTTCTGGCAAACGAGGTGCTGTATGTCGAATAACGAGTTTATCTCGTAAAAAAGCCGGGTATAGCATAGACTAAGTTTTATGTTATACCCGGCTTTTTTATGGCTAGACTGCTAAGGATGGAAATATACAACTGCGCTGTACTAGTTCTCTTCACTTTTAGAAACCAACTCTTTTACATAGCTTTCGAGCGACGTAGTTCCTCGGTCCGGTGCATCGGGTAGCTGGTATTTTTCTTCGACTGTAATGGCTGTCATGGCTGCCATTGACTTAGCCCCTTGTGCCGAAAAACCCATAGCTCTTAAAGTTGGTATCCATTGTTCACGTGCAGTTTCTACAGCTTCTATCGGTTTGTTCAGAGCAATTGAAAAAGCCGTAGCGACATCTGCTGATGAATAGTGCTGGGGCCCTTCTACATAATGTAAACCTGCTTTCTTGGCCGGTTCCAAAAGTAGCTTAGCTGCCACATGGCCAATATCATTAGGAGCGACCATCGGCAGTTTAAAGTCAGGAGGATACAATGTATGTACCTTACCTTCTTGCCGAGCAGTAGTTAATGACAGATCCCAGTTGCTCATATAATAAGCCGCCCGGATGATACTCGTGGGGATACCTGTTTTAGCCAATCCTTCTTCCAATTCATAGAGTACGCCTAAATCGCCAACCCGGTTGCCCGGCTGGGCTCCATAGGTTGATTCAGCCACTATTTTTTCGATTTCTGAATTCATTAAAGCAGTTAGAATAGAGGAAACGCTTTTCCGTTCTTCCCGGGCCGTGTCTGTGGAGGGGGCGGCTGGCGGATTCAGCACAAAAAGGCGCTTACCCTGCTGGAAGACAGATCGTAATCCGTCCACATCATGCACGTCAGCAACGGCTACAGTCGCCCCTTTTTGTTCCCACTCGCTCGTTTTTTTGGCATCATGCGTGATGACCGTTACTGGTTGACCTTGGTCTAACAGTTTTTGCGCTACTGCTGAACCAACATGACCGGTTGCTCCAAGAATAATATACATCGCGTCAAAGTTAAAGAGACCCTAAAGAAGTTTGGCCTTACCCATATTCTTTAGGATAACCAAATTTGTCCAGCTTGTTTTAACGCCGTCGAAAAAAACGTTGTTATTATCACCTCTGACTAACCGGGTCTTAAGTTAATCAAAGTTTCTTGGCAGGGTTGCCAAATACAGTTGCTCCGGCTTCTACATTTTCGACCACCACCGAGCCTGCGCCAATACGGGCATTTTTACCGATAGAAACGCCTGCAATAATTGTTGCGCCTGTACCAATGAAAGCTCCTTCTTCTACAGTTGCTCCACTATTGATCAGGCTTCCGGTTCCTATATGCACATAATCACCAATCTTAGCTTTTGCCTCGACGATAGCACCGGACTGGATGATACAGTGCTGGCCAATTTCGGCAAACGGATTCACCACAACATGGGCGGCTAGTAAGTTACCATGACCCAGAACGGCCAGTGTAGATACGATTGCGGTATCGTGAATGGCATTCACTGGCTGCACCTTGCGCCGTTCGTTCAGCATTTTAACGAGCCGCTTCCGAACACGGCTGTCATTAATGGCAACAAACGCTTCGCATTTCTGACCAATAAGTTTTAGAAAGCCGTCATCGTCTGTTTCACCTAACACCGATACATCGCTGAATTCCTTACCGTGCAAGTCTTTGTTATCGTCTAACAGGCCATATACTACTACATTATTGCGTTGAAACAGGTCTAAAGCCGTCAGGCCAAGGCTACCTGCACCAAAAATAAGCACTGGATTCTCCATCTATTCTAGTTTTATTAAGTCAATGTTAAACTCTACTTCTACAGATTTATAAAATTGGCAATTTAGTAACAGTGCGATAAATCATACTTAATAACTGAACACTAGCTTCGTTCATGAAATCAAGTACGCAATTTCGCACAATTGTTTTGTCGGATATTCACCTTGGTACCGCCGGATCAAAAGCCAGAGAGGCCACTGAGTTCTTACGTAATTATTCGTGTCAGAGATTAATTCTGAACGGCGACATTATTGATGGCTGGCAATTAAGACAATACGGAACCTGGAAAAAGAAACACACCGCTTTTTTTAAAACTGTTTTAAAGCAAATCGTTCATTACGATACCAAAGTTATCTATCTGCGGGGTAACCATGATGACTTTCTGGACCAGGTGATGCCGCTCAAGGTTGGACGTAATTTTTCCATTCGTAAAGATTATACGCTAACATCGGGTGCAAAGAAGTTTTACGTTACGCACGGTGATGTATTTGATTCGATCACTTCACAAATGAAATGGCTCGCTTATCTCGGCGATATTGGTTATACATTTCTATTGTGGGTCAATAAATTTTACAACCAGTATAGAAACTGGCGTGGATTGCCTTATTACTCGCTGTCTCAGCAAGTCAAATCCCGTATCAAACAGGCCGTTAATTACATCTCTGATTACGAACAAAAGCTAACCGAACTGGCCCGCGCCCGCAACTGCGATGGCGTTATCTGCGGACATATACATCAGCCCGCTATCCATGAATTTGAGGGAATTATTTATATGAATTCCGGCGATTGGGTCGAATCGCTTAGTGCCTTGGTCGAGGACCACGATGGCAACTGGAGCTTGCTTTATTACTCTGCTGATTTGGGTGATGAAGCCGATACGAAAGCTTCCTCTACTCCAACAAAGCATGTGCTAAACCCGATTTTATCTATTTAGACAATTTAACTCTGCGAATTTCCTCGATATGCGTGTTCTATTCTTAGTACAGGGTGAAGGTCGCGGCCATTTAACACAAGCCCTATCGCTGGCACAGATTTTACACATGGCTGGCCACGAAGTAGTCGGGGCAATTGTTGGTGTAACTGCCAACCGGACTGTTCCTGCTTTTTTCAGTGAAAAGTTTACCGCACCAATCATTCCCGTATTCAGTCCGGGTCTGGTCTATAACGCGGGGACAAATGCGCTGGAACCCGTCAAAACAACAATACAGGCGCTACGCACCATTCGGCCCTTCTGGCGTAGCTTGAAACAGGTTCGTGATCAGATTGACACGCTTCGTCCTGATCTGGTCGTTAATTTTTATGAGATGCTGGGTGGAATGACCTATGCCTTTCTTCGGCCGTCGGTGCCCATGGTTTGCATTGCCCATCAATACATGGCCTTCCATCCCGATTTTCAACGACCGAAGGGGCAATGGCTATATCGGCAAGCCTTTAGATTTAATACACGTCTGACTTGTTTTGGGGCCCATGAGTTGCTTGCCCTTTCATTTGATAAGCAAGTCAATGAACCCCGTGAACGCCTGCACGTTGTTCCCCCTTTACTGCGTCAGGAAATTACCGAATTAACACCAACCTCAAACGAATTTTTGTTGGCTTATGTTACGCAGCCTGGCCTGAAAGTTGATTTAGAGAGAGCACACCAACAACGGCCTGATATTCAAATGGACGCATTTCATGCGGATGCCAGCGGTCCCAATCAAGTCGTCGACGACACCTTAACTTATCATGCCATTGACGGCAAGCGATATCTGGATTTTATGGCTCGTTGTAAAGCAATTGTTACAACAGCGGGGTTTGAGTCTGTCTGCGAAGCGCTTTACCTGAGCAAACCGGCTCTCATGATTCCTCAATCAAACCACTATGAGCAGGCCTGCAATGCTATCGACAGTCAGCGAGCTGGTGTTGGTATTGCTTCGAACCGTTTTGACTTAAATCAGCTCTTAACTTACATTCCTCATTACAACCCACAAACTAGTGAGCGTTTCAGAATCTGGCATGCACAGGGATATTTTATATTTCTGGGGGCATTAAACAGAGCTGTTGCTTCTACACGCAAGTCCTCCTCATCGGGTGGCTTTTTCCGCACACGTGTTCGGCATTTGCTGCGGTCATAAGTTGTAAAAAAACTGCAAGGGGTCGGGATACTTAAATTCGTAATTTATCGCCAAAGTCAGTTTTTCTACTGAGATCGTTTTAAATGAAACAGGAGTTGCAGGAACAGCGAAAGTAGGTTGCTGATAGCCAAAATCGGCGCAGCTTTTTCGGTAAATAGCTTCGCGGGTTGGGTGCTCCGGTGCAACGGCATTATACGTACCTGTTACCTGTTGATGGATTATAGTGTTCAGTATGCCTATAGCATCGTCCCGATGAAGGTAGTTGACAGGTACGGCTCCACTGTCTACAGTTCGACCAGCTACGTATTTGCCCGGAATGCGGTCATAGCCCATCAAGCCCCCACAGCGTAGTATCGTTACAGATCGGTCTACGGCAAGCTGTTGAACAAGCTGCTCGGCTTTCACTAACCCTGGTGCAGTTGATTCCTTGGGCAATGTAACGTCTTCTTCAGCTACAATACGGCTGAGTTCAGGATATACTGACGTTGAACTAACGTATATCACATGTGATATTGATGATTGCTGCACAGCTTCCACCAAGAGTCGAACCTGTTCCGGGTGGAAGTCGTCTCCCATCTTAGCTGCTTTGGGTGGAATGTCGATAACCAATGAATCAGCCTGCATTAATGCGGCTAGATTGCCAGTAGGCACGGGATTTAGAACTAATTGATAAGCATCAATTCCCTTTTGATGTAATGTCAATAGTTTTTCGGCTGATGTTGTACTGCCCTTAACGGCATGTCCAATCTCCAATAGCTGTTCAGCCAGCGGCATACCTAACCAGCCACAGCCAATAATAGAAATAGTTTTCTGACCCATAGTTTAGAATCCAATACCAAAAGTAAGGGTTCTAACGTCAGGACCTTTCCCCGCCACAAACAATGGGCTTAGGTCGTATTTGGTAAAAAAATTGAAACTTTTGATACCCAGATGAGCGACTAAACCATAGCGGACATTGCTCAAATCATAATCGGAATGTCGACGGTCTTTGCTGCCATCCGCTTCTTTTATTTTCCGATAGCTATCAAGCCGGTAATTAACGTAGCCGCCTAACCCAATATGGCATACCTTTTGG
>CAXTJJ010000380.1:0-6206 GCA_964244155.1 uncultured Spirosoma sp.
TTGGTAAGCGGCTGCGCCCAAGTCGGTAAGTGGCTGACGCACGAATTCAAAACTTGCGCGTCAGCCACTTACCGACTTGGGCGAAGCCGCTTACCAACTTACTGACTTACTCAGGCTAGCGCGTCTTCCAGCGTTTCCTGCGCTTTTCGGGCCGACTCTTTTATGGAGTTGCCGAGTGATTTAGAGGATTTTTTAGCCGCATTCAGGGCTTTACCCGTTTTGTAGCGGTACACAGCCTGGTCGACCGGGTTGCTCTGACGGAAGGCTAGATACAAACCGGCCGCGATCCCCGCAATGACGCCTATACTCACGGCGATGTTAATAAATTGCTGCTTCTGATCGTCCGACTCATCTTTGGGCATCATATCTTTCCGGGCATTGGCCGCTATGAATGGGTCGGGCAGCACGTGCGCCATAGCGACTCTCGCCTTGTTCTTCCATCCCGCCACTACATGGTCTTTGCCACTCATCAAGGCATCATAACCTTCTTTCGCTACATCGGCAGGATTGGCCGTTTTTGATGGATCGGCTCCGCGCACGTGAGCGGCTCCGGCCTTGTTGAAGAAGTCGGTGTTGGTCGCACCCGGCATCAACACCGTAACGGTTATATTGGTGTCGTTCAATTCATTGCGGATTGCCTCCGAAAACGACTTGATAAAGGCTTTGGTTGCGCCGTAAACTGCCATCATTGGGTTTGGCACTACGGATACCTCAGAGCCCAGCATCAGGATTTTGCCTTCGTTGCGACTCACCATGTCTTTCAAATAGAGCTTGGTCAGGTGCATCAGCGAAACCGCGTTGATCTGAACGATGTCCAGTTCTTTTTGCAAATCGGTTTCGGTGGCAAACTTTCCGTACTCACCCATACCAGCATCGTTGACCAGTATATTCACCGTGATGCCCTGTTGCTGAGTCTGTTCGTAGATGGCGTCTGCCGCCTTTGGGTCGGCCAGATCCTGCGCTATTGTCGTTGCCTTGATGCCAAACTGCTGTTCATATTCGTCAGCAATTAGCCGGAGACTATCGCCCGAACGGGCGACCAGTACCAGATTGTACCCGTCTTTGGCAAAGAGATTGGTCAATTCGCGGCCAATGCCACTGGTTGCGCCTGTGATGAGGACTGTTTTTTCGGTTGTATTTTCCATCGTTGAGTTAAGGCTCAGACAGGCTCCGGCTGTCTGAATAAATACCGTGTATAAATCAAACAGCCGGAGCCTGTTTGAGCCCTGTCAAATCAGGGTTTCAGTACCACCTTGGTACAATCGTCTTCTTTCTTTTTGAACATATCATAGGCCTTGGCTGCATCGGCAAGGGGCAGTGTGTGCGAGATAATATCGTCAAGGACTACTTTTCCCTGCACCACCAGATCCAGCAAATGATTCATATTCTTGTGAACAAATGACTGACCAAACCGAACCGTAATACCTTTATCAAACATGCGCCCGATGGAAATGTTGTCGAAAGGTGTACCATACACGCCAACCACCGACACGATACCACCCCGCCGAACGGCCTGAAAACACAGTTCCAGCACCTTGGGCGTCCCTTTTTCGAAGTTGATAACGGCTTTGGCTTTTTCCAGCAATGACCGGTTCGCTTCCATACCGACAGCATCGACGCAGAGGTCGGCCCCGCGCCCGTTGGTCATCTGCCGAATGGCTTCTATAACGTCAACTTCATCGGGGTTGATGGTTTCTACGTTGTTAACACGTCGAGCCTTTTCCAGCCGATAGTTTACCGGGTCGATGGCAATAACGCGGGCAGCACCCTGTAACCAGGCCGATTTTTGCGCCATCAGCCCAACAGGGCCAGAACCAAAAATGGCTACGGTTTCACCACCTTTTAATTCGCCCCATTCAATGGCGCTCCAGCCGGTAGGGAAAATGTCGGTCAGAAACAGAACCTGCTCGTCTTTGAGTGATTCAGGCACTTTGTGCAGTCCATAATCGGCGTAAGGCACCCTGACAAACTCTGCCTGCCCACCGTTGTAGCCGCCGTAGAGGTCGGTATAGCCAAACAGACCACCACCTTTTTCGGTAAGTAAGCCACCATCGGGACCGTAATGTTCCGGGTTTGAATTCTCGCAGTGCATTTGCAGATTCTGCTGACAGAAATAGCACTTACCGCAGGCAACCGTGAAGGGCACAACGACCCGGTCACCTTTTTTTAGGTTAGTTACCTCGGAGCCAACATCTTCAACGATGCCCATAAACTCGTGGCCGAGGACTTCATTTTTCAATTGGGGGATAAATCCATCGTAAATATGCAGGTCAGACCCGCAAATGGCCGTTGATGTAACCCGAATGATGGCATCGCGCGATTGCTCAATACCGGGATCGTCTACGGTGTCGACCTGAATGTCGCCGATTTTGTGAAAAACTGCTGCTTTCATGATAAACGTCAAGTGTGTACATCACCGGTTGGTCCGGTTTTTACTAACAACTCAAGTCTATTAGATTGGTTTACTAAAGGTTGGCAATGGTCTTGTTCGATAGCCAGCTAACATCCTAGTGTAGGTGAAGCTGTTTAGGATTATTTATTTTCAGGCTATTTTACCCCTAAATTCCCTGAAGGGGACTTGGCTCACTCTTGGATAAAGTCCCTTTAGGGCAGGGCTGTTAAGTGCTGACTCCTTTACCCCCCAGCCCCCTAAAGGGGGAGCACTTCGACGTGGATTTTCTCCCCCTTTAGGGGGCTGGGGGGTAAAATTGGCCCGATAAAAAGGGTGATCAAGCAACAAAAACTAAGAACTTAACTGTCCTGAAGGGGATTTAGGGGTAAAATAGCCTGAAAATAAAGCACTTGTCTATTTGAAAGTAAAACCTAAACAGCTCCGGTATAAAAAATACCCCTCCCGAATCTTCAAGAGGGGTAGTAAGGAAACTAATCAGACGTAGGATTGAGTCCTACTTCGTTGATTTCTTTTCCCGCGTCCAGACGATAAAATCTGTCAGCGGGGCCTCATTGACCAGCGGCCGGATGAGCTGTACCACCTGCCCCCGATGGTAGGCCGAGTGTTGACTCAGATGCGTTAGTATGTTCAATAGCGAACTTTTGTATGTGATGTCTTTCGTGTTCACGTATTCAATTAAGTCAAGGAGTTCGGTCTCCTTGAGCGACGAGACATAACTCGATATCTGGCGGTGCTGGCGTTCGGCGGTTTCGATCATCCAGCTCACGGGGATGTCTTCCCAGATCGCCACAAAGGCATGCTCATGGGTAATACGACCGAACCATACGTGCTGCGCCGAGAGGATATGACCCATCAGCGCAACGGCCCTTGCCGGTGGATTCTTGAGGGTATCGAGGGCTTCGATTAGCCGCTGGTTAGCCCAAAGTTCGTAGTCCAGTAACTGAATCAAATGGTCTTTCATTGCAGTCCACGTTTCGTTGCCTGATACAATGCTTCGACGATGTTGGTGCGGGTATTTAGATTACCAAGTTTAGGATTATTTCGGGTAGGATACACACGGTTGCACAAAAAAATGTACGTCAGGTTGTAGGCTGGATCGGGCTCAACCCAAACAAAAGTGCCTGTGTAGCCTGAATGCCCGTAACTGGCCTTGGTAGCCGACTTTGGGGCATTGCCGGTATAGGTGAACGACGGCTTATCGAAGCCCAGTCCACGCCGGTTTCCCAGCTCCGGAAACTGGTAGCGGGTAAACTCGGCAATGGTTTTGGCCGAAATATATTGTTGCCCGGCGTAGGTGCCTTTCTGGCGATACATTTCATAAACCTTCATCAAATCGTTGGCATTGCCAAACAAGCCCGCGTGTCCCGAGAGACCATTGAGCATGGCCGCGCCCTCATCGTGTACGCGTCCCCAGATCAGTGTCTTGCGGAACAGGGAGTCATATTCTGTGGGTACAATCCGGCTGAGCGGGTAATACCGACGGGGTAAAAACGTGAGTGTAGTAGCTCCAAGCGGTTTGTAGAATGTTGTTTTGAGGTAATCCTCAAAGTCTTCACCCGTTAATCGCTTCACAATTTGAGGGTACAGAATGAACGACAGATCCGAATACACGTACTCTTTCTTCGCGTTCAATGGCGAATCTTTGATTTGCTTAAAAATCGTCTTGGGGTATTTTTTGAATTCATACAGACTGTCCGTCACTTCAATCGGGTAACGGCCGGAGCGCTCCGCTTTGAACGTTTTGGATTTCCACGTGCCATCGGTGTTTTTGGTGTCCATCCAGAACGGAATCCAGGCTTTCAGCCGGGCCTGGTGCGTCAGGACATCCCGCCAGAGCAAATCGGCCTTGTTCGACTTCTTGAAACCGGGCAGATAATCGACCATTTTCCCGTCGAGGTTAAACTTGCCGTCGTCTACGAGGTGCATCAGGGCCGGGGTCGAGGTGCTGACCTTCGTGACCGACGCCATATCGTACAGATCGTCCAGTTGCACGGTTCTTGGTTCGGCACCCAGCGACGCATCGTAGGTGTGTTTGCCATAGGCTTTGCGAAAGATTACTTTGCCATCTTTGGCCATTTGCACCACGCAACCCGGAAAAGCGCCCTGGGTCAGGCCCACATTTACCAGCGAATCGACCTGCCGGGTGAGGAATCGGCTGTCAATGCCCACTTCTTCCGGGATGGTGTATTTGAGCCGACCAATGGGTTGAATCGTCATGCCGTCGCCCAGCCGGAAGCGTTGGTTAACGGTTACAGGTAATTTGCCCGATGCGCCTATGGCCCCAAAAATCAACTGCGCCGATAGCTCCTCTGTGTAATTGGTGAGCTGGTAAGGCATGATAATAGCCCGCGCCTTTTCAATGTTGCGGCTGGGTTGGGCGGTGTCCATCGGGAACGTGAGCTTGTCCAGCGCATACACATTTCCGAACAGCGTTACAACGGCTTTCCCGGTAGCCACTAACTCGCCCACGAGTCCGGCCGTTTTCGCCTGCAACCCGTATTTAACCGCCGGGCGAATGTTATTCAGGTGAACATCGACCAGAATAAGGTTGTAGTTTTTTAGTGAATCACGGATCAATGCCAGCGTGGAATCGGGCGTGCGGGATGTCAAGTTGAAGTGATCGACCTGCGTGTAGTTGCTCGCCATTTGCTGAAAAGCCGTGATTTTATCGCTCTCAATGGCTACTGAGGCAATCCGCAGGGTGTCGAGTCGTTGCAGGGGCAGCAAGCTCCGGTCATTTTTAAGAACAGTCAGGCTGCTTTCGGTGAATTTCCGGTTGAGCAACTCATCCTGTACGGGATTGAGATCATTCACCAGATTCTCCATCACGATGGGTTTGTACTGATCCAGGCCCGCCCACGCTTTGGCCTTCAGCACCTTGAGGCAACGGGCGTCGATGGAGGCTTGCGTGATGCGTCCGTCGACAATAGCCTGTTTGATCTGTGCCAGCGCAGCCGGTACATCTTCCGTAAATTCCAGCACGTCCATGCCCGCTTCCATCCCAAGTTCGTCGGCTTTGCCAGAAGGGAAATACTTGGTAACGCCTTTCATGTTCATGGCGTCTGAAAAAATTAGCCCCTGAAAACCCAATTCGTTTTTGAGGAGGTTCGTAACGATGGCGGGTGAGAGCGTCGACGGGCGATTCCGCGTGGTATCGAGCGCCGGGATGCTCAAATGAGCAATCATAACACCAGCGGCACCCGCTTTGATAAGTTGCTTGAAGGGGTACAGTTCCAGTGAGTCGAGCTGGGCGCGGCTTTTCGTGATCAGGGGAAGGTCGTAATGCGAATCGGTACCCGTATCGCCGTGGCCGGGAAAGTGTTTTAAGCTGGTTAACAATTGGTTATCCTGCATACCACGCATATAGGCGAGGGCTTTCCGCGCCACTTCATACTTGTTTTCGCCGAACGACCGGAAATTGATGACGGGGTTATTGGGGTTATTGTTGACATCGACCGACGGGGCAAAGTTCACGTGCATACCCAATCGGCGGGCCTGCTTTGCAAGGTGGGCACCCATCTGATAAATAAGCGAATCGGATGCTGCGCCCTGCATGGCACCCAGCGTCATTTGGTAGGGATAGCGAACGGTGCTGTCCAGACGCATGGCAATGCCCCATTCGGCATCCATAGCAATGAGCAGGGGAACTGGCGAGCTGGCCTGTAGTCGGTTGGTAAGTCGTGCCTGCCGAACAGGGCCCCCCTGAAACATAACTACACCACCCAGTTTATTGGTGCGTACCAGTGTGATAAGCGAATCTTCGTAGCCCGGTTTACGGTTCGAGTAACCAGCT
>CAXTJJ010000381.1:0-6182 GCA_964244155.1 uncultured Spirosoma sp.
ACTGACTTACTGACTTACTGACTTACTGACTTACTGACTTACTGACTTACTGACTTACTGACTATTCCTATGCTCGCACTCCCCATTTTTCTCGCTCTTGCCTCCGGCTTTGTTGTCGTGGGTGTGTACACGGAACGCAAGGTCTCCGCGTTCATGCAGGACAGGCTCGGGCCGATGGAAACGGGAAAATGGGGATTGCTTCAGCTTTTTGCTGATTTGCTGAAACTGCTTCAAAAAGAGGACATTGTTCCGACGGCTGCCGACCGTCAACTCTTTTTGCTAGCCCCAGTACTCATCTTTGCGTCGGTATTTGCAGGTTTTGCCGTATTGCCACTTACACCCGATTTGCAGGGGTCGGGTGCAGCGGTTGGTGTGTTCTATCTGATGGCCATTGTTTCTTTCGATGTGGTGGGTATTCTAATGGCGGGCTGGGGGTCTAACAACAAGTACTCGTTGTTTGGCGCGATGCGATCCGTGGCGCAGATTATCTCTTATGAAATCCCGCTCGGGCTGACCATTTTATGCGTAGTGATGATTTGCCAAACTCTTAATTTGCAGGAAATCAGCTTCCAGCAAGGCGTTTTCAGTCCAAAAAACAATTACCTCTTCGGTCTGAAATCATTGGGGGTTGACGTGACGCATTGGGGCGGTATCTTTTCCTGGAATATTCTCCGCAACCCGTTCCTGCTCATTGCCTACATCGTTTTCTTCATCTGTACGCTGGCCGAAAGCAACCGGGCTCCTTTCGATTTACCCGAAGGCGAATCAGAAATTGTTGGCGGCTTTCATACTGAATATTCGGGAATGCGCTTTGCTCTCGTCTACCTGTCTGAATACGCCATGATGCTGCTGGTTTCCTTTTTGGGAGCCGTATTATTTCTGGGAAGCTGGAATACACCTTTCCCTAACCTCGGCCCCGTTCGACTGGCCGACTGGACGAGTGGTGATCCCGGCACTGTATGGGGAAATCTGACGGGCGCGTTCTGGCTACTGTCGAAAGTATTTTTCGCCGTACTGCTACAGATGTGGGTACGCTGGACTTTTCCGCGCATCAGGGTCGATCAGATGATGTTTCTGTGCTGGAAAGTTTTGACGCCCGTAGGATTGATTCTTCTCCTTATTTCGGGAATCTGGCGGCTACTGATGGTTTGAGTGGTAAACAGGCTTGGCTCCTTTGAAAGCCAATTCGTACCTTTGCGGCCTTTTAGTATGTTACATGTCCATTCTCGTACCAAATCCAACCAGCGACCTTATTTGGCAAACGGCCTGGAAATCGTCTGTTTTTAGATGGAAGTTTAGTTTGGGGGCTATTGCCACCGTTGCTCTGCTATTTACATTTCCCGGCTTCTTCCAAACTATTGAGCACCATTCCGGACCTGTGCTGAATGACTGGGTACTTAAACAGTTGCCCCCACAGGATGTATCGATTGGCATTTTCCTGACAATTTGGGCTACAGCGCTACTCTTGCTCATTCGCGCCCGGTTTAGCCCGGCGGTGTTCATGATGTTTATATACGGGTACATCATCGTTAGTCTATCGCGAATGCTCAGTATCAACCTTGTACCACTCGACCCACCTGTTGGCCTGATTCCCCTGATCGACCCCATCAGTAATGCCTTTTACGGAAAAACATACATTACTAAAGACCTGTTTTACTCCGGGCATACGTCGTCTATTTTTCTAATGTTCCTATGCCTGCGCAAATGGTGGGACCGGTTATTTGCACTCATAGGTTCGCTGGTAGTAGGTAGTTTGTTACTGGTACAGCATGTACACTACACCGTTGATGTACTGGGCGCCTTTGCGTTTACCTATCCACTTTACTGGCTGGGCAAAAAGTTTGCCCTATCAGGTTGGGACAATATCGAGAAGCAACAAGGCTAGGATTGGTTATTGAGTTATTAACGACAAGACTAATAACTCAATAACCAATAATTAAAAGGCTTCTCCTAATTGGAAATAAAGTCCGTTAGATAGGTTCTGCCCTACTCCCCACCCATAATCGACTCGGAGGTTTAGTCGTTCCTTTTTATTTAACGATACCCGCAATCCGCCACCGTAGGAGTATTTTATTTCCTTGAAATTCAGTTCGCTCATACGGCTGCCTACATTGCCCACGCCCACAAATCCGACCGCACCGATTCGCCAAAAGAGTGGCACGCGGTATTCGGCCTGCGCCACTACCTGATTTTTGCTTCGGTAGCGACCGTCATAAAATCCCCGCATACTGTTCGATCCGCCAAAACTGGCCAGACTTCGCAAAGGGACATCGCCCGCATTAAAAAATCCATAAGCCTGTATGGCCAGCACCTGTTGACGGTAGAGTCGAAGAAATCGCCGGAAGTCTATTACATAATTAGTGTACTGAAAATTGGAACCAAAAGCGGGCGAAAAGTGATTAAAAAAGACCTGCAAGAACCCACCTCTATCAGGAGCAAACGCATTGTTGCGCGAATCATATGTTAAACTTAACCCAGCTCCTGAAATATGATATGGACGGCGACCCGGTACAGCTAACTGGTCAAACAACCCGCCGGGCTTATAATCAACTCCCAGCAATCGCTGGTATTCGTAGAGTAAACCCAGGAAGATGCGGTCCTTCAGTTTCCGTTGGAAATGCAGATAGACGTAATACTGTTGAAAAGTATAAGCCTCTTCATGGTTATCGGGCGCGTTTTTACCCAGGCCCCAAAACTTATCGGGGAAATTACTGTACGACAGCTGGTGATTAAGGATAATGCGCTCACCGGGAAAATACGTCGTGCCATTAACAGCGGCAATAAATTGTTTTCGCAGGGAGTATAATGCCAGTGCCTGTGTGTTGGATGTACGGGTAAGGGTATCATGCCGATTAAATCGAAACGTAAACGAACCTGCCAACCCTATCGACCAGTCTGTTTCGATAGAGCGGGCAACCAAGGGTAGAATTAGGGTATTTCTGGTTTTTAATAGTTGATTTGGGATCGGTTGACGTGGTATTGGTATACTGTCAGACTGGGCTTTCAAGGCCTTCAAACCACCTATTAACAGGCTGATTAACAGCAAAATCAACCTTTTATTTAGTAAAAAGCGCACAAGAACAAGAACGACCGTTAATTAAAGTCACATTAATTAAATTGCGGCAAAGTACTCCTAAAATTGTAAATTTCGTAGATTTGGCCCTTTAATATACCGTGAAACTTGCGCCCATCGGACAGAGCGCGGTCGCCGGTTGGCACCAAGGACAGAACCTCCGAATTGTAAACCACCGATATGAGCAAAATAAACCTGCCGCCCTTTACGCTGGGCGACACTATTACCCCCGAACAACGCCAGTTTTTCAACAAGAATGGTGTTATCGTTTTTCGTAATTTTATTAATCCGGAAACAGTTAAGCTATTCATTAGTGAAGTAGAACGAATTGAAAAAGAGTGGCTGGCTGAAGGTCGAGACAAAGTCAATGGCGTTCCACTGAAATTTGGTCAGGATGAAGAGGGGAATCCGATGATTCAACGGATGTGTTTTCTGTCTCAACACAGTAAAGCACTCCACGAATTTTTACAGGACCCACGCCTTCAGGCCGTTGTCGACCTTCTTCAGCCCTACGAAGGGCGCATTGCCGAAATCGAAAAAGACGGACTTATTCTCAACCACTACATTCGAACGCCTAATAGTAAGTTTTCCCAGATGGGCTGGCATACAGATAGCCCACGTGATATTTTCCTTGGCCAGCGGATCATGCCAATGCTCAATGTTGGCATTCACCTGAATCCGACACCTTACGAAAACGGTGGCCTGCGCGTCATTCCGGGTACGCACAAACAGGGGCTCTTCAAAATGTTGTTCCGCAAAAAGTACTTCGTGGACAACGAACCTGACAAACACGAAATTGGCTTTGACATGAACGCAGGCGATTTGTCGGTACACGATGGCCGTCTCTGGCATCGGGCCCAACAATCGCCTTTGGTTGGCGAAGGTAGCCGTCGGCGCGTTATGTATGTTCCTGTCGTAACGGGTAAATACATGCCCAAAAACGCCAATAGCAAAACACCATTCTATCATCGCTTCATTTCGAAAGTCAACATTTAATAGTCGGTAAGTTAGTAAGTCGGTAAGTCAGTAAGTGGCTGACGCGTGTTGCTTTACGCGTCAGCCACTTACTGACTTACCGACTTACTAACTTACCGACTCACTAATCATGGCCTACGCCTTAATTACCGGAGCCAGCAAAGGCATTGGTCTCTCCATTGCCAGGGAGCTCGCCCGTCAGAAATTCGATCTGTTGCTGGCTGCCCGATCCTCCTCGTTACTTCAGGAAATTGCAGGACAACTAGCCAGTGAATATGGCATAAAGACCGATTTTCTGGCTGTCGATTTAGCCGAAACCGGAGCCGCACAACAGGTTTTTGACTGGTGTAGCCAGAAGAAATACTCGATTCGGATGCTGGTCAATAATGCTGGCTATGGCCTGAGCGGTCCTTTCGAAAAACACTTGATGGCCGAACATGCCAGCATGATGGCGGTCAATATGACAGCTCTAGTCGAACTGACGTATCTGTTTTTACCACAGCTTCGTCAACAGCCAAAGGCGTATATTCTTAACATTGGCAGTTCGGCGGCTTATCAGGCTGTTCCGGGATTAAGTCTGTATGCGGCCTCAAAATCGTTCGTCCTTCAGTTTAGCCGGGGATTGCATCAGGAATTGAAGCGCACGTCGGTATCTGTTACCTGCGTATGTCCCGGCGCTACGGACACGAACTTCGTTGATCGCGCCCAGATCGGCGATAAAGGTCGAAAGGCGGCTGAAAAGGTGAATATGACACCCGACGATGTTGCCCGCCAAGCCGTTGCCGCAACGCTGGCGGGTAAGACCGAAGTGGTAACAGGTATTCTTAATAAAGCAGGGAAACTAATGGCGTGGCTACTTCCAAAGGGACTCGTCGAACAAACCGCCGGAAGCATTTACGACTAAAATTCACTAGTATTCATGAATGCGCAGGTCGGCCTTACAATGAGTTAAGGCCGACCTGCGCATTTTTAGCAAATTGTATTCCGCTAATAAATGGCACTTTATTTGTATTGTCGCCGTTGTACTCATATAACTTTACAAAGACGTTGGATGCTGGACCTATATTATTACCCTATTCCATTGCCTACCGACGTCCACCCAACACATGCAATTTTCCGAATTATCATTAATTGATCCTATCCTGAAGGCCCTTGCTGAAGAAGGATATACTAACCCAACCCCTATCCAGGAACAAGCCATACCGATTTTATTGAGCCGCCGTGATCTACTGGGTTGCGCTCAGACCGGTACTGGTAAAACAGCTGCTTTTGCTATCCCTATTCTACAACTTCTCAACGAAGAACGCAGTAAAAGCACAGGCGGTCCACGACGAATTAAAGCGCTGATTCTGACGCCAACACGCGAATTAGCCATCCAGATTGCCGAAAGTTTTGAATCCTACGGCCGCCATTTGAACCTTCGCCATACCGTTATTTTTGGTGGCGTATCGCAGCATGCGCAGGTAAACACGCTGAAGTCAGGCGTCGATGTATTGATTGCCACGCCAGGCCGTTTGCTTGATCTGATGAATCAGGGATTTGTGCACCTTCGTGATGTACAATTTTTCGTCCTTGACGAAGCCGACCGCATGCTCGACATGGGTTTCATTCACGACGTCAAGAAAGTAATCACCAAACTTCCGTCGCACCGTCAGTCGCTGTTTTTCTCAGCCACCATGCCGGTCGATGTGGCTAAATTGGCCGATTCAATTTTAAATAACCCGGCTAAGGTTGAAGTAACACCTGTATCCTCTACAGCTGATACCATCGAACAAGCCATGTATTTTGTTGGCAAAGACGATAAGCGCAAATTACTTGTGCATATCCTCGATGACAAAAACATCAAATCAGCACTGGTTTTTGCCCGTACCAAACACGGAGCCGATAAGGTTGTTAAAGACCTTCTGAAAGCCGGTATTGGTGCCGAAGCTATCCATGGCAACAAATCGCAGAATGCCCGCCAGCGTGCCCTCTCGAACTTCAAAAGCCGGGAGACACGTGTATTGGTCGCTACCGATATTGCCGCCCGTGGCATTGACGTTGACGAACTGTCGCACGTAATCAACTATGAATTGCCCAACATCCCGGAAACTTACGTTCACCGGATTGGCCGGACAGGCCGGGCTGGTCATGA
>CAXTJJ010000382.1:0-6164 GCA_964244155.1 uncultured Spirosoma sp.
ACCAGAACCAACTATCGAGTCAATTGCCCAAGCCATCGAAAATGAGCCGGATTGGTCGCGCGAATCCGGCTCTATCTCTACACATATGAAAACATCCGCAACGAATCGATACAAGTAAACGTATTGATTATAACAAACGCAAAACGGGGTGAATGGCCTTTATTGGGCCAGTTTGCTCTTTTTAAACAACATTAGCACACGCCAGACAGGTAGTTGACCGGAACAGTTCTTACGTTAAAAGAGCTTAAAATACACCCTGATTCAGCCGTTTGCCGCAACCCTTGATACGACCGATGCACGACCTGTACGTTATCCTTCTAACCCGTGAAACAGCGGACAATCTGAATAATATAGCCCATGGAACGTACACTCATGCCAATCGAAATCACGCAACCAGCCCATATGCCTGCCTCTTCCTTACAGGTGTTACTGTCGCAATCCGAAGATGACTTTTACGGAAGTCTGCAACGCATCTGGAACAATGTGGTGAAACTTGAAGACATGGGAATCATTCAGCAGGAGAACGACAAGTTCATGTACGCCTACCGCTTTGCCGAAGCCGAGTTGCAGCGGGCTTTCACCAGCAAAGCCGAGTTTGCCGCAACACCACAAGTTCACTAATTCCCCGCCCTTCCGGAACTGAATGAAAACGTATCAGAACGAGCACATCAGCGTGCGGGTCGATTGCAGCATACACCTCTTGCAGCAAACCTGGATTGGTTTGCCAACCAGTGAAAATTTCCGGGATGGATCGCTGGCGACCCTGTCCCTTGCCAGGCGGCATCAGGTGAAGCGATGGTTGATTGATTTGCGGCAATTACGGCTCTTCAATCCGGTGGACCTGCATTGGTTTATTCAGCAATGGCTACCCCAAGCCAGTCCGGGTTTGCTTCGGCAAGCCCGGGTAGCTATCCTCCTAAGCGACCTTAATCAATTCGCTAAACTAGGCTCTGATCTGATTATCAGAGCTTCGACCTCATCGAACGATGCCTTGTCCTGCCGCTATTTTGTTGATGACGCCGATTGCAGCCAATGGTTGCTTCGAAAAACATAGGCCCTATCCTTTTTGTATATAATGTCAGAGCTTAAGTTTACTTTCTTGTCTATTCATCCGTAATCCTTTATACTAATACACGCTTAAACACGTTATTTAGCGTACTTTAGCCTGTAGAGACATCCTGCGAACTCGTGCCGGTTTTCGCTTTGAATTCTTGCCACGTTTCTACATTCAGCAGCGTATAGTACTTAAACGAGTTCTATAGGCAACAGTAATTACGCATGACACGTTACGATTTTTTAAAGTCGATGGGTTTTACGGGAGCAGCCCTCATGGCAGCTCTTACGTCCTGCGTGCGGGACGAAGATACAGTCGTCAATGCGTTAACCCTGTCCGGTGCGCAAAGCAGCACTGTTACTGCGCCCACTACAACCACTACCACGTCGGGCACGGCCACCGCTCCAACAACGACTACAACAACCAGCGGTGTAGACCTGAGCAAAATCACAAACCGACTGTTAACCATCGACTTAGCCAGTTCGGCAGCAACTGCGCTCAAAACAGTTGGCGGCTACCTGGCGCAGAGTGGCATCGTTGTAGCCCAGGTGAGCGCAGGCGTGTATGTAGCCGTGACGCAGACGTGCAGCCATGAGCCTAAACGAGCCATCATCTTCAATAAAACAGAGTTCTACTGCACCCAGCACGGTGCCCGATTCGACCTGACAGGTAAAGGAAAAAACAGTTTCGGCAGCAAGGGTATTACCGTCTACAAAGTAGCGACCGATGGCAAAACGCTGGTCGTTTATAGTTAATCACTACCTTATCTCTGTTACAAACCGAATAGAATCATCATGAAACTCGCTCTGATATCGTTTTTCTTTTGCCTGGTAATAACGGCCCCGACCTGGCAACTAAACTTTGACCAGGCCAGAACCGAAGCTGCCCAATCACATAAGCTGATCCTGTTGAATTTCTCCGGTTCCGACTGGTGCGGCCCCTGCATCAAACTCAAAAAAAATATATTTGAGTCGGTCGAGTTTGGTCAGTTTGCCAAAGAACACCTGGTATTGGTTCGGGCTGATTTTCCGCGCATGTCGAAGAACCAGTTAGATGCCAAACAAACAGCTCATAACGAAGCACTGGCCGAAAAATACAACAAGCAGGGTAAGTTTCCATTCACGGTGCTGATCGATGCCAGCGGGAAGGTGGTTAAGGAGTGGGATGGCTATCCGCAATCCTTAACGGTGGAGTCGTTTATGGAATCCATTCAATCGGCTACATCAGCAGCAAAATGACCGTCCCTCCCCTCATTCACAAACGAGTACAACGGCTCATGGGCAACCGTTTCGAGTTGAGTGTTGTCAGCCCCGATGCCGGTTGGGCAAACGAGCGTCTTGACGAAGCCATTGCCGAAATCAGCCGCATAGAGAAGCTGCTTACGACGTATAGTGATAACAGTCAGACCAACCAGATCAATGCGAGCGCAGGCATACGACCCGTACAGGTGGACCCGGAAGTATTTGCCCTGATTGAGCGCTCTCTACGCTTATCGACCCTGACACAGGGGGCTTTCGATATAACCTTCGGTTCGATTGATAAACGGCTCTGGAATTTTGACACAACAATGACCGCCCTGCCCGATCCAAAAACTGCCCGCAACATGGTGAAGCTGATTAACTACCGGAATGTCGTGCTGGATGCCGGGCAGCATACCGTCTTTCTGAAAGAGAAAGGAATGCGAATCGGATTTGGGGGTATTGGTAAAGGATATGCGGCCGAACAGGCGAAACGGGTCTTACGCCAACACGGAGTTGAAAGTGGCATTGTTAACGCGGCCGGCGACCTGACCACCTGGGGAACGCAGCCCAATGGCAAACCCTGGACCATTGGCATCGCCGATCCCAACCTCACCACGCATCAGGCATTTTCGTATCTGGCCATCAGCGACATGGCCATCGCAACATCCGGCAGTTATGAAAAGTATGCGATCATTAACGGCAGGCAGTATTCGCACACCATCGACCCAAAAACCGGCTACCCGGTATCGGGCATCAAAAGCGTGACCATCATTGCCCCAAATGCCGAGCTGGCCGATGCCCTGGCCACTCCCGTTATGGTCATGGGTGTGCAGGTGGGGCTGAATCTGATTAACCAGATGCGGCACATTGCCTGTATCATTATCGACGATAAAGATACCCTGTTTACCTCGACCAACATTCGGATAAAATCCCCTGCGGTAGCCTGACTACTGCAACCAGCCCACAGAACCCAATGACTATAAAAATCAAAAAAGCTGCCCTACTGACGGGCCTTGTATTGTTCGGCCTGTCGGGTTGCACAACGGTTAAAGAATACCAGAAAAACCGCATCAACGATGCCGAAATGGAGTTATCGGCCCGAAAGTCGGAGAAATTTGAGCAAAATTTTTATCTCTATCGCGAAGGGGCTGCCGGTGCCAACGGCGGCAAGAGCGGTGGAGGTTGTGGCTGTAACTAAGCACTAGGAACAATGAAAAAAATCTGTATTTCTGTTGGACTACTGCTTAGTTTAATGCGGGCGGGCTACACCCAGTCACTCGACAAGCCAGCGTATGAGAACCGTAAACTGAAAGTTGAAGAAGTAAATTTTGTATCGAGCTACTATCAACAGGACGGCAATAACTCGGCCGTTACGGGGGGGATTGGCACGGAACACCTGACCGATTACGCCCAATCGCTCGACCTCGTCCTTAAAACCACCGACCGGCGTAATCGGCAGCACACGCTTGCGTTTGACTTTAACATCGACCATTATACATCGGCTTCGTCAGACAATATTGACCCGCTAACAATATCGTCGGCTTCCAAGAGCGATACGCATATCTACCCGTCGATCGCCTGGAGCGTACATAACGACAACACCCGAACAACCCACGGCTTGGCCCTCTCCTATTCGACGGAGTATGACTACAAATCCTACGGGATAAACTTCAGTTTTGCCAGGGCGTCGGCCGATAACAACCGGGAAATAAGTCTGAAAGGGGGCGCTTTTTTTGATACCTGGAAAGCGATTCTGCCGCCTGAACTCCGGCCCGAAGGCTACGGCTCCGGGGCGCATGGTGATCGAGACCCGGTCGATTATAAACCAAGGAACTCCTATAATGTCAGCCTGTCGTTATCGCAGATCATCAATAAGCGATTACAGGTTCTCCTTACAGTTGAGCCAGCTTATCAGCAAGGACTCCTCAGTACGCCTTTTCATCGCATTTATTTTCAGGATGGAGCCGAAACCGTGGAACGCCTACCCGGTAGTCGCCTGAAATTACCCATTGGCCTTCGATTACACTACTTCATGGGCGACCGGGTTGTGATACGGACCTTTTACCGCTATTATATCGACGATTGGGGTATGCAGGCACACACGGTCAATCTCGAAACACCCATCAAGCTCACCTCGTTTATATCAGTCAGCCCGTTTTATCGGTTCAGTCACCAATCGGCCGTTCGGTATTTTGCGCCTTATGGGCAGCACAGTTCAACGGATAAATACTACACCAGCGATTACGACATTTCAGGTTTCAACAGTCAATTCCTGGGTACCGGCATTCGGATGGCACCACCGGGTGGGCTGTTTGGCATTGGTCACTGGCAAAGTGTTGAACTGCGGTATGGGCATTATGTACGAACGACTGGCATGGTCGCCAATAGCCTGACGTTGCTGGCAAAGCTAAAGTAAACTAAATCAACCATTTATAGACAACCCTGATTGCCTTTTGGCGAACAGCGTCTATTACAATCATTTTTGTCTGTTAATCGACAGAATACCTATACAGTAGAAGCAGATCTATGTATATTTAAAACAGTATTCTCGCAGGCAGAGAAGTACACAGATCAATCAACACGAATAGTAAATAAGGAGTTATCAGTTGTGAATGACGAATTAACTTCTCCCACTACATCAAACGAAGAAAGTATATAGCCACACGTGTAAACTAACCAGGAGAGATAGAATTGCTTGTTTATGCGCTTCTTTACTTTGCAGCTTTTTGGCTGGTTTCTTTCCCTGTTGTTGCCTATAACAGCAATCGCCACCCACCAGGTTGGTGGCCAGTTGGAAATGCATGCCATTGGTGATGTGCCGGGACACTACCGGATTGTCGTTACCAATTACCTGGAAAACGGAACGCAGGGCATAAACCGTCAGTCAAGCACTGGATTGGTTGGAATTTACCGCAAAAGCGACAATGTCCAGATGCTTGTTTTTACCGTCAGGCAAACAGGAACAAAAGCACCCGTCGTTTATGCCAATGCCTTCTGTGCCTCCCAGCGCAACCTCAACTTTGTCGTATGGACCTACGAAGCTGATATTCAGCTTGATCCGGGCAACTACAACGATTCGCAGGGATACTATATGTCGTATCAGACTCGAAATCGAAATGCGGGACTCAATAATATTAGCATGCCCGATCAAACGGGCTTTACGTTTTATCTTGAATTTCCGGCTCTCCAGCGGAATGGGCAGCTTTTTACCAACTCCTCTCCTCATTTTGGCACCATAAATGGTGAGTACATTTGCCTGGGTTCTCCGTTTACGTTTGCCTTTGATGGTTCCGATGCCGACGGCGATGAACTGCGTTATTCCATGGTTACTCCGCTTAATCAGAAGGGTAACTCCCAGAATACGGTATCGGCGGGGCCATACCCGGATGTAAACTGGTTGTCGGGCTACGATGCCACCAATGCTATGCCCGGTAGTCCAACCTTAGGTATTGATTCCCGTTCAGGTAAACTCTCGGTAACGGCTACCCAGCTAGGTCTGTATGTGTTTGCCGTTAAAATCGAAGAATATCGAAATGGGGTGAAAATTGGTGAGGTCAGGCGCGATTTCCAATTTTTAGTCATCGACTGTCCTCCCCAAACCACACCCGACCCGGCCGTTCAAATCATGGACCGCCCGGCCTTGCTTTCATCGACCATTTGCCAGGGTGAATCTGTTGTTCTTCAGGCAGCCGTCAACCCAAACTGGAATTACCAGTGGCGCCAAAACGGTATCAACATAAGCGGGGCAACCAATCCATCCATGACCGTGAGTGAACCGGGCGTGTATATGGTCGTTGTTTCGCAGAAGGCAGTCTGTAGTAAAGTCGGAAATTCAGAAAACGTAACCATTTCGGTCATCAACAGCAAAG
>CAXTJJ010000383.1:0-6161 GCA_964244155.1 uncultured Spirosoma sp.
CCTCTTTTACCAACAAGCGTACAAATCTGTATATTTTTCTGAGTGCCGTATTCCTGACCAACGCCCTAATTGCCGAAATCATAGGCGTTAAAATCTTTTCGGTCGAAACATTGCTCGGCACCAAACCGGCCCAGATTCATCTCTTCGGCGATTTCATTCTGGATTTCAATCTCACGGCGGGGGCAGTCATCTGGCCGTTTGTCTTTATCACCTCTGATATTATCAACGAATACTTTGGCAAATCGGGTGTTCGGCGCATTTCATTTCTGACAGCCGGATTTGTAGGATTTAGCTTCCTGGTCATCTTTGCCGTTACGTCGCTGCCTCCGGCGCAGTTCTGGCTCGATGTTAATGCCAAGGATAGTGCGGGCAATCCAATTAATATCAACAACGCGTTCCAGATGATCTTCCGGCAGGGGCTGGGCATCATTATCGGTTCGCTGACGGCCTTCCTGATCGGGCAGATTCTGGATATGTACGTGTTTCATTCCCTCCGAAAAATTACGGGTAGCCGACAGATCTGGCTGCGCGCTACGGGTTCTACACTGGTTTCGCAGTTAGTCGACTCTTTTGTCGTGCTGGGTATTGCCTTCTATATTTTTGGAAACTGGTCGCTCTCACAGGTGCTGGCAGTAGGCATTATCAACTATATCTATAAGGCTACTTCAGCTATCGTTCTGACGCCGGTGTTATACATAGCTCACTATTTTATTGATCAGTATTTAGGCAAAGAACATGCGGAAGAACTAGCCAACGAGTCGGCGATGAGTTCGTTCATGTAGTTGGTCAATACCGGCCACCGATTTTACGCCGATTCAAATCCGGATTTCCCTCAACTATTGGGAGTTGATGCGGCCGTTGGGTTAGGCCTGTTGTATCGGTCAATGAGCGCAGAAAAGCAACCAGTGCAACTTGCTCTCCAGCCGTCAGGTTAAGCGGTGTTTCAGCCAGCGTCTGCCCCTGGAGTTGCATACCAATACCTCGCCCTCCACCCCGATTGTAGAAATCAATCACTTGCTCCAGCGTCTTATAGACGCCATTATGCATGTAAGGAGCCGTTAGCCCCACATTACGAACGGTCGGTGTTTTAAAGGCAAACCGGTGACGTTCTTTCTGATACGTGTTAAACTTGCCAAAATCCGTGTCGACGCGAGCATTCCGAACTTTCCGCCGATGAGGAACGCCAATAATTTCGCTTTCTGTCTTTTCGAAGTGGGGCGGCAAAAAATCATTATAAACCGGAAAGAAATGGCAGGTGGCACAGCGCGCTTTTCCCAGGAACAGATTTAAACCCAGCTTTTCATCAGCCGAGAAAGCAACTGCTTCGCCACGTAAGTACCGGTCAGGTCGGGCGTTCAGACTCATGAGACTTCGAACGTAACAGGCCAGCGCGTTGCGCATGTTCGGCGCAGTCAAGCCAGAGGAAAAAGCTTCGTTAAACAGTTTCCGGTATGCAGAACTTGCCGCTAATTTTAGCACAATGGTATCGGGCGATACACTCATCTCATGTGCATTTGTTAACACATCGTGTGCCTGGTCTTCGAGGTAAAAAGCCCTTGAATCATAAAACTGAGCACTTTGCAAGCCCGAATTTATCAACGTAGGTGCATTTCGAAGTACGCGCTTCCGACCACTGAACGAACGACTTTTGGTGAGCCCATCCGTAAAGGCCCGCTCTGGCTGATGGCAGGAAGCACAGGCCCGAGCGTTATTCCCGGATAATAAAGGGTCGAAGAAGAGAATTCTTCCCAGGGCTACCTTTTGCGGTGTGCTGATAAACTCACCGAAGTTGACCAGATAGTCGGCCCGAAAAGCCCCCGAGTCGGATAATGTCGCGACGTTTGGCGAAAGAACCCGGCCTGTTGTAGCCGACGGAATAGTAAGCGTTTTACGAGCCTGTTGTAAAGTCCGGCTAAGGGGGTAAAGTTGCTCCCGAATAAACGAAACCCGGTCAAAATCAGTGAAATCAGCAGCCATGTTCAGCACGCGAATCGCGTCTGTCCAGCGCTGTTCCAGTTCAGTAGCCATCGGTTGCGGAAGCCGCCTTGCATACGGTCGAAACACATCGCGAAGGGTTTGCAGGCTCAAGGCCGCTTCTAACAAACCCGTTTTAGTCTCGGGCGCATCGTAGCCTGTGAGGCCAGCCGTTAGTAATCTGAACAACTGCTGACGCATGGCATCCAGTACGTCTGCATCTGTGATTTTATCGGTGGGAATTCCTTGCTCCACATGCTCCGAATAGGCCAGCACCATAGTCAATTCATGGGTGAGATCGGCTTTGCGGCCTGGATTATAGACCGGAAACAAAAGCGGTTCTATGACTTGCAGCCCTGTAGGGAAAATGGGTGTTTGCCCCGGTTCGGTTCCCTCTACCTCTACCACCGGCGGACCATTTATATGGCTTGCCACAAAAGGCTGGTAGTATTCCAGTAACCACTCGATTCGCTTGTAAGCCAGCCGACTACGAATGAAAGCCACCCGGAGCGAATCGGCGGGTAAATCAGTTGCTACGTACCCGGCTAGTTGTTGCAGTTGCTGATGAAATTTATTTTTATCAGCCAGAAACCGATTATAAACCGGCTGCCCAATAGGTTCTATCTCTCCGGGTAAAAAAGCAGGAATAGTCAAAGCCAGCAAAAACAGACCGATTATACGATACATATAGTCCTAAAAACTACCTAAATATACGTTCATTCTCAGTCTGCAAACCCGGTACCGGGCGCCCGGTGCCGGGTTTGCAAATAGCTTTCTATACCCTCCTTTCATATGCAATACAGAACATTCACTTAGCCGTGAGAACACGCTGCCAGTTATCCAGTAACACCGCTGTAGCAATGCCCACATTCAGCGACTCAGCATCACCATAGCGGGGGATGGTGACCCGTTGCGTAACAAACGTAGCCACGTCAGGACGGATACCGTTCGATTCGTTACCCATCACCAGATAACCAGAGCTTCCGAAGGCGAGCGAATGCACATCGGCACCATCCAGAAAAGCACCATACACTGCATGTGTAGACTGAGTCAGCACCTGGGTAATATCGCCGTACCACCAGTTCACCCGTGTAAACGAGCCCTTGCTGGCCGAAATAACTTTCGGGTTGTATACATCGGCACTGGTTTCGGAACACAAAATCTTACGAACGCCATACCAGTCGGCAATGCGGAGAATCGTGCCCAGGTTACCGGGATCACGGATATCGTCTAAAATCAGGGCAATCTCATCAGGTCCGGCCAATAGAGGGCGGTTCTCTTTCGTTCTGACCACAGCGAGGGCTGCGTTGTTACTTTCCAGTGTTCCGGCCCGTTCCAGGTCGGCCACTGACGCGATTTCGACGGGTGTTCGTTGGTTGTCTGTAAGGTGAGCGTTTTCTTTGTAGAAAGCTTCGGTCGCAACAACCAGTTCCGTCTGGAAATCGGATTGTAAAACCTCCTGAACGCTCTTGGCCCCTTCGACCAGAAAGGCCCCATGTTGCTGCCGGAATTTTTTCTGGTGCAGGGACTGAATATATTTAAGCTGATTTTTAGAAAGCATGAGAAAGATGTATGATATAGGATGTAAGGTGTATGATTGGTTGGCTGGCTATACATCATATACCACACATCATACATCACGAATTGGGCTACTTCTGCTAGTTGTTTCGTTATCAGGTTGTTTGAGTTCCAGGCAATTACGAGAGAATGGCTATATCCTCACCGCTCAGACAGTAAAAGGCAACCATGCTATTTCAGACGAAAACCTGCTGAGCCTGATTCCGCAAAAGCCAAACCGCCGACTCTTGGGTCTACCCATTACAACCCAACTCTGGTTTTATCAACTCGGTCTGCGTCGATACGACCGGGAAGCCGCCCTGCGCGAGTTGCAGGCCAAAACTAACGAATTTGAACAGCAAAGCCAGCTAGTAGCCAGTCAGCCAAAGGAACTCAAGAAATTGAACAGTCGATATGGGCGTCAATTGAAACACCTGCGGCAAAAAGCGGAGGAGGGTAATTGGGTTATGCGTAATCTGGGCGAGCCCCCTTCCTACTTCGCCGAAAAAGATGCACAGGCCAACGTAGCAAAAATGCAGAAGTACCTCTCGGATAAGGGCTTCTTTAACGCAAAAACAGCCTACAAACTCGACACCCTGCGTCGAAGCCAGATCCGGGTGAATTACCTCATTGCTGAAAATGAAGGCTTTTACCTGCGAAACATTCTGTATGAAATTGCCGATCCCCGCGTCGACTCCATCGTCCGAAAATCATTCGACAAATCGAAACTTCAGGTGGGCGATCGATTCGATTTCGACAATATGTCAGGCGAGCGCCTGCGTATTGAGACCTTACTGCGTGATCAGGGCTATTACACGTTCTCCAGGCAATATATTCGGGCTACGGATGTCGATACGATTCGGCGTGGGAATGACCGCCGTTTCCGCGATGGTCTCGAACCCGGCGACTCCTCCCGGCGAAATGTGGATGTAACGCTCCAAATCGTGAACCCACCCGGCCAATCGGCTCACCCAATTTACCATATTGGCGATGTAGAGATGCAAATTACCGCTGCCGAAGATGCTGTTGTCATTGACCCACTCAAAACTAATCCGTCAGCCGCCGTCACTTTTGACACCCTTAGCCGGAATGGTGTAACTTATCTACTGGGTGGTCGTGATATTTCGGTACGGCTTCTGGATTCAAAAATTCTTCTGCGACCAAATCAACTCTACAGCCAGAGCGATTATCGCGATACACAACGGCAGCTTTTCCTACTGAATCAGTTTAAATTCGTCAACCTCAACTTCGTCGATACCACGAATCGCCGGCTGCGAACGCTCATTACGGCCACACCTTTAGACAAATACGAAACCACCGCCGAGGGCGGAGTCACGGGCCTTCTGTATCAGGGCAAACCATTTCCCGGCGGCTTTGGCAGTTTGATCTTTCGCGTACGGAATCTGTTTGGTGGCCTGGAAACCTTCGAAACGACCCTTCGCTATGGTTTGGAGGCTCAAACCGGTTTTGTTTCTGACCCAGATAATCCTAAAAACGCAGTCTATACATCTCAGGAATTAGGCATTAGCACGTCATTAACTTTCCCGCAGATTTTGTTTCCCGGACGCCTTCGCTTCGACTTTAACCGCTTTGCTCCCCGAACCCAAATCAGTTTGAGTTTTAATAACACCTTTCGGCCCGATTTTCGTCGGTCGCTTCTGCGGGCTACCATGGCCTACAATTGGCAAACTACTCCCAATAAACAGTTTAGTTTCCTGATTGCCGACATCAATCTCATCAACGCTGGAGACGGTAATAAACAGGCTATCAGCGACGCCTTTAAAGCCCAGTTAGATGCGTTAACGGCTCAGGGCAGTACTGTCTATTTAAGCTTTCGACGGTCACTCAGTTCAAGCTTTAGTTTTGCCTATACATATAATACAAACATTCCGGGGCAAAATCAGCGGGCCAATTTTCTCCGTACGGTTGTTGAATCAGGCGGAACCACACTTAACTTTTTTCCAGATGCAACGGTAGCAAAATGGAGCAGTGTAAACGGCGGCACAGGATTACAGTTTTATAAGTTTCTGCGGGGCAACGTCGACTATCGTCATTATATTCCTATCCGTACTCGAACAACACTGGCTTTCCGTATCAATACAGGCATTGCTTATGGATATGGCCCAGACCGTGGACCAGTTCCCTACGAGAAACTCTTTTTCGCGGGGGGGAGCAATAGTGTTCGGGCGTGGTTGCCACGACGGTTAGGCCCAGGTTCTGCTTTTCCGTATCAAACCGATCCGGCAACGCCAGCCTTTACAGATACTAAACAGTTCATTTACCTCTTCGAACAACCGGGTAACGTCCTTCTGGAAGGGTCTGCCGAACTACGCGGGCGGTTGTTTCATCTTGGTGCAGACATAAATGGGGCCATTTTTGTGGATGCGGGCAACGTCTGGACACTAACCGATAACATTTCCCGACCCGGCTCCGTCTTTCGATTCAATACGTTTATTCCTCAGATTGCCGTTGGCACCGGTGTAGGCTTACGTATTGACTTCTCCTTTTTCGTCATTCGATTCGATGGGGGTATCAAGGTTTGGGACCCCGCCCGGCGGTAGCCAGACAAGGATAATGTTATGCAGGACGAACGAATTATTTTACCCCAAATTTCCCTCAAACAACTGACC
>CAXTJJ010000384.1:0-6132 GCA_964244155.1 uncultured Spirosoma sp.
TATTTTACAGAACTCCTTAACAGACAACAACTTACAGAGCTAGCAAATCACCTGTTTATGTACACCGATTCCCGAAACTGGCCGGGGTTGGTGAGTATCGAATGACGTTTCTTGTTGGCTCAGTACAAATAGTGCAGTCGACAACAGTGACGCAACCCGTTTCTTCCCATGAGCGAATCACCTAAATACTGGATCGCAGTAGCCTCAAAAGATCATGTGATGCGAGGTGTTTCGGGTGGTTTTATGCAGGCCAATCATGGGAAACGGGCACCCTTAAAACGAATGAAGTCAGCCGACTGGGTGATTTTCTACTCGCCCAAACAAGTCTTGGAACGGGATGAGAAATGTCAGGCCTTTACGGCTATCGGGCAGGTAAGTGATGACAATATCTATCAAGTTGCCATGACCGAGGATTTCGCCCCTTTCCGGCGAAACGTCACGTTTCAAGCGGCCAACGAAACGTCTATACTGCCCCTAATCAATGATCTTGACTTTATACCAAACAAGAAATCATGGGGTTATCCGTTCCGAATTGGCTTTTTCGAAATCGGCGAGCATGATTTTGAGTTGATTAGTCAAAACATGCTCAACGATAGTCACTGAATACAATGCGAGCAGCGGTAACTGCGCCCCGGATGAAGTGGTGAACATGCTAAAAACCTTCATGAAGACATACCCCGTGAGCTAAGCTTCCTCCGTTTGCAATTGTTTTTCATACAACTCGCGATAAGCACCGTTTTTGGCCATCAATTCATCCTGCGTGCCTTCTTCAACAATCTCGCCCTTATCGAGCATGATGATGTAGTCGGCCAACTTGGCGGATGAAACGCGATGCGAAATCACAACCGATGTGCGGTTGGACATGATGCGTTGCAGGTTGTTCAGAATGATGTTTTCGGTGTTTGTATCCACCGCCGAGAGACAGTCATCGAGAATCAGGATCTTGGGGTCGCGGGCAATGGCACGGGCAATACTCAGCCGCTGCTTTTGCCCACCCGACAGGGTTACACCCCGCTCCCCAACGCGGGTATCAAACTGTTCGGGGAATTCCAGAACGTTCTGGTACAAATCCGCATCCCGAATGGCCTGCTCTACACGCTCCTGCGGCAGGTCGGGCTTACCGAAACGGACGTTATTGCTAATGGTTTCCGAGAACAGGAAGACGTCCTGCGGCACGTAGCCCATTTGTTCGCGCAGGGAGGTTAAGTTGTAGTCTTTAAGCGGAACTCCATCTACCCGGATCTCACCAGACGTGACATCGTACATCCGCGTCAGCAGGTTAGCCAGCGTGCTTTTGCCGGAACCGGTTGTGCCCAGAATCGCTACCGTTTCGCCCGCCCGAACGTGCATCGAGAAATTTTTGATGGCTTCAATCCCCGAGTCGGGATAAACGAAGCGAACGTTCTTAAACTCGATTTCACCTTTGACCGTACGATGACTATTTTTCTGCGATACGATATCGGTTTTGATGTTCAGAAATTCATTGATGCGTTGCTGGGAAGCGGCTGCCCGCTGGGTCTGGCTCGTTGTCCAACCGAGGGCCATAACCGGCCAGGTCAGCATATTTACGTACAGAATAAATTCCGTAATGTTGCCCGGTGTGAGTCGTCCGGCCAAGATTTCCTGGCCGCCCACAAAAATCACCAGCACGTTGCTTAAGCCCACCAGAATGGCAACAATGGGAAAAAACAGGGAGTCAACACGTGTCAGGCTCAATGATTTGCTCCGATATTCATCGCTTTCAATCTCGAACTTCGCGGCCGAATTATTCTCTTGTACAAACGCCTTCAACACGCGAATCCCTGAAAAAGCTTCCTGCACATAGGTCGACAATCGCGATAACGACCGCTGTATTTCTTCTGACCTGCGAATGATGATGTTGTTGACTATATAAATCGCTACCGACAGAATGGGCAGCGGTAAAAGCACATACAACGACAGGCGGGCATTGATGCTCACCATGTAGGTAATGACCAGAACAAACAGCACAATCAGGTTCAGCCCATACATGATACTTGGCCCAACATACATCCGAACTTTACTGACATCCTCCGAAATGCGCGCCATTAAATCGCCGGTGTTGTGTTGGCGATAGAAGCTGAGCGGCAGCGTTTGATAGTGATCGTAAATCTCGTTTTTCAGGTCATACTCAACATGGCGCGACATGACGATGAGTGTCTGCCGAACCAGAAACAGAAAGAATCCTTTCAGCAACGCCAGCACGAGCGTGAGCACGCCAAACAGCAAAATGCTGAACGCAAACACATCATAGAGGGATGACTGTAAAGGTGATTTATCATACAGATAATAAACATCCAGCGTTTCCCGCACTAAATCGAGCGCGTACCGAACCAGTTGCGCCGGAAAAATACCGAACAGATTGGAGATCGCCGTAAACAGCGTCCCCAGAATCAGGTACCATTTATACTTAAGGAGGTATTTGTTGAGGTAAGAAAGTGCTTTCACAGTACGGCTAAACAGCGTTTTGTTCGTAACCGCCCAAAACGGCGAAAAGTTGCAGGGCAGTAACGGGGCCGCCCGAGCAGTTAGTAAGTGGCTTCGTCTAAGTCGGTAAGTCGGTAAGCGGCTTCGCCTAAGTCGGTAAGTCAGTAAGTCAGTAAGTCAGTAAGTGACTGTCGCGTCAGCAACACTCGTGTGGCAGCCACTTACTGACTTACTGACTTACCGACTTAGGCGAAGCCGCTTACCGACTTACCGACTTAGACGAAGCCACTTACTAACCGCTCGGGCGGCCCCGTTACTTTCCGCTTGCCAATTAGCAGAATAATCCCTACTTTTGCACCCGATTCAAGAAGTTCTTTTCTTACTGGTAGCAAATAGATTTTAGGCGGGATGCTCAATAGGCGACTACTCCGAATAAAGGTCATGCAGGCGTTATATGCACTTCGGCAGGCCGAATTCTCCAATCAACAATTAGCCGTAGACGGCATTAACGATCTCTTCCAACCCGACCTAAACTCGATGTTGCCGCAAAATAAGCGACAACTCGAAGGCTACCGCAAACTAGCCGGTCTTCTGTTCGAAGAGGCTATCAAAACAAACCAATCTGCCCAGGACGACGATGCACCACGAAACGTGCTCAAAGCGGCTAATGATGGGTTTGTATTCTACCAGATTCGTACCCGAAAAGATCGCCAGCACCTTGCCCAGATGATGCTGAAGCAGGTAAATGGCATCTACGACGATTATCTGCTGGTCATGCTTCTGCTTGTCGAACTGGGTCACGCAGCTCAACTCGACAGTGAACGCCAATACCGCGACGTCGACGAAACGCCCTTTCCATTCGAGTCAAACCTGGGCGATAACTCCATTATAAAGGCCTTATCCGAACACCAGCCCCTTACGAACGAAGCCGTTCGGCACGGTGTTTCCTGGGTTGATGATCTGGGGTTTGTGCGTAAGGCATTGCGTGAAGTTCTTAAGACAGACGATACCTACCGCGCTTACTGTGAACAACGTACCCACACCGCCGACGAAGACCAGGCGTTGGCACAACACGTGTTGCGTACGCTTATATTCAAGCATGAAGTTATTCGTGATCACCTATCCGAAATTGACCTGAGCTGGGCCGAAAACAGCGAAGTGGTGCGGGGTCTGGCCATTCGAACCTTAAAGTCGGCGCAAAGCCCTACGGGTTTACAACTCGAACCCCTCACCGACGATTGGGAGGAAGACGAGTTGTTCCTGAATACCCTGTTTGAGCAATCCATCGAAAACGATGCTGAGTATGAGCAGTTACTATCCGATCAGCTTCAGAACTGGGATGTTGAACGGGTAGCCATGATTGATAAAATCATTCTGAAGTTAGCCGTTTGTGAGTTGCTCAGTTTCCCAAACATTCCGGTTAAAGTAACGATTAATGAATATATCGAGCTGGCAAAGGCGTACAGTACGCCTAAAAGCGGTAAATTTGTCAACGGTATTTTAGATAACCTTTCCGAGAAGCTAGTCGCTTCGGGGCGTCTGCGTAAAAGCGGACGAGGGTTGTTGGACAATAAATAGTGTTGTAAAGCGGTATAGTTATACGGTTATAAAGTTGGTACTTACCTACACTTTTAACGCTACGACTCTACTCCTTTATTACTTTATAACTTTATAGAAAATGAGCAGAATTGGACGTGATTTAACCTTTTTGCTGACCGGTATTGCTACTGGTTCCCTTATTGGCTTGCTGTATGCGCCCGACAAGGGCAAGATTACGCGTGATCGACTGTCGTTCCGACTATCGAAGTATAGAGAGCAAATTAATCAGTTGCTGGAAGACTTGAGCAACTCGGTCGAGCTACCCGAAAATTCGTCGAAAAACGAAGGGCAGCGTGTTGTAAATGATGCCCGCGAGAAAGCCGAACGCCTTCTGGAAGACGTAGATCGATTAATGGCACAGATCAAACAACAGAACGCATAATAGTTCGGATTACAGTATTTGGTATTCGGCGGTCCGTCACTACGGCGATCCGTCGAATACCAAATACTGAATACCTAAAATCCTCAGTCAGCAATGAACGTTAAAATTTGGCTGTTTGTAGCGGCCGTCGTCGGCATAGGTTTGGGCCAGGTCAGTTGCGATAACCGGCAACAGGGCCAGGCCTCCAAGGAAACGGCTTCAGCAAAGATGCCCCGAATCTCCTTTGCCGAAACGGGTATTCATGACTTCGGTACACTCACCGAAGGCGATACCGTCGAGCACATCTTTGCCTTTACCAACACAGGAGAGTTCCCGCTGATTATCAATAACATAACCGCTTCTTGTGGGTGTACAACCCCCGATTGGCCACGAGAGCCGGTAGCTCCCGGCGCAAAATCGTCGGTTCGGGTGCGCTTCAATAGTCGGGGCAAAATGGGTGAACAAAACAAAACCATCACCATCTTTGCCAATACAGAACCGGCTATGACCGATCTGCAATTCAAGGCCCTGGTAAAACCAAAGGCCGATACCACCAAAACATCCTAAAATCACTAACCTATGTCAATTCTGTTACAAGCCGCAGCCGCTGGCTCCAACCCATCAATGATTTATAATATACTACTGTGGGTAGGCATTGCCGGTGTGTTTTATTTTTTCATCATTCGTCCGCAGCAAAAAAAGCAGAAGGATCAGAAGAATTTTGTGGATAGCCTCAAAAAAGGAGATAACGTAGTTACTATTGGTGGTTTGCATGGCCGTGTTGCTTCCGTTGAGGCAACAACAGTAACGCTCGAAGTGGACAGGGGAGTCAAAATGACCTTTGAAAAAAGCTCTATCTCCCGCGAAGCCACAGGAAAACCGACTGAAGCGGAGAAATTATAACGAGTGAATAGCGACCAAAACGTCCGATCTTTTCAGCCTACCAAAGCCTTGCTTTGTTTGGGAGCAGCCGCGCTGTTCTGGTTTTTGAATGCCCTGAACAAACCGGGCTATACGCTCAATGTCGAGTATCCAATCCGATTTGTGTACGACGATTCTTTGTTTGTAGCCACGTCACCCCTGCCACATGATGTGCGGGTGAATGTGTCGAGTGATGGCTGGGGCTTGTTACGACATTCGTGGCTACCTTTTCGGGTCGAGCCGGTCGATTATATTGTGCAGGACCCGTTACGGGCAACGGTTATCAGTACTTCTTCGCTGGCCGCAGCTCTGGCTGAACACGTTAAAAAACTTCATATCAATTATGTCGTTGCCGATACACTCGCCATGAGTTTCGACCGGCGTATTACTAAAACGGTTCGCTTGCTTCCCGACAGTCTGCACCTGAATATGGCCCCCCGTTTCATGGTGTCGAGTGTCATTAACCTGACACCCCGAACCATTCAGATAGATGGTCCGGCCAAACTGGTACGCGGCCTTCCCGATACCTTGTGGGTCAAGATTCCGCGCAAACGGATTTCCGATAATTACGACGAGGAGCTTCCATTAAATCAGCTGCGCCACCCCCTGCTGCACACCAGCGCCGATCGTGTGGCGGTTAGCTTCGAAGTGGGCGAGTTGCTCTCACCTCCGGTACCTAGTGAACCTGTGAAAAAGTGAAAACTCCCCTCCAGATTGGCGTAACGGGCGGTATCGGCTCCGGGAAGAGTGTGGTTTGTGCGGTGTTCAAAACGCTGGGGATTCCCGTTTATGAAGCCGACGAACGG
>CAXTJJ010000385.1:0-6104 GCA_964244155.1 uncultured Spirosoma sp.
TATATTTTATCAGATCACGTAAAACAACGCGCAAGAGAGCGAGGCATCCCGTCGGAAATTATTGACCAGAGCATAAATTTCCCCCCAGCAAATAATTGACGAAGAGGAGCCAGAGCAAAAGGTTTATCAATCCATCATCACTTTCTCCAAAAAGAAGACGTACTTAGGTCGGTTTTCGTTAACACTGCCAAAGAACCGAATGTTGTTAAATCGGTTTACAGAACATCGAAAATAAATAAGTACAATGAAAGTGAAATATGATCGTGAAGTAGATATTCTATACATCCGGCTAAACGATTCGCAGATTGAGGAAAGCGACTAGGATCGTCCGGGTATGGTTATTGATTATGATGCTGATGGCTTAATCGTTGGCATTGAAATCATGAACGCATCGAAAAGGATGGCGCAGCCAAATATGGTGGAGTTAGAAATTGCCTGATTTTTAAGCAAACCAGAAGACCGTTTACATAGAAAAGTCCCGTTACGGCTTGCCTCGTAACGGGACTTTTCTATTTTTAGCCTATTATCCGTCCGCTTCGGATAGCATTTAAACCGCCTGAATGAATCGACTTGACGTTATCCAGACGCTTATGCGTCAGAAAAATCTAAAAAATTACCTCGAAATCGGGGTGGAGAACGGACATATTTTCTTTCGTATTAAGAGTACTTTCAAGGTCGCCGTCGATCCGAAGTTCATTTTCGACGCCACCCGCCGGTTAGGGAAAGCGATTCTCAATCCATATAACTTCAATAACCAGTATTTCGAGAAAACCAGCGACGCTTTTTTTGGGCAGGATGCCCAGCGCGTGTTTGCCGCTAAAAAGATTCAACTAGCCCTCGTTGATGGCATGCATGAGTATCAGTTTGCCCTGCGCGATGTTGAAAACACGTTGCGTTATATGCAGGATGATGGCGTTATTATTATGCACGACTGCAATCCCCAAACGGCTGGCGCGGCAGGACGCTTTGAAGACTGGGAAGTAGGCGAATGGAACGGCGACGTCTGGCGAACCATTATCCACTTGCGTAGCCAACGCCCCGACCTGACTGTATTTGTCCTGGATTTTGATCAGGGACTGGGAATCGTTACCCGCCAAAAGCCGGACTCAATGCTCGATTTCACGCCCGCTCAGATTGAAGCGCTAACCTACGATGAACTGGTTCAGAACCGCGAAAAGTGGCTCAATCTTAAACCAGCAGTTTATTTCTATGAGTATTTTGGACTAAGCAGATAGAGGGTCGGTCTCGGTGATGAGTTAAAAACAAGAGGTCATTATTGAGACCATTTGCTTGTATGTTGTATCAGACAGCAGGAATGCTGTCTGATACTTAACCGACCGGATTGGGCGTTGCGTAAAAGTTGAAGTTCTTCCAGCGAATCATGTCCTGCGCCGACAGTTTTATGATTTCGGTATTTTCATCAAAATCGCCGAAGTAGTAAAGTGTATAGTTGTGGTTGGCGACAAGATTGTATAAATCAACGCGCTCCTCCAAAGTAGCCTCACTGAAGCACTCGGCAATAATCGTGGGCTTATATTCATCTATCAGCGACGAAATTGACCGTAGCACATCGATATCATGCCCCTCAACATCGACCTTGATGAGTGATAATTTTGGCAAATAAGCTTTGTAATACTGGTTCAGGTAGCGGTTGAGATTGATTCCCCTAACCTTATTATCCAGCTTGAATTTTCCATGCTGGTCGGCTTCAGCAGCACTGGCCGACACCCCCCCGTTTCCGAAAGATGCTTCGGATGATGAATAGAAGAACTCTCCCTCCTCTTCTGTTACAGCATAAGCCAGCGGTACAATGTTCGTGGTCGCCTTGTTTAATTGGGCATTGGCGTCCAGAATTTCGTGTGTAATAGGATTTGGTTCAAATGCCAATGTCAATCCTTCTTTTCCCACGGCAATAGCCATTGGTACGGTCGTATCGCCGATGTTGGCACCAACATCGATACTAAAACTACCGGGCGTAGCAAACCGACGAAAAAAATTTATCTCCGCTTGTGTGATAGTTTTGGCCGGAATCAGTGGGTTTTTCCAATTAGCAAACTGGACTGTTCCTTCTTTTACCAATTGAAACGAGTCAATTTCGTATGGATATTTAGCGGTAACACGACGAGCTTTTTTCCGGGCAAACGACTCTTTCAGATAATTGAACATGTTAGCTAGTTTGGGTGTATACAGTACTATTTTGAAATGCAAGTTTAACAAAATAACACTATTTCTAAATGTTTTATTAATACTATACACAGAACCATTTAGCTAACAGTCTGATGGATTCTTTACTAATCGATTGTCTGACGATAACGCAGGCTTTCGCGCATAGGACTTCCACGGCCAATGAACAATGCCAGACGGCCATAAATTGGGTTACGACGGAATTTCCGTCCATTCTTAATGAAGTAGTATATTCGGAACAACGCCCGCTCAAGCCAGGAATGGTACTTCCGGAAATAGTGAAACAGTGAAATGTAGTATTCCTTTTCTATATCGTAGCTGCGAACCGTACTCTGGCCGGTAAAATGTACATACTCTGCCTGCGGCACCAGATAACAGGTAAACCCTCGCAATTGAAGCCGCTTGGCCAGGTCCTCTTCTTCGACATACAGAAAATGGGCTATATCGAATCCGCCAATCTGATTGAAAGCTGATGCCCGTAAAAAGAGCGTGCTGCCCATCACAAACGGGACCTGGACTGGCGTGGTGTACACCTGACGGACGTTCGGATAAAGCGAAGGGTTAAACATTCGTACAAAGCCATGCCCCAGAATTTTGCTTCCCAATGTAGGCAGATACCCGAAGGTGATCTGCCGGGAGCCATCGCCTGCAAACATCTGTGCTCCACATAGGCCTGCATCGGGCGTAGCATCCATAAAGGCTGCCAATTGATTGCATACGTCGGTCCGGAATATACAGTCGTTGTTCAGAAAATAGTAATAATCGGCCTTGGGGTCAGCAAATTGAACACCGAGCATGTTTCCTCCTGAGAAACCCAGGTTAATTCGGCTTCGAATGAGTTTTATTTGAAGACCAGCGTGCCAGGTAGGCTCCGCAATGGCTTTAAGGGCTTCGTAATCATTGACAGACGAGTTATTATCAACGATGATAATTTCATAATTAACGCCGTTTTGACCTACCGGAGCGGTTTTCTCAATGATCGAATCAACACAGTCGTATGTAAACTGATGGGAATTATAATTAATCAGAATAATAGAAACTTTAGGAGGGGTCATGCAGCAAAATCAGCGCGGCTTTATAGCCGCGCTTGTTTAGTTAATTCTCGCGATTCTTCATCGCAACCGGCACGCCAGAGCGGGCGCAGCGTCTTCGTTACTCTTCTCCCAGCACAGTAAATATCAGATCGGATTCGTAACCTTTACTCAGTGCATAGCGAACTAGTTTTTGCTTGATCACCAACGGATTGTCGTCACGTAACGTTTGGCGTTTTTTGGCTAGTAACTCCGTGAGTGTACCGCGGTAATCATCAGGAGCAATTTCTTTCATGGCTTGTTCGAGGTTGTAGCCCGATATGCCCCGCTGTTGCAAATGCTGTTTGATTTTGCGTCGGCCCCATCCCTTCACTCGAAATTTGCCACCGGCGAATGACTTGGCAAACCGCTCTTCGTTCAGGTAATTCTGCTGAATCAACTCGGCAATCACTTCTTCGGCATCATCGCCAAAAACACCCCAGTCTTTCAAGCGTTCCCGAACTTCCTGCTGGGTACGCTCTTGATAAGCGCAAAACATTGCCGCCTTTTGTAGCGCATCTTTCAATGAATCATCTGTCATACTCAAGTATTTGCGAATAAGCAATTAGATGAATAGTAAATTGGTCGCTGATAGTATTACCTCAACTACCTGCTAACAAAGTTTACTACTTACCGGGCTGATGCTGCATAAGGTCATTGATCAGCTTTTCCACTTCGGAAACGGGCATTTTAACAACCAGATACTGGTGCCCTTTACCAGCATTATCCCAACCGTTTGAACCGTCGGCGTTTATCGTCAGCCGACCGGATGTCACGGTATAATACGGTGCATAGCCTCTCACACCAACCAGCACGGCGGTTTGGTCCCAGCTCATTCGGCCATTTTTGTCTTCGGCTGATTTGGGCAGCGAAATTCGGAAAACATCCTTCACCGGACTGTTTTTGATCGCCGTATTTTGTGTAAGCGGCAAACCCGAATGAATCTGTTCGCCAATTTCGAATCCACTCATCAAGATGGGCGTTGGCCAGTTGGCAAACACAATTTTTGAGGCTTCCGTATCCCTGAACACATTATATTCCCGGCCACTTGGAAATTTACCCGCCATGCTAACCACCTGCTTGATTTTTTTAGCCACCAATGCTTTGCCTGAAAGCGGTGAATACTGGTCAGGTTTAGAGTCCAGCAGATTCGCTAGATTGGTTAGAAAGCCCACTGTAATGACTGTTACACTATGATCTGGCTGTTTGGCGAGAATCTGACGGTATAAGGCAACGGCATCGGGTATGTCATTGTTCGATCGAACGGCATGTGGGTAACGGGCAACCAGCGTATCAGACCAATGCTGTGTGTCTTTATCGCCAACGGCTTTTCCTTTGGGAACACCAATGGGTGTATTCGGACGCTTGAAATAAGTATTCAATACACTCAATACCGAGGTTACATTTGGGTAATTCGTACTGGCGATTGTAGCCAGAATCCGCGCCTGTCCGGCATCGGCAAACGCATGCAGCATAGTGATGGCGCCTACATCGTCATAATCGGGACCCATATCCGTATCGAAAATAACGGGAACCACCTGGTTTTTTTTGACCGACTGTCCATGAACCAGACCGGCTGTCAGGGTTAGTAGCGCACTAACGAAAAATAAATACGTTCGAATCATTTGGTTAAGCGAGATTTACGGGGCGTTTACAACACAATGCACAAATGTGATACCAGCCGTTCCGGTACGAATTACGACTTGTTTTTGCAGGAATCGTAATTCGCTGGCTGTAAATTATCGACGACTATGATTTCTCTCAAAAAGTTAACGACACAACCCGATGCCCAACTGCGTAACCTTGGCTGGGATTGGATGCTGGGCCAGGATACATTACCCTACTTGACAAACGAAGTAGTAGCTGTAAGCCCTGCCGAAGCAGATGCGTATTATGAAGCGGCCAATGACCTCTTCGAGCTATTTGTCGCTGCCGGACAGCACATTATCGACGAAAACCGTTTTGCCGAAGCAGGTATTCCGCCTAACCTTGTTGAACTGATAAAGCTAACTTGGGATGATGACCGGAATATTCATCTCTATGGCCGTTTCGATCTTGCCGGGGGTATTGGCGGACAACCCATCAAGCTCATTGAATTCAACGCCGATACGGCTACCTGCCTTCCCGAAACGGCCGTTGTTCAACACGCTCACCTGCGGGCAAATGGTCTTGACGAGAGTCATCAGTTCAATTCCGTGTTTGAGACGCTTACAGGCCAGTTTGAAGAACTTTTAGCCCTCAATCCCGATTTGCAGCCAACACTTTTGTTGTCGGCCATTCGTGACTCTTCCGAAGACGATGCCAACGTGGCTCTGCTGGGTGAAGCAGCCCGCGAAGCTGGCTATGACATCGAGCTTGATTTTGTGGATAATGTCGACTTCTCGGCAGAAGAAGGAATTTTCTGGCAGAATCCTAAGAATGGCGAGTTTGAAAAGCTGGATTTTTGGTTTAAGCTGGTGCCTTGGGAATCCATTGCCGAAGACGAGCCTGAGTTACTTCAGATCCTGACCGAGATAATCAGGAAGCGGCTTGCGGTTGTATTGAACCCAGCTTACACACTGCTTTTTCAGTCTAAATATATCCTGAAAATTCTATGGGAGCTTTACCCGAACCACCCGCTTTTGCTCGAAACAGATACCAAACCGTTGGTTGGTAAGTCCTGCGTCGAGAAAGTGTTATTTGGGCGTGAAGGTGCTAATACGCGTATTCTTAATGTTGATGGTAGCGAGCGGCAGGCGGCAGGTGGCGATTATGGTGACTACCCCAAAATATACCAGGAATACGTCGAGTTCCCACAAGATTCGATCGGCTACACCTACCAGGCGGGAGTTTTTTATGCGGGCGAAGCCT
>CAXTJJ010000386.1:0-6077 GCA_964244155.1 uncultured Spirosoma sp.
TGTTTTTTACATCAAAAAATAACCCGATCTCTTGTGATTTGTTTGCTGGAACGGGTCCACAAAACGGGTTATTGGCGTAAACCCGCTTAGGCCTCTTCCAGTGCTTTGATATCCAGCTTCGACATGGTCATCATAATCTGCATGACCCGTTTTGCCTTTCCTGGGTCTTTATCGCCCAGGAGTCTGCCTAAAGCGGAGGGGACAATTTGCCAGGATACCCCGAATTTATCCTTCAGCCAGCCGCAACGGCCGGGTGAGCCACCTTCTGAGAGCTTTTCCCAATACTCGTCTACTTCTTCCTGGGTTTCGCAGTTGACAAAGAGCGAAATGCCGTCAGAGAAAGTAAAATGCGGGCCACCGTTCAAGGCGATGAACTCCTGGCCGTTAATGTGAAAATTTACCGATATGGCCGTTCCTGCTGGAAGTGGTGCTCCCTCAGGATAGCGGCTAACACGCCCGATGCCAGCGTTTTTGAAAATGGAGGTGTACAAATTCGCGGCTTCTTCGGCCTGGCTGTCGAACGTCAGGAATGTCGTGATCTTTTGCATGTTGTGCTGATTGCTGGTAGCGCAAAGATACGGAATCGGACTGCCATCGAGCGACGGTAGAAACGACAATGACAGGGGTGAAAACGACACGGGTAATCAGGTGTACGCAGTAGGTTCGCCCATGGGAAATGGAGTATAAGAAATAGGTTTATGGCCTTTTAGTTTTCTGTTCCCAAACCTCATGAAGAAATTTGTTTTCCTATTTCTCCTGATCGGTCTGTCAGGATTTGCGCTGGCACAACAACCTTTTGCCAACGGACGGCTGAAAATCTCGGATAATAAACGGTATCTGGTTCATCAGGATGGCAGTCCGTTTTTCTGGTTGGGTGATACGGCCTGGGAACTCTTCCACCGACTCAACCGCGAAGAAGCAGACCAATACCTGAAACACCGGGCCGAACAGGGCTTCACAGTGGTACAGGCCGTTGCCTTGGCGGAGTTTGATGGCCTTAAAGAACCGAATCCCTATGGCGAAGTGCCGCTGATAGATAACGACCCGACCAAACCCAACGAAGCGTATTTCAAGCATGTCGATTATATTATTGATAAAGCCGCCCAGTACGGAATTGTCGTTGCCTTTTTGCCTACCTGGGGCGATAAAGTCTTTAAAAGCAGCTGGGGGCAGGGACCGGAAATCTTCAACCCGACCAATGCACGGACGTATGGGCGTTACCTGGGTAACCGCTACAAAAACCGCGAAAACATCGTTTGGGTACTGGGGGGCGACCGCCAGCCGCGCGACGGCTCATCGGACGTAGAACTCTGGCGAGCGATGGCCGCCGGGATTCAGGAGGCCGCAGGGGGAGCCGACAAAGCCCTGATGACCTACCATCCGCAGCCCAACGGTCTCGACGGGGGGGCGTCGAAGTGGTTTAAGAATGATGCGTGGTTCGATTTCAACATGCATCAGAACGGCCATTGCCGCAATAACAGCCCGTACGACAACATCACGGTGTCGTATAACAACCAGCCCGTGAAGCCGACGATGGATGCCGAACCGATCTATGAAGATCATCCGGTTTGCTTCAATGCTAAAGATCTGGGCACGTCCAATGCTTATGACGTGCGCCTGTACGCTTATTTAGACCTCTTTGCAGGTGCCCACGGACATACCTACGGATGCCACGACATCTGGCAAATGTACAGTGGTAAACGACCGGCGGTCAATGGCCCGCATATCTTCTGGCAGGAAGCCCTCGACCTGCCCGGCGCAACGCAGATGAAACACGTCCGACGGCTGATGACCGCCCGCCCCCTGCTGGCCCGCGTACCCGATCAGTCAATTATTGTGGAAAACAACCTCGGCCCGGCCGAACGCATTCAGGCCACTCGGGGAGCTGATTATGGCTTTGTTTACTCGGCTGCCGGGAAGTCGTTTACGGTCAATCCGGGAAAGATTTCGGGCAAGAGCGTTATCGCAACCTGGTTCGACCCGCGTTCGGGCAAAACACAGTCGGCGGGCACGTTCGATAACCAGAAGCCAATGCAATTCAAACCACCTACGCAGGGCTACGGGCAGGATTGGGTACTGGTGCTGGACGACGCGGCTAAAAACTATGCGGCTTTGTAAAAACAATGGAACGCTGATTTTTATGATTACTATGGTTTACACTGGTTTTGTATAGTTCGTGTATTGAAACAGGTCTTCTCGTGGTGTCGGGTCTGACATCACAGAAAAAACTACGCAACTTTATAGCGCTCACCAGCCTACTACACTATGAAATCAATCCGGCGAATTTATCTATTCCTTTTCCTGGTCGGTCAGGCCTTCATCTGTCTACCAGGTTTTGCCCAGTCTTCCGAGAAAACGGTGTCGCTTTTCGATGGCAAAACCCTGACGGGCTGGAAGACGGTCGATCCCGCCCACCAGAAACTATGGTCCGTTGCCGACAGCATGATCATGAGTGGTGACGGCGTCCATAAAATACCTGAAAACACCTATCTGCACACCCTGAAAGAATACGGCGACTTTGAATTTCGGTGCCTGTTTCGCTTGCACGGCGACCCAAAAACGGGTATGATCAACAGCGGTATTCAATACCGGTCTGTGCTGGAGGGTGGCAAAATAGTTGGCTATCAGGCCGATATTGGCAACGGCTTCTGGGGTGATCTGTACGACGAACACCGGCGGGAAAAACTCGTGAGTGGCGATTTGCGAACCCTCCGGCATATTCTGAAAGAAGATGGCTGGAACAGCTACATCATCCGCTGCAAAGGCAACCGGCATGAGCTCTACATCAACGGCGTGAAAACCTGCGACTACATGGAGAAAGACAGTAAAATTCCTCAAAAAGGCGTCATTGCCGTGCAGATTCACAGCGGGGGCGTGGCCCAGGTCGAGTTTCGGGATCTGGTGATCGTGGAATTGTGAAGGACCACCCCCAACCCCCTCCTTGAAAAAAGGAGGGGGCTTTGGAACGGGTACCCTTATTCTAGCCCCCTCCTTTTTTCAAGGAGGGGGTTGGGGGTTGTCAAATCGCCGGTGGTACCGGTTTACTAAAACTAGCTTCATAGCACTCCACCCCCAATCAGTAGGAAAATCAATTCATCTAGTTTCATTGATATACGTATTTACATTCACCGGCTTACGACTTATTCCCATGAAGAGGCCCTGTTTATTTATCCCTTTTGTGTGTGCCGTTCTGGCTTTGTCAAGCCCGTCCGGACTGGCCCAATCAACCAAAGCCAAAGCGGCTGTGCAGGCTGCGGAGAAGGTTGACCGCGAATATGCGATGGAGGCCACCATGCTCGGTTACTTCTCGAAAGACGGTGCCCGTAACCCGACGTTGAAAGCCAACAAAGGCGACCGCGTTCGGATTACGATTACCAACGGCGAGCAGATGACGCACGACATTTCGCTGGAAAAACTGGGTCTCAAAAGCAAGTCGATCAACGATAAGGGTGCCAGCACCAGCATTACGTTTACCGCCGATAAAAGCGATACTTATTACTGCTCGGTTCCGGGACACCGGGCCGCTGGCATGGTCGGTACCTTCGAGGTAGTAGAGGGTTCACTGACCACCGCGACTGTTGCCGGACAATTGCCGATGAAAAACGGCAAACCCCTTAACCTCAACTTCGAAACGGGTACACTGGCCGACTGGACCGCTACCGGCGATGCGTTTACCAATCCGCTGGTCGATCAGGACCCGTCGCCGGTACACGATAAAGAGATGCACATTGGCTTCGACGGGAAGTATTTCCTGAGCAGCGGGGGCACCGTCAATTACAAGCAGACCGGTACGTTGACGTCGGTTCCATTCACCGTCACCCAGCCGTTTGCCGCGTTCAAGGTATCGGGCGGTGCGTTGCAGGATACGCGGGTTGAACTCGTGCAGGCCGGAACCGACAAGGTTATTTTTCACAGCACCGGGCAGGGGCGGGCTACGCTTCAGCCGGTGGTGGTCGATTTGAAACCGTACCTGAATCAGGAGATTTTTATCCGGATTATCGACAACGAAACGGGTATTTCACAGATTCCTTACATCGCGAATGATAAGCTGGCCCATATCAACTTCGATGATTTTCAGTTCTATGCCACCCGGCCGGTTTTTCCCAACGAGCTGAACCAGAAGGATATTATCATTCTGCCACCCCTCGATCCCGTCCTTCATGCCGGACTGTCGGGTATCGAAGCGGCCAAAGTGATGACGCTGCCCAAAGGATTCAACATCACGCTGGCAGCGGCCGAACCGGATGTTGTTAAGCCTATCTGTTTCACCCTCGATCCACGTGGTCGGCTTTGGGTGGTTGAGGGGCACACCTATCCCGTTCCGGCACCGGAAGGGCAGGGCCGCGACCGCATTCTTATTCTGGAAGATACCAACGGCGATGGTACGCTGGACAGCCGGAAGGTTTTTGCCGAAGGGCTGAATCTGGTGAGCGGTATTGAAGTGGGTATGGGGGGCGTGTGGCTGGGTGCGGCTCCGTATCTGCTGTTTATCCCCGCCGATTTTAAGACCGACAAACCCCTGGGGCCACCCCAAAAAATGCTCGACGGCTGGGGCACCGACGATACCCACGAAGTACTGAACAGCCTACGCTGGGGACCCGATGGCTGGCTCTACGGCACGCACGGCGTGTTTACCCACTCCAACGTGGGCAAGCCGGGTGCTCCTGACTCCGAACGGACGAAACTCAATGCCGGTGTCTGGCGGTTTCACCCCACTACGCAAAAATTTGAGCTATTCTCGGAAGGAACCAGTAATCCCTGGGGACTCGATTTCAACGATTACGGCCACGCTTTCGTGACGGCCTGTGTGATTCCGCACATGTACAACATGATACAGGGCGGACGCTATTTCCGGCAGGCGGGCAAGCATTTTAACCCCTATACCTACGACGATATCAAAACCCACGCCGACCATGTGCATTGGGTGGGCGAACGCGGACCCCATGCCGGTAACTTCCGGTCGGCCTCGGCGGGTGGTGGTCACGCCCATTCGGGAGCCATGATCTATCTGGGTGGCGACAGTTGGCCGAAGGAATATCGGAATGATATTTTTATGAATAACATCAATGGGGCCAAGCTTAATAATGATCACCCTGTTCGGGCCGGATCGGGCTATATGGTTACCCACAAACCGGATTTTCTGACCATGAACGACTCCTGGTCGCAGTGGCTGAATATGAAATACGACCCCAGCGGTTCGGTATGGGCCATCGACTGGTACGACAAGAATCAGTGCCACAGCCCTAACCCGGATGTGCATAACAAAACCATGGGTCGGATTTTCAAGATCACCAACGAAAACGACAAATGGGTGAAGGTTGATCTGTCCAGAGCGTCGGATATGGAACTGGTCAATTACCAGCTAAACGCTAACGAGTGGTATGTACGCCAGGCTCGAACCCTTTTGCAGGAGCGTGGCCCGAACAAAAAAGTACACAAAGCACTCAAGGAAATCCTGGCGAAAAATCCCGACCCAACCCGTAAACTCCGTGCGTTATGGGCACTTCATGTCACGAAGGGATTGAGCGAAAAGGAGTTAACGGATTTGCTGGCGAACGAAAGTGACTATGTCCGTAGCTGGGCCATTCAGTTGCTGACGGAAAATAAAAGCGTATCGCCCGAAACGCTGAAACGCTTTGCGGCTTTGGCGCAGAACGACAACTCCGCGCTCGTTCGGCTGTACCTAACTTCGGCCATGCTGCGGCTGGACCCCGCTCAGCGGTGGGATGTGATGGATGCACTCGTTCAGAAAGTTCAGGATAAGGACGATCACAATCTGCCGTTGATGGTGTGGTATGCGTCGGAACCGCTGGCCGCCATCGACATGAAGCGGGCGTTGGCCATGGCCCAAAAATCGAAGTTGCCCAAGCAGTTGGCGTACACCATTCAGCGCATCGGTGCCATTGGTACGGATGATGCGAAGAAGCTGCTCAAAGAGCTAAACGACCGCGTTGGTAAACTCGATCATTCACACGAGAATCACGAGATTCAGGAGTTGATTGCCAGAGTGCTGGAGGAGTAGAGGCCGAGGGGACCACCGCCGAGGGCTACGCCCCCGGTTATCCACAGTTAACCCC
>CAXTJJ010000387.1:0-6060 GCA_964244155.1 uncultured Spirosoma sp.
ACCTGGGCGCCCTGGGAATATCAGGCATGACGGCTTACTTTGGGCTGTTGCGGATAGGGCAACTCCAGCCAGGCGAAACGGTAGTTATCTCCGGCGCGGCAGGGGGCGTTGGAACCATTGCCGGGCAGATTGCCCGGCTCAAAGGTTGCCGGGTCGTTGGGATTACCAGCAGCGATGAGAAGTGTAAGGCTCTGGTCGATGCGTTTGGTTTTGATGCAGGGTTAAACTACAAAGCGGGCAAGCTAACGAACCAACTGGTCACTGCCTGTCCGGAAGGAATCGACGTATTCTTCGATAATGTTGGAGGAGACGTACTCAACGCAGCCCTTGGCTGTATGCGGCCAAGCGGCCGGGTAGTGCTGTCAGGAGCTGTTTCTCAATATAACAACATGCGCTTCATGCAGGGACCAGCTAATTACCTAGCACTGATTGTTAATCGGGCTCGCATGGAAGGATTTGTATTTACGGATTTTGAAAACGAATTTGAGCGTGCCCGTGCCGAAATTCAAGGCTGGATTAAAGCTGGCCAGTTAAATGCTGACACGCATGTCATACCGGGTAGTGTAGACCGTTTTGTGGAGTTGGTCGATCAACTATTCAGTGGTCAGAATATGGGTAAAATGGTTCTTGAAGTTCACGATAACTAATGACAATCATTTCTCTAAAAAACAAACCGCTAAAACTGCCACTTCCATAGTCAACTAATTGTCAAAAACTTAATGAATAGACGCGTTATGACTTTACAAGAAGAAATCCCCGGAAAAATTAATGGACGAAAAATATTCCTGGCAGTCTCCGTATTCTACGTGACTGCAATTTTACTCAGGTATTTGACAAATAAAACTCAAGTCCTGTCAGGCATTGATAACACCTTTATAAAAGTAATTCTACAAGCCATCGGACCCACCATTGGTGCACTAGTGGCGTTCAGACTGTTTCAAATTAAAAGTGTCATGAGCCTTAAAGGCGACTTCAAAAATTTCCTTGTGCCATTAGCAGTTTATTGGTTATTGCCTGTTGTTCTGATTGAGACAACTGCCTATTTTTCAACGAGTACATCGCCAAGAATTGCCGTTTTTACAATTCTGGTGTATGGGTTATTCGAAGAAATAGGCTGGCGTGGATTTTTGCAGCAGGCATTGGTTTCTCTGCCAAAATTTATCAGAATTACACTGATAACGGTTTTATGGTTTGTCTGGCATCTGAATTTTGAGATGAGCATTTCGAATCTAACTTTTTTTCTGATATTATTTGCGGGAAGCTGGGCCTTGGGTTTTATAGCCGAAAAAACGAATTCATTACTCGCTGTGTCAGCTATTCACTCGCTTAATAATTTTTTCTCTGATTCGAATTTATATAAAATCAGTGTATTGTTATTTCTTTTAATTATCTGGGTTCTAAGTATAGTGTATAGGCATAAATTAGGGGGAAATAAAATAAATAGCTATTTACCCGTAACATTCGTCTAACAGGGGACACGAATAATTAGAATGATAGATGTTATCTCAAACGAATTCCGGTCGCGCAGGGCGCGACCGGAACGGAACGTAAGCCATTTTTGCGGACGTTTAGCAAGGTGAATAATAAGAGAATTGACTCTTTCGGACCCGAATGGATTCAGATTATTGTACCGATCAGGCTGCCAAATCCTGATCGGTACAATAATCTGAATCAGAGAAGTCAAACCCGTCAAACAGATCATTTGCTGATATGCTCCAGTTATTGTCGTACAAGTCGTCTTGATCGAGCAAGTCGTCAGTATTTATCGTGTGCGCAATGGCGCTAATCTCATTGGCAAGTGGGTAGAGAGGACGTGTTTTCATAGTTGTAGAAGGCATTAGTTAGTTTGATTGAGCGCCTTTCAGAAGAATCCTTCCGGCTGTAGTCTGTACCAAATTTGCGCACTAAATTGTCGTCCTTCAATAATTGATACAACTACTTTAGCCTTTTTAAGTATACATTATAACCGTTATGCATAGGCGTTCGTTAGGCCGTACTTTTCCGGTTGCCTGTCTGCTGACGGGCTCGAACGGAATCGTAATATTTGGCTAAACAGTGGTAAAGGACCAATTCGTATGCCCGCTGCTTCGAGGGAAATAAACGGTTCACTACCATGTGGATAAGGCTGCCTGTAATGGAATAAAGCTGGACGTCGTCCGGGGTTTGGTTACTTAGTTGCCGAAGTAGAGCCGCCTGCTGGTCAGTCCAGTTTTCCTGACCGTTTAGAAGCGGAAAAGGTCGGTTCAGGGCGTGTTCCAGCAGGGTGCGGTATGAGCGGTACTGTTCGTTCAACTGTTGACGAAGGGTTGAATCGCCTTTAAATTCGTCAAAGAAACGTTCTTTCAGTTCGTTCATCAGTTTAAGCCGGTGTTCGGATGTACGCGTCATGCTGTTCAGAATGGCGTCGATTTTATGGATGGCAAAGCCGAAGCGCAGATTTTCATCGAACGTGTCTCCAGTCTGGGCCAAAAACTGAAGCGTTGACAGACTATCATGGTAAAATAGATTCTCGCACAGGTCAATCTGTTCCATTCCATACCGTTCGAGTTCGCGCTGGTAGGTGTCAGTCTGAATCTTGTGCACCTCGCCCTGCTGGATGTGTACGTGTAAGGCTCGCTCAATCGCCCGAATTACGTAATGGTAGAACTCGACGTGTGGATTGCCCCGGAAACGCAGCCGTAGGTGCGGGTCGATGTCTTTATAACGAACGAAGTGAAATTGGTCGATGATCTGGGTACTGAGTAACTGTTGAACGGTCGGATAAATGTCGTGAACAAGCAGGGTGTCGGCTACTTTTTCGCCAGTGTAGATTTTAAGGTACAGCCACTCACTGCCGACAGAAAATCGACGTTGCGGACGCTCACGTTCCTGACCAAGCAACGGCTTCATAACGGGTGCACTCGTGTTCCGAAATGGCAGGATCAACTCATGAGTGAACCGGTGTTCGTCCTGCTTAAGCGGACATTGTTCGGCCACCGAAAAAAATTCGGTGATCCGGATCGTCAGATTCTTGCGTAGATCCTGCTCCAGTAAGTGAAGCGATTCAGCCACCTGGGTATTAATCAGCAGTTCATTATCGGCAACCGTAATCACAAACTGCGTTGGAATACCCTTGGCCGCCAGCAGGGCAGGCCAGTCTGCGGGACGGTTCATAGGCAGTTCGTCCCGCTTAAGGAGCCAGGTAGCCCGGCTAAGAATCACATTGCGGTAGCGTACCCGGGGCAGGTACGTCTGCTGATTGAGCTGCCCCCAGTTCCAGCGGACATTCAGGTGTGAATCCTGGTATTGAAGGTCACACAGAAACCGGTAAATGGGTAATCCTTGTTGAAAATTGTGTGCGCTTGACAGGCGTGGAATCACCCGTTTGTTAAGCTGTTTCGAGCGGAGAACCAGTTTTTCGTCGTGAATGGAAATAAACAAATCCGTCAGCGGAATCTGATGCGACGCAGGCACCGACGATCGACCCATATACGGAATTTCGTAGGAATACAACGACGGCCGGGTGAGGACATTACCCGCCCTCGACTCAGGAAAATGAACAATTTCCGCCAGAATAACTTCCGGGTGGTAATCTTCCTCATCGAACGCGCACTGACGCACCTGTTCGGATAGTATCGGATTACCGTCGCAGAAGCGGGTCATCAGATTTATGGCGGAAGGTCCCTGGCTGGCTAGTAAATTAAACCGAAAATCACCCCGGTCGAGGGCAGCTTCATCAGTAGCAAGCAACGTACCGAACAGGTAAAAACTGCTTGGTAGCGGGTTGGGCTGTGCGTATTGCCGGATGTGGCTCAGGTCGGCATCTGTCAATTCAATTTCTGGTCGGTTTTCGCGTAACGTGTTGGCAATTTTACTCAGCACAAACGTTTGCCACCAGTTCCAGTCCGACGGGCTCTGGTCGGTTTCTGCGCCTGGAAGCGATAAACTATCAATCAGTGGAGCATAGCCAACGCCCAGCGTCGACTGACTACCGTAACCGACCCCGCATTCCTGATCCAGCGCGTAGGCCAGCGAGATTTCTTCGTGTTCATACCGGTCGTAGAAACGACGTTTAAATTCGTCAAAATCGGGTGATTGGTAGGGTTGGTTCAATACCAGCAGCGCTTCAAACTGCTTCTGGAGTGTTCGAATAACCTGTTTGCTAACCTGATACGTATCGTCCGGATAAAATGTATCGACCTGAACCGGGTCGGTTACGGCGAGCGGGATGGCCTGCTTTTGAAAGAACGTACGCGTAGCCGTATACAGGGTGATCGGATCCGATAACTGGTGCGGAGCTGGCTGTAGTTGACGCATCGAAGTTACGAACTCGTTCATAGAGGGCAATTCCGACAGCTGACTGAGCAAATTACTCAGATAAGAGATTCCGGTTCCCGTTGGTTCTATTTCGTGAATCAGCAATTGGCTGTCGAGCAACTGCTGCAGGTACTCCTGGGCGTCGTCGGCATCAGCTCCGGAACTAACCAGCAGGTCAACCAGCTCCTGAAGCGTAACTCCGTTTTGGGCTTCGGTCAGCAACGCTGTCAGGTAGTCGTCGACGGTAACGGAACTAACAAAATACTGGCGCTGCTGGTCTTCCCGCTGTTGCTCGACGTACCGCAACGTATCGCCGACCGGGTACAGGGTAGAATTCGGATAGACCCGTAGGGCATTACGCACCGATGTCTGGTCAACCAGATGCTCTTTAAGTAAAATAAGCGATTCCATACTTGGCCGTGCATATGGGTGATGCACCTGACTGACCGGCCGGAGAATGGTTTTCTCGCCAAGGGTACCTACCGCACACCCGGCAAACAACCCATATGGCGTGCAGCGGGTACACATCCGAATCAGGTATTTGTACAGGGTAGCCATCAGCTTTTTTTGTTCTGATACGGGCTCGTTTGCCAGCCATCGCTGACATCGTTCGTATAGCGGCTGCGACGCTACGTAAATGGCCTGCTGGGCAAATGGGTCAGAGTACCAGGTTCGTAATACAGCTTCCAGTGGCTGAACATCTAACTGGTTGTGTAAATGATGTAAGAACTGAATAGAATACGTTGGTCGGCGAAGAACGAAGAACGAGTAGGGATGTATCATGCTGAGGAAGGTTGCATACCTAAGCATATTACGCATTAATCTCGTTTTAATTAATAGAAGGCTCTATGATTTAATTTATTTATAATATACTGTGACAGAAACTTTTATGTAAATAAAATATTTATGTGTTGCCAATGTATATACGTTATGTTCATTGTCAATACACGTATTTATCTCAGATTATGATTTGCGCTATAGTAAGAAGATCAGGGGAGTAATACTTCAATGCATTTCAGGAACCGTTCAAATGGATAAGGTTCGGTCAGGTAAGATACCGGCGCAAGCTCATAAGCCTGATAAAGGTGTTTTGGAAAAGGCGATGTGATGATGAAACGACGCTGTGCGTTCAAAATTTCCTGATAAGGTTTAGGAATTAGTTCGTCGGTGGTCGACAGGTGCAGAAAAACAAAGTCGTAGCTGTCCGTTTGAAGTTTCGTCAGAAGGTCATCCGTAAGCGCACCGGCCTGCGCGATAGTGAGGTAGCCGGTGCGCTGGATGTAGTAAGCGATTGGGTTTTGCCCGTCCCACGGGTAATTAAGCAGACAACAACGTAACATAACCAGTGGATGAGAACTTAGATACGGGTAAACCAGCAAGGAACACCGGAGCGTTGCTGACCGGCGTGTTTGGCATGGCTGGTGCTCAGATTGACCAAACGTTCTTTTTTCAGATTCAGACGGGCGGCAGTAGTTTGAGTTTTCATACGATGCAGTAGGTTATTTGGTTAAAAATTTGATAAGTGATTCTGAACGAACGATTTGCCGTTCTGATGAATTAAAGGTAGTATGTACCGGGAGGTCGCGCAATTATTTTAGACCGGTGCTATGGCTCCTGTCGGTGAATGCACGAATTCAGTCGATGAATGAAAAAGTAGTCTAATTCGTCGAACCGAGTTGCAATTCCAAAACTGCGGTATAACTGGTAGCTGTTTGCCGGACATCCAGTGTATACCGCTCCGGATATAAAAGGGCCAGCCGCTTT
>CAXTJJ010000388.1:0-6050 GCA_964244155.1 uncultured Spirosoma sp.
CAAATCCCCGCGTGCATCGGGTTGAGCCTTTTTCTTCTTCAGTTCTTCGATAGCGCCTTGATAATACTTCTGCGCAAAGGGCTTCAGCCGATCTTCAAAGGCGGCCTGATCTACCTGAGCGGGTAATTTCACGAATACTGTGTGTGAATTGGCGTCCCATTTGTCTTTGCTATCCTGATAATTCGGAGCGTTTTCAATGCGGGCCAGGGCATCGAAATGAACTGATGAGTTGTCGGGTACATCAGCGACGACGCCCGTCACGACATACTCTTTCTGACGCCCATCGTTACCCATTTTCAGACGCTTTCCAACGACGTTTGTCGAGCCGAACAGGTCCTTCGCCATGTTCTCACTGATCACGATGCCACTCAACTCACGCAGTACTGTTTCCCGATTTCCGGACAGGAGCGGAAACGAAAAGATGTTCAGAAACGATGAGTCTGTAAAGTTGATCAGCTTATCGAAAAACTTGCCGTTAGCTTCGACCAGACTTTTCCTCCCGGCCATAATGCGTGTGGCTTCCAGTTCGGGGAAATCGGCGCGGAGAGCAGGGGCAAGGGGTAAGGGCATTGCTCCACTTTTCGTTGGCTTTTCGGGATCGTTACTGAAGAGGTAGGCCTGAAAAATCCGGTCGCCATCCTTATGGAAGGAATCAAAGGTGAGATGCAGATAGGCCGTCAGCAACAGGAAGACACAGATGCAGAAGGCCACACCCAGGCCAACGACATTGATAGCAGCATAGCCCCGGTTCCTCCAGAGGTTGCGGAAAGCGATTTTGAAGTAGTTGGTTAGCATGGGACGGTATATAATGTAAAATGGATAATGAAGAATGTATGATGATTGAATAGAGTTGTTTTGTCAATTATTCATTATCCATTTTACATCATTCATTAAAAATATTATTCACTTCTCAAGCTCTTCACCGGGTTCATCAGGGCCGCTTTCACGCTTTGGAAGCTCACTGTCAGCAACGCAATGCCTACCGCCAGTAAACCGGCCAGCGCAAACATCCACCACTCGATGTCGATCTTGTAGATGAATTTTTGCAGCCATTTATCCATCACGTACCAGGCCACAGGCGAACTCAGCACGAGAGCGATCAGCACGAGCCGAACAAAATCCAGGGAGAACAGGCCGAAGATATGAGCCGTTGAAGCACCCAACACTTTTCGTACACCTACTTCTTTGGTGCGGGTTTCGGCCATGAACGCGACGACGCCATAGAGACCCAGGCAACCGATAAACAGGGCGATGCCCGCCAGTAGCCGGAACAGCGAATACATCTGTTCCTCGCTTTTGTAAAAATTTGCCAGCGTCTCATCCAGAAACTCATAGCTGAAAACAAATTCGGGGAAGGTGGCTGTCCAGGCGGTTTCAACCTGTTTCATAAGTTGACTGATGGCTGCGGTGCCGCCCTGCTGTGTTGATAGTTTGAGGGCAATGGTACGGTAGTTGCCGCGCTGGGTGGTCAGGACGCTTGGTTCGACCCGTTCCCGCAATGAAAACATGTTGAAATCCTTCACCACACCCACAATGGGCTTCTTCACATTCTCGCCCGCTATGGTCATCAGCTTGCCAATCACCTGGTTGGGTTTCTGGAAGCCCAGCCGCTTCATAAACGTTTCGTTGATCACCAGTTCTCGGATGGAGTCGGCGGGTTGGTACATGCGTCCGGCTATGAGTTTCAGTCCGTAGGTACGCACATAGGCGGTGTCGGCGGGGCGCATCAGAACGCCGTAGCCGGGGTCTTTGTCGTCGTTGCCGAATCGGAAACCCGTAGTCCAGTTGCTGGTCGAGGAGGGGCTGGTCATGCCAAAGCTAATCGACTGAACACCCGGCAGACCCGTAAGTTTGGCGTGTAAATTAGCGATCTTTCCCGCATCATTGTCGGGTAAAGGCATCGTCAGGACGGCGTCTTTGTTATAGCCCAGATCGGCCGAGCGGAAATAACTCATCTGATTATAGGCGATAATGGTGCCGATAATCAGGAGCTGAGAAATGGCAAACTGCCCGACGATCAGCCCCCGCCGAAGCGTTAGATACCGCCCCGTCCCCGTTTCTCGAACCTTCCCTTTCAGAGCCAGAATGGGTTGATAGCCCGACAGCACCAGCGCCGGATAAAAGCCCGCCAGCACGGTTGTTAATACGCCCAGTGCTAACAGAAACCCAAGTACAATGGGGCTAAATAGGGTTACGGCGCCTGACTTGATATTGAGCAATTCACCGACATACGGGAGTGACGCCTGCGCAACCAGCAGCGCCAGCACAACCGCCACACCCGTCAGCACACTGGTTTCGCCCAGAAACTGACGCACCAGTTGCCCGCGCGTACTTCCCAGCACTTTCCGAACGCCCACTTCCCTCGACCGGCGGATGGCCTGTGCCGTAGCCAGATTGATAAAGTTGATACAGGCCGTTCCCAGAATGAAGAGACCAATCAACACCATTGCCCAGATCATTTCGATGCTGATGCTGCGTTGTGCGTAATTCGAAATGTTGGTCGCGAAATGAATATCGGTCAGGGGTTGCAGAATGTACGCCAACGTTTTGGCATCTTCCGGCGCGTGGTATTTGTTGACAAAGCCCACCAACTGACGTTCCATCCGGGCGGCTGGCGTTTCCGATCCAGCTGTGGCCGGGGGTAGCATCATATAAATCTGAGCCCCGCCATAGGATGACTTCCAATCGTCGGGGGGCGATGTCATGCCATAGGCCAACACGGATGCGTGCGACAGGAACACATCGAACGGCATACTACTCGTCGGCAGGGGGTCCTGGATAACACCCGTTACGACAAAGTCCATCCGGTTTTCCAGCCGAATGGTTTTGCCCATCGGATTGGCATCCCCAAAGTATTTATGGGCGATCCGCTCCGAAAGTACGACTGTATTCGGGTTGGTAAGTGCCGTTTGCGGACTGCCTTTTTCCCAGCTATAATCGAAGAGGTTAAAATACTCCGGTTCGGCAAAGGCGATCACGCCATCCGTTTCCTGGAATCGCTTGGTCTCGGCATTCGCCTTGCCGGGTACAGCGACCACGGCAGCTTTGATTCGGGTCACTAAAGTAAGCTGGTGCTTCAACTCCGGAAAATCATTGCGCAGTGCGGCCAATGCCGGAAACGTAATGCCCGTATTCGGCTTGCCGTTGGGCTCCGTTTTATTCGCCCCGAGCATGCGGTAGATGCGGTCGGCATTGGCGTTGTGCTTGTCGAAACTCAACTCATAGCGGACAGCTACAAAAAGGAGCAGACAGCAGGCAAGGCCCAGCGTCAGGCCCAGAACATTGATGGTAGAGTAACTCCAGTTGCGCTTCAGGGCGCGCAGGGCGGTAGTAAGATAGCTTTTTAACATGATTCTAGGTTATGTAGAGCCGCAATCCTTTGCGGCTCCTGGGCGTCAGCAATTTTAGCGTCTACAAAAACCATCCGGTGTAAAAGCCATCCGGTTAGGAGCCGCAAAGGATTGCGGCTCTACATGATCATTCCGACCGCAACGATTTCACCGGGTTCATCAGGGCCGTTTTAATCGTTTTGCTGCCAATGGATACGAGAACCAGCATCAGGATCAGCAGGGCGGGGGCCGCGAAAAGCCACCAGCTTAGTTCGATGCGGGCCGCGTAATTGGCCAGCCAGTTTCTGACCAGGAAAAAGGTGATGGGCAGACCGATCAGTATGGAGATCAGGACGGTTTTGATAAACTCTTTCGAGAGTAAAAGCATCAGGTTTGTCGTGCTGGCGCCAATGACTTTGCGAATACCAATCTCCTTCGTTCGCTTGGAAACGGTAAACGTAGCTAGACCGAACAAGCCCAGGCAGGAGATCAGAATGGCGAAGCCTGTGAGGGCACCAAACACCTGCTGAAAGCGGTCGTCGGCTTTGTATTGTTTATCATATTCACTGTCCATGAAGAAATAGCTGAACGGCGAATAGGGAAAATTAGCCTCGTAAACTTTCTTCAACGTAGCGAGTTGTTCGCTGGCATTACCGCCCGTAAATTTCACGCTGGCAAACGAATCGAAGTTGGGCGAATACAGGTGGATGATCGGAATGTAGGCCGCCTTGGGCGATTCGTAGTGGTAATTCTGAACAACGCCCCGAATTGTCGCCTTGCGACCCCAAAGGTCTACCCGCTTGCCAATGGCGGCTTCCGGCGTAGGAATGCCCCAGAGCCGAATGGTTTCTTCATTGACAATAATCTGTCGGTTGGTCGTATCGGTATAGCCCGGCCGGGTCGTGGCGTCGAAGTTGTTGCCCGCCAGTAGCTTAATGCCCATCAGGTTAATAAACGAGGTGTCTATGCCGGTATGGTAATAATTGTAGTGAGTTTGCTGAACCGCATCCGATAAATTAATGCCGGTAGTTGTATTCATCTGGGTCGAACCCAGGCCCGGCACGGTACCCGAAAGAGATACCGCTTTTACCTGCGACTGGGCCAGCAGCATTTGTCGAAACCGGTCATAATCCTTACGGGCGTCCTCACCTACGGGTGCTTTTACAACCAGGGTGTGGTCGATGGTCAGCCCTAAGTTTTGCTCCCGCAGAAAATTGACCTGCCGGTAAACGACGAACGTTTGCACCAGCAGAATGAGGGTAATGGCAAACTGAAAAACCACCAGCGACTTACGCAGGAAAACGCCTTTGGTTGAGTGGGAGAAGCTCCCTTTAAGCACAGTGATCGGATCGAACGACGACAGGACGAAGGCCGGGTAAAACCCCGACAGCACAATGCTCAATAACAAAAACGCCCCGACACTTTCCCAGAAAAACACATCCTGGAAGACGTTGAAGCCTTCGGGCAGGCCCGCCACTTCGACAAAGACCGGCCGCAGACCCGCGACTAACCCCACCGCCAGGGCTCCGGCAACGACATTGACCAGAACCGTTTCTATGAAAATCTGTGTTCGTATCTGGCTCTGCGTAGAGCCAACGACTTTTCTCATACCAATCTCCCGGGCGCGGTCGAGGGCTTTGGCCGTAGTCAAATTTACATAATTGACAAGGGCACTCAGGAGCACCAGGAACGCGACGCCCAGCAGAAAATATACCGACTGGGCTTCGCCATTTGGTTCGACTTCAAAGATTTTATGCGAATACAGGTGTATGTCGCCAATCTTCTGGCCGATTACTTGCTTGTTTTTAAGTTTCTTTTCGCTGACCAGCCGATTACTGAATGCCGCCAGCGATTTGGTAAATGTCTCGTAGCTGGTGTTTCCGGCCAGTTGCAGGTAAGTAAGCGTATTGTTTCCATCCCAATTATCCTCCCGTTCGCCAAAGTCCGACAGCATGGTCGGGTATGAGAAAAGCATGTCGAATTTCAGGTGCGTGTTGACCGGGCTGTCCGGTACGACGCCGACAACCTCAAACAGAACGCTGCCCCCGGACTTCGGCATTTTCAGGGTCTTGCCGAGCACATCCAGCGTTTTGAAGTAAGTTAATGCCATTGTTTCTGTCAGCACTGCCTGACGGGGTTTGGTAAAAAGGTCTTTCCGGCTTCCGCGCAGCAGGGGATAGTTGAACAGGGAGAAAAAAGATGAATCGACCGCGTAGACTTTGGGCACCACATAATACGCAGTACCAGTCTGAACCGTCACGTGTGAATCCCCGATGGGATAGGCACGGGTGTAGTTGACCACCTGCGGCATCTGCTGTTTGGCTATGGGGCCAAGTGGTGGATAGCTTTCCGTATCCTGCGCGTCCACTGCCCCCCCGTTCAGGTAATCGATGGTGAGCCGCACCAGCCGGTCTGCCTGCGGGTAGGTGTTCTCGTAGCTCAACTCGAACCGCACATACTGAATAATGAGCAGTGCTACGGCCAGACCAGCGGCCAGCCCCACCACATTGATGAGGGTGAAGGTGCTGTCTTTCCGGACAATCCGCAGGGCGATTTTGATGTAGTTTGTTAGCATAACAAGGGGGTAAAGGAGGGGAGGGGGTAAAGGAGGAGAGGGAGGAAGGAGGAGGAAGGAGGAGAGGGATTTTCCATTGTCCATCTTCTCCCTTAAAAAAAACCTCCCTCTCCTCCTTTACTCCGTTTTTAGAGATTTTACCGGAT
>CAXTJJ010000389.1:0-6034 GCA_964244155.1 uncultured Spirosoma sp.
TAACAGGCCAATCTGTTTCGATTGCGTCTGAATCTGTTGATCAAGTGCTTTCAACTGGCCTAATCCCGCTTGTTTTTCCGAAGCTGTCTGCTTGAGGATGGTTCGAATCTGGCCCATTTTTTCCAGATTCTGCTTCTTTTCTTTCTCCAGAGCCTGCCTGTTGATCACCGTTTGCTGCGCCTGTATGGACTCTGTCTGGCACAAGCAACCCACTAGAACCAGGCAGCTAACCGACCAGCGAATGAGGTGGAGGAAGTGGGAAAACGTAGGGTACATAAGGTATAAAACCAGCGAACAGGCTTAAGGCCGACGGGTGTAGTTAGACGGAATCGTGAACGGAAATCCCGGGTTTTTGTCAACTAACTCAACTTTATTATGCTTGATACGCAGTAAGGTTTGGTAAAACTGTCCATCCGACTGCGATTTATAATCTACCGTCACCAAACTGGTATAGGGAAACAGGAAGTTATTCAGTGAGGTGAAATCTTCATAGTCCAGCCGCAATGTATTTTTCGTTGGTTGCTCCGTCACCATTAATTTTTTTAACTTTCGATCCTGTTCACCAATATAATTTTCTACCAGCACCTTGCCTTCACTTTGGCGTAGTAACAAGTAATCGCGCTCATTTTTAATTTTTTGCGCTGGGCGCTTGGGCAGAGGAAGATTGCCGACGATTAGGGCCTGCAGTAGTTCGAAGTTCATATTGAAATTGAACTGTTTGCTCAATGCCGGGAAATCATGAACAGAATACTCCCGATGTATCTTGTCGATAATGACAATTGAATCGCGCGTGATCAATCCCCGAACGGCCTCAATGCCTAATTTGGAAACCGATAACCAGATCAGACTATCTTTCCGAACCCGGATGTTGACATTGGCATTGTCAATATCCTGATCGCGGCTTTTAAAGGAAATCTTCGACTTGGCTGTCAAATAGCGGAAGTCAATTTCAGCCACGTTGGTGCGGGCCTCTTCAATACCGGGCCTGACTGGCGCAGGGCGAGTTACGGTAACTGAATCGGCGGGTACTGCCGGACGAGCAGCGAGGGTCGAATCTGTAGGAGCATGAATAACCGGATTCTGGCTTGTACTGCGCGACATATGGTGTCGTCGGCAACCTTCCGAACTTAGAATCACGCTCAACAAAAACGCAATGAACAGGTATTTAATCATTTTGTAGATTTCGGTTTATCGTTTTCCATTTACGGCGGTCAAAACGAACTGAAAACGCTGACACATAAGAACCGTAAACTTGAGATCGTAAACCGTTTTACATTTTGCCAGAGGCTATTTTTTTATCTAGATCGGGACTGGCACCACCCTTGGTTTTTGCTTGCTTCCATTGCTCCATAGCTTTGTCATGTTCACCAAGCTGATAGAGCACATCGCCATAATGTTCTAGAATCGTTCCGCTTACATTAGCGGGATCGGCCAGTGCTTTTTCCAGAAACTGTTTTGCTTTCGCATACTCTTTCGATACATACAGCACCCAGGCATAGGTATCCAAATACGTTGCATTAGCCGGATTGCGTTCAACAAGCTTCTGGGCGAGTTGCAGGGCACGGGGCAGGTTTTCTTTTCTTAAAGACAGGAAATAGCTATAATTGTTCAGGACGTGATCGTTCAAAGGATCAACTTTCAGAACAGCTTCGTAGGCCTCATCCGATTTGGCATGATCGCCCACTCCGTTATAGGCATCGCCTAATTGTGCATCAATGCCTCTTTTTAACTCATTATTTGAGCTGGTAGCCAGTAGCTTCTGGCTTTCCTCAAGGGCGTCGACCGCTTGCTGGTACTTGCGTTTATAAAGGTTGGCCGACCCATTGAAGTACCAGAATAGCCCCTGCGTAGGGAAAACTTCCAGTGCCTTCTCGGAATGAACCAACAGACTGTCGATCTGATTCAGATCACCATCCAGTTGTAGCAGGGCACTCCATACTTCATAGATAGACCCATCTGAGCGGGCGGCTTTGGCATAGGCATCACGGGCTTCGGTCTTCTTCCCCTGCTGTATCAGCAATTCGGCTAGCATGACCTGCGTTTTAGGATCATTCGGGGAGGATTTGGCTAGTTTTTGCGCCATACCCAATGCATCCTGCTGCGCTGCGGTGTTTGAGCCTGTCATGCCCATATAGCTGGACAGAATTCGGGCCTTCAAGCCTGCTTCAAGATTCGGGTTTGCCAATACCTGATTCAATTCTTTGCTGACACGGTCCATATCGCCTTTTTTGCGATAAATATCGGCCAGCAACACATGGGCCTGGGGTAAATCGGAACTCAGCTTTAGGGCTCGGTCAATCCAGGCAATGGCCTGATCAGTGCGGTCGTTAGCAATAAGCAATTCGGCACCTTCGAGCAGGTAGTCGGGATCGGAGGGTTCCGAAGCCACTAACTTTTCGGCCTCCTCAACGGCTTTGTCAATCTTATTTTGTTTGAGGTAGATGCGTTGTTTCTGTCGGGTAATCTCTTCATTCATCCCCATCTCCCGTTCCACTTTAGTATAAGCATCGAGTGCTTTGTCGGGCTTGTCGTTGAACAGGTAAATAGCGGCTAGCTCAACGCCATATTCCGCATTTTCCGGCCCTTTTTTTAGCAGGGCTTCATAGAGTTCTTCGGCCTCATTATAGCGTTTTTGTTTAACGTATAATTCGGCCAGGAGAAGGGAGTAAAACTTATTATTGACATCCAGTGAGTGGGCTTTTGTTGCAAAAGGGATTGCCTCGGCCGTTTTGCCGCTTTTCAAGTAAGCACTGGCTGTTGAGTACTGAGCGGCTGCGTTATTCGGGTCTTTTTGCAGCACTTTGGCAAACTGCGTGATGGCTTTGGTAGGGTCATCAGTCATCAGATACCGAACACCCTCTGTAAACTGGGTTTCTTCTTCGATGCGGGTTGTCGTTGTCGAAGCAGAGTTCGGCTTTTCTGGTGCTGGTTCGGCTTTATCGCGTTTGCGCTGGGCAGAAACGGGCGAAGCCGTAAGCCAAAGCAACAGCCCCAGACTGCTCATTAATCCAATGAGTAGCCGACGGCTTTGGTATAACAGAGATAATGAAATCATGTTGGTCTGCGTGTCGTGATGCATACGTACGAAAAACGCGGCTCAACCCGGTCTATTGCGGCTTTGTTTTAAATAAACAGCTAAGACAAAGGTAGTTTAAAATGGTGGAATGTTGCTAAACGACCAACCCTTCATTGATAACTAACCTTTCAGACAGGCAACCGTCTGTCAAAAGAAAGCAAATAGTTTGCCTTTATACCATTATTTACCGCCCAACTGGTCAATTAAACCACTTTTTTAGCCAACGCTTTCTACGTATTTCGTTGATACCCCAAACGAATGGCTGGCTATCCACAACGGTTTGTGAACAACTGTAGTTTTTTGAGTTTATAACGTATTGTTCGGGCATTTAAAACCGAATACGTACAAATAAAACGTAGTTTATGGAAACCCTGTATACAGCCACCGTAAGTAATGTTGGTGGACGCGAAGGCGATGTGAAATCGCTCGATGGTATTTTAGAAATGGATGTGAAACGTCCCGTCGAAATGCATGGCGAAGGCGGGGCACCTAACCCCGAAATGCTATTTGCTGCGGCTTATAGTTCGTGCTATAACGGCGCATTGATGGCGGTTGCGGAACGTCGGAAAGTTACCCTGCCAACACACGCTGTGGAAGTGAGTATTTCACTAAATAAAGATGGAAACAATATGTTTCTCTCAGGAAAAATTACCGTGAAAGCACCCGGAATGGATCATGACCAGCTTCAGCAATTAGCTGAAACCGCTCATGCTGTTTGCCCATACTCCAAAGCCGTAAAGGGAAATATGGAAATGAAAATTGAGGTGTTGGTGTAAGAAGGAGGAGAGGGAGAAAAGGGAATAAAGAGAAACGTAATGATCTATTTCTTTCGTTCCTTTTCTCCTTCCTCCCTCTCCTCCTTCTTTCTTAACTCACCGCATCATAAATCTGCACTCGCTCCCAGAGGTGCGCGCAGTTGTCTACAAAGGCCAAGTGCCCCGGATGCACTTGATAGGCGTCGTGAGCGGCTTTATCGGCGAAGACAAGCGTTAAAGAAAAATCATAGCTATGATCAATGACTGGTCGACGCGTTTCGGCTGGCGTGCCCACATAGGCGGTTGAAATGTCGGATATCGACTTAAGACTTTCCAGACCCGCGCGTAAGGCCTGGTGATCGTCCTGGCTTTCGGGATGGCGAAGCCAGAAAAAAACAGTATGAACAAACATAAGAGTAGAGGGCAGGCGATGGTATTGGCTGCTCCGTAAAAGTAAGCATAGTTTTTGGTATGAGTCGAGTCAAAATCGCCTAAAATAACCACTTACTATACTGTTCATTAGCTATATAGGGTAAACCTAAATACACCTTATAAATTTTTAATATCCATATCATCTTTCTGGCAAACATTTAGCTACCTTCCAAACGTTATGGGAGTATAAGACGACACCCTCTTACAAGACGAACGAATGGAAGGAGATATCAACGCTACGAATAAACCAGGCGGTCATGAAGTTGATGGACGCAAAAATCCAATTCAAAACGATAAGGCTACGGTTCGAATTCCCATGCTACTGGGTATTACACTAGCTGGTGGAATGCTCATTGGTGCAACGTTTTTTGGGGGCACTAAAAGTTTGAATAACATAGGGCGAGGCTACACTAAATACCGGGAGATTTTACAATTAATCGAAAATAACTACGTGGATTCGGTCAATACCGACGAACTGGTTGATTATTCGATTACGAAAATGCTCGAAAAGCTTGACCCGCACACCGCTTACATGAATCCGCAGGATGCCATTGCGGCCCGGTCGCAGCTCGAAGGCGGCTTTGATGGAATTGGGGTTGAGTTCAATATCTACAAAGACACCGTATATGTGGTGACGCCGTTGGCTGGCGGGCCGTCGGAATCGGTAGGTATTCAGAGTGGCGATAAAATTATTAAGGTCGATGGTAAAGCATTGACGACGGGCGGAAAGATTGAGAACAGTGCTGTTTTTAAAGCACTCAGGGGCAAACGAGGTACTGATGTTCGCCTGACCATTTTACGGAAAGGCGATAAAGATGCCAAAGACTTTACCGTTACCCGCGACCGGATTCCGACCTACTCTGTCGACGCAGCCTATATGATTGATGCCAAGACAGGCTACCTCAAAATCAACCGCTTCTCCGAAACAACCTACGACGAATTCAAAACGGCCTTGGCATCACTTAAAGCGAAGGGGATGACTCAACTGATGCTCGATCTACGTAATAACCCCGGTGGTTATATGGATCGGGCGACTAATATTGCCGATGAGTTCATTTCGGGCAATAAGCTCCTGGTATACACCGACGGAAAAGACAACCGATATGACCGGAAAACGATGGCCCATATCGACGGCCAGTTTGAAGAAGGTCCGCTTGTGGTGCTGGTTGATGAAGGCAGTGCGTCGGCCTCCGAGATTGTGTCGGGTGCGTTACAGGATCATGACCGGGCGCTGATCGCGGGTCGGCGGTCGTTCGGGAAAGGCCTGGTACAGATGCCGGTTCAGCTTTCCGATGGCTCTGAACTCCGATTGACCATTTCGCGCTACTACACCCCCAGCGGACGCAGCATCCAGAAACCGTATGTGCCAGGCCAGGAAGGAGATTATGAGAAAGACCTCGAACTGCGTTCGAAACGGGGTGAATATTACATTGCCGATTCGATCAAGAACGACCCCAAACTAAAGTTCAAAACCGATGGTGGCCGGATTGTATATGGCGGTGGCGGTATTACACCCGATTATTTTATTCCGAGAGATTCGAGCTGGCAGACACCTTATTTGATTCAGCTTTACGGAAAGAATATCATCCGTGAGTTTGCGATGGAATATGCTAATGACAACCGGAAGAAGCTGGAAAAAATGCCATTTGACGACTTTGAGCGCACGGTTACGTTCAACGACGAACAGATGAACCGTCTGGTAAAAGAAGCGTCGGCCGAAGGGATCAAGTTCAACGAGAAAGAGTACAATCGCTCGAAAAACTACCTCCGT
>CAXTJJ010000390.1:0-6003 GCA_964244155.1 uncultured Spirosoma sp.
GTCGTCTTTGGGGGGTATTATGACTTTATTTTTCTGATAGTCGCTAAGTTATGCCGGATGGAAAATGAGTTCCCTAAAAGCATTTGCACCGATTCGGTTGTTTCTTATCCTCTGTTTAATAACACGTATGAACAAGAGTTTTTGACTTACATGGGGTTTAAGCAAGAACAGATTCTCGATAGCCGAAAACACAACGTTAAATTTGATACCTGCTTGTTAGGCAACGCTGGCAGTTGGTTTTATCGCAATGACTCCGACGTTATGGCGGTTCGGAAACGATTGGCGCCCTTGATTCAAAACCCGGATACCAAGCGGGAGCGCATTTATGTCAGCCGGTCGGGTCGTCGTCGGGTAGTCAACGAAGATGCACTGGTCAAACTGTTGCAGGCCTACGATTTTACAGTGATCGAAGACAAGCCACGCACCCTATCCGAGCAATTATCCATTTATAATCGAGCTTCGTTCATTATAGGGCCTCATGGCGCATCATTTTCAAATATTATCTGGTGCCAGCCAGACACACACCTGCTCGAGCTATTTTCGCCAAATTATGTCCCCGACTTCTTTCTGTACCTTGCCCAGCTCACAGGAATGAGCTATTCAGCATACTGCCAGGGCCAGAAGCAATACCGTCCAGCGCGGGTCACTGCCAGTGAGTTAACCGAAGATGTTTTCGTTTCGCTTTCAGATATTGAGCGCAGTTTAAACAAGTTGCTCGACGGGAAACCGGCACTGGAATTGTAACTATAGGAAACTAACCGGAATAATATCGGCTGATTCAGCAACAGCTTTAGTCGTGTTTTTTGCATCATACAGTGTCAGGAGCGGTACACGCGGGTGATAAGCCACGGCGCGGCTGACACTCTTGTTTAGAAGCACGTCGAAAAGACCTGTATGGTGAGGAAGCATCACCAGCATGTCTGCCGGGTGTGTATCTAAATAGGTATTGATACCCCGCAGTACATCGTCGTCGTGGACGTCAAAAGGTACTGTTTGCACGTTCTCCAGCGCGTTAAGAACAGCCTGGCGACTAAGTTCCGAAGGCAATACGACCGGCTCTTTTGAACTCTTGATGGTTAGCAAGGTAACCGTTGCGGCCTTCCGACCTGCAACCTCGTTCAGCATGGCCAGCGACTCTGCGTGGTTGACTGATTTATAATCCGTTGCCAGTACAATCTGCTCAATGGGACCAATAGCCACCGCTGTCGGTACAACCAGTACGTTGGTAGCAGCCTGCCGAATCATACCCGTTGCCACGCTGCCAAACAGGGCACTGCGACCCGCACCCGTAGTTCCCAGCACAATCAAATCGAACCGTTCCTGCTCCAGTAAACGCTCAACAGCCTGAACAGGCTCACCCAGAATGATCGTTGTCCGGTAGGTGTGCAAGCTGGAATTCGAATGCTGTGTCATTGTTTCCTGAAGCTGATGCAGGTTCTTTTTTGTTTCCAGTTGTTCCTCTTCAAGCCAGAAGGCCCCTCCGTAGCTCATTTCCGGCTCAAAAGGAAACGCGTTTGTCAAGCAGAAATCAGCCGCCGTATCAGCAAAAAGGGTTTGTGCAAACGACAGAGCATGGCGTGAAGACGCCGAAAAATCGGTCAGTAAAAGAATCTTATACATGATCGTAAGGGTTTGGCTAGGTTATAAGGCGTACTCTAAAATGGTGAGCAGGAGAATCTTTTCATGGTCGTTAAGCTGTTCCAGATCAGGGAGAAACTGACTTGACAAATGTGGCTGATTGATAATTCAGTGCGAATGACCAGTGTCAGATACCAGACTGATTGAATTCATGCGGGTTGCTGATTTACCTGCCAGAGTACCCGCTAGTCGTTCAGACTGTACTTTTGGCTGATAATCAGGCATCAAAAAACCCGCAACGCAGCTGCATCACGGGTTTCGGCACCCCCTCTTTAATAAATGGTGAGATTGGCTATTCAGTAGCTTGTTTATGACTTAGACCGCCGGAAATCGCTGTGGTCGATTTGAATTGAAATTCAGCCCAGTACTGTCTCCTTTTGTCTCTGTGCGACCGGTCTTGCTCAGGATACGTATCCGGTACACTACAATAGGTTTTTTGTGTTCCGGATCAGCCTCGATCGTTGTAGTTCCTTCATAAGGAGCAGACCGCCCCGGTCCCAGCCGCTGTTCGGCATAAAGCCGATCGTCGCCGTCCAGTTCCTCATAAAACCCCTGCACAACGACGCTGCGCCAGCAGGTAGGACTACACATTTCATCCACTTCAAAACACACCGCCGGGTTTTGCCGCAGCAGCTGGGTTTTGGTCCCCTCCCGCGTTTGTCCGTAAATGGCTTGCCCATCATAGAGATAGGTTACCGGCAACACCAGTACCTGCCCGTCGGCCGCACAGCCTATGCGACCAAAAAACTGATTTCTCAGTATATACTCTGTCACTTCCGGCGATAGGTCACGTAGCATGGTTGACGTGTCTTTTATGATTGGTCAAAACTACGACCAGGCCAGTAACCACACCCCAAGCCAAGTCAGTCTGTTAACTGATTTTGCTCATCTGAAAACACCGATGAATGCAGCTCGAAAGTGAGTTAACGCATACCTCAATCAAGTTGGCCTATATGCTTAAGGACAAGACCTTGCATGATGAAGATCAGGGGGTTTCGTATCCACTGTCAGTGTTTAAGCCGTTATCTGTGAGCAGATTTGGTCTGCAAATCAAAACAACTCCAAGGCATGAAAACGATTGTTGTTCCAACAGATCTAAGTCCTGATACCGATGCGGCTTTATCCGTAGCCGCAGATATTGCCCGGCTGTATCAGGCATCCATCGTATTGCTCCATAATGTTGTTTATCCCAACCCTGTGCCTGTCTACTCTGAAGCCATTTTAATCACCAATGACTACATGCTGGCCGAATACCAGGAGGTTGAAAAAGAAGCCGAAGCTGCCTTGAAGCGGATTGCTACCAGCGAAAAATATAGTGGCGTCACCATCATTCCGATGCTGGTTACCAATGGCATGGGACTGGTTCACAATGTAACAGAGCGGCCCGCCGATTTGATTGTTATGTCTTCTGAAGGGGCCTCGGGTCTGGAAGAGCTGCTTCTGGGGTCAAACGCCGAAACCATTGTCAGGCATGCTCATTGCCCGGTTTTGGTGGTAAAAGAGCCAATCGCTCATTTCCAGCCTGAAACTATTGTTTGTGGCGTAGATATAGACAATCATCTGAAAGCCGTCTATCATTACCCATTCCAACTGGGCGAAAAGGGGTTGCATCAGTTCGTTTACGTCATGACTCCTACCGACAACCGCGACACCGATGGCATACGCGAATGGGTCAACGAATTTGCCGCAACAAAGGGCATAACAGAGTTTAAGTTTGTGATACACCCGGCCCAGAATGTACCCGATGGCATCATCGACTATGCCGACGAGGTAAATGCCGACCTGATTGTTCTGTTTACGCACGGCTATAAAGGACTCCGCCATTTGGTATCGGGCAGCGTAGCCGAAGACGTGCTGAATCATACATCACGCCCTGTATTAATTATGCGCGTAGCCGAATAATAGTTATTAAGTTATTGGTTATTATTCCCTGTAGTAATAACCAATAAAAAGCCGGTTGAAGATACCTCCAACCGGCTTTGCTGTTTCTAGGCGACATGAATCGGATTTTCATACTGCCATTCCCATCTTCGTATCCGTCCCGTCCAGCCAGTTGTATAAATGGTGCCATAGCCCTAATAGCTTTTCAGACAAAACCGGGCCGATCAACCGTGAAGTATTGTTCTGCTTCCGTCGGCATCCAATAATTATACCTGTTTTGGCTAACAGCAAATAAGTAATTCCGGCAGAAAACCAACTACATTATTTCATCTATTCATGCACGGAGACCTGTCGATCTCAGCATATCAAAATGGCTTATTATACAAGGTTAGCTTATTTATAGCCCCCTGCACTCTGCCTGACTTTCCGAAGGTTTTCGTCCTCTTTACATGGCCACATATATAAGCCTGACCATTTCATAAGTATTATTACTCAGAAATAGTTACCTTTAAACGTAAATGACTCTGTTTGTTCCACTTATCCACAATTTAAACAAAATAAGTTGCATAATGTAACCTGAAAAAGAATATTATTTATAATTTTGCATACCTCTTAAATCTGTACAGTGATCCGTTATAAGCCATTTCACTAATTGATCGCTTGAGGACTGATTATTGCAAATCAGCCCGTAAGATTGGATCAATCATTTTCTTCACTGCCATGCCGTTGACATTTGCAAATGATTCTGCTCCAGCTCTACTACAAAGTGTATTAACTGCCTCACAAAATGCGGTGCTCGCCTATCGGGCAGTGCGCGACACCAATGGGGCCGTAACCGATCTTCGGCTGGCAATGCTCAACTCCGTAGCCGAACGGCAATTGGGCGTCTCCTCAGATGAGGCCCTGGATAAACCCTTTGGCCAGTTGTTCCCGCATCTGGTAAAAACCGATTTATTTAACCGCTATCAACACGTAGTGGAAACAGGGCAACCCGCTCAATTTGAGTTTCAATATACCCGGCCAAATCAATCCAAACCTTTCTGGTGCGATGTGTCGGTCGTAAAACTGAACGATAACATTGTTGTATCGTATAAGGACATTACTCAGTTAAAGGCCGATGCTGAGGCCGCTCAACTTGCCAACGTGCTTCAACAGGCTTTTGACGCATCAATCAGCGGCATTACAGTGCTGAATGCCATCCTGGATGAATTGGGGCAGGTTGAGGATTTTCGGTTTGCTATGATTAACCAGGCAGGTTTGCGAATGAGTGGCTATACACGCGAGCAGCTTCTGGGTCGAACGGTCTATGAAATATACCCTGCTACGCGCATCAATGGCCTTTTTGAGCGATATGTGCAGGTTTATCAGACGAAACAGCCCTTTACGGGCGAGCACTACTACCCGGAGTACGACCAGTGGCGAGAGGTTAGTATCGTGTGCGTTCAGAATGGCATCATGATTACCTACAATGATATTACAGCCCACAAAAAGTCGGAAGCTACCGTTAAGAAACAGGCACAACTGCTGGAGTCGATTAGTAATAACACGCCGGTGGGATTAGTTCTGTGGGAAGCCGTTCGCGATAACAGTCCGCAACGGCAGATCATTGACTTCCGCTACCGCATGGTCAATTACATCGATAGTTATGTAACGGGTTATGCCCCCGAAGCCCTTATCGGTAAAGATTTGCTAACCCTCTTCCCTCGCTTCCGGGGAACCGAGCTGGAAGCTCTCCTGCGGGAAACCATCGAGACGGGACGCACCCAGCGGATGATTTTTACGTACTATACAGAACCTCCCGGCGGATGGTATGACGCTCAGTTCAGTCGGCTGGGTCAACACCAGTCCGCCGATGCGCGGTCCGCCGACTCAGTGCTAATGACGTATATGGATGTGAGCGAGATGCACAAATCCCAACTCGCTCAAAAAGCACAGGCCGATTTGGTGCAGACGGTCCTGGATGCGCAGCCAGCGGGTATTGTTCTTTACAGACCCATACGGGAGCAAACGTCCGACGGCCAGCCGGGCAAAATAGTTGACTTTGTTTATACGCTAATCAACGAAACTGAACGACGAATAACGGGCTTATCGGACACTTACTTACTGGGCAAACGGTTTAACACACTTTTCAAAAGCGATCAGGCGCAGGAAATTTTTAGTCGAATGGTGGAAGTGGCCGAAACAGGTGTGGCTCAGGAGTGGCTCCTTCCTTATTGGAGTGATGGCATCCGGGGATGGTTTCAATCGTCGCTGATCAGGCACGGCGATCAGGTGCTCTTCACGTTCCTGGATGTGTCAGACCTGAAGCAGCAGCAACAAGCCCTCGAACTGGCCAATCTTGAACTTCAGCGAAGCAATGACAATCTGAGCCAATTTGCTACCATTGCCAGCCACGATTTACAGGAGCCGCTACGCAAAATTCAGGCCTTTGGCAGTATGCTGGCCGCCAACAATGCCGATGTTCTGGACGAAGCCGCCCAGAAT
>CAXTJJ010000391.1:0-1033 GCA_964244155.1 uncultured Spirosoma sp.
TAGCGAATCGGTCTGGCCGTTCAGCACCAGACCGTGATCGTAGCCACCGCCGTATTTAATTTGGGTATCAGTCGAATCGTTAATGCGCAAACCAACAACGGTGGGCTTGAGGAAATCGAACGGCGTACCCGCTACCGGTTTCAGTTCGCCCGTTGGAATCAGGGTTTTGTCGACCGCAATAAGCTTGTCGGCGTTAAGCGTTACAACGTGATCGAGAATATCACGTTTGGCACCCCCCGTCAGGTTGAAGTAAGTGTGATTGGTCAGGTTGACAACAGTTGCTTTGTCGGTTGTAGCCTTATAATCAATCTTCAGCGCGTTATCTTTTTGCAGGGTATACGTCACCTCAACTGACAGATTGCCGGGATAGCCTTCTTCGCCATCTTTAGCTGTATAGGCCAGTTTAAGCGCGGGTTCGTCACCATCAACGGGGGTTGCCGTCCAGAGCACTTTGTCGAAACCGACTTTGCCCCCGTGCAGGTGATTACCCATGTTGTTGATAAACAGGTTATATGTCTTGCCTTCGAGGGTGAATTTTCCCTTGGCAATCCGGTTGCCATAGCGGCCAATCAACGCCCCGAAATAGGGATTGTTTTTTACGTAGCTCGACAACGAGTCCTGTCCCAGCGTCACATCGGCAAATTTGCCATCTTTATCGGGCGTTTCCAGGGCCACGATGATCCCACCGTAATTCGTGATTTTAGCCATCATGCCCGAGGCATTGCGTAGGGTGAACAAGTCGGCGGTCTGCCCATCGGGGAGGGTGCCGTAGGTGGTTTTTTCGATACCCGGCTTTTGATCGCCAGCGGATTCGTTTTCTTTTTTGGAAGAACAGGAGGTCATAGTTAAGCAACTTGTTAACAGAGCTAGCGATAAGAGTTGGGGCACAAACTTCATGAACTAATGAGGGTTTAGGGATTTTATCCGCTCTTACTAAAGAGCAATATTGACTAATAATACTATTTCTCGAAATATCTAGGCAGTTTATCTGAATTCAGGCAGTTGAAAAGGCACTAAAAACATATGGTAAATT
>CAXTJJ010000391.1:1043-5974 GCA_964244155.1 uncultured Spirosoma sp.
CTTGTTGTAGCTTCCTAAACAGATGTTTTTCATGGAAAGCAAAGTGAATCGTATTCGCGAGTCTATCATTTTAGTATTAGGGGGCTTAATGTTTGGATGTGTGCCACCGTCCATACCAGATTATGACATTGCTGATGGTAAACTGATTTTTAAGGACACTTGTCAAGGTCATACTATATACCTGATGGATATTGTAATCCTGAACGCCTATAAGAGTGGATATAATTACTCAGATACATTGACCATCGGCGATACTACTTATTTCCATGTGGTTCGATTGGATGAGAAACAGTCCGATTTCCTGTCGAAAAAAAATCTCTACTCCAAAATAAATATTGACTTTATCCGGGGTACACGCAATGATCTTCCTATATGCAATGGTTTGCCCTCGAAGAGTGTTGAAACGGTTAATGTGTTAGACATAAGATCAACGGATTATAGGTAATGACTACTACCCGAAAGACATTAACAACCCTGCCCATAGTAGGCGTTTTTGCCGTGTTTGCGCTCGTAGTGTTTCAGGCGGAGGGTGTCTTTGATGCGGGGTGTGTTGGGGTTGATCTGGAGGGTTAGGTACGCCATGCGTGCCAGTTCTTCCAGAACCGCCGAGTTATACACGGCTTTTTCCGCCGACTTCCCCCAGGTAAATGGCCCGTGATTCTGCAACAGGACCATCTCCATTTCCGTATTTACCAATCCCTTTTCGGCAAAGCAATTGAAAATCTGATGCCCCGTTTCGTGCTCGTAATCACCCTGAATCATCTCGTCGGTGAGGGCGGGAGCGCAGGGAATGTCCTGGTGCGTATGGTCGGCGTGGGTCGTGCCGAAAATAGGAATGTCCATGCCCGCCTGTGCCCAGGCCACCGCGTATGTGCTGTGGGTATGCGCAATACCCCCAATGTTTGCCCATGTCTTGTAGAGCAACGCGTGGGTTTTCGTATCCGACGAGGGGCGTAATTTACCCTCCACAACTAACCCATCATAATCACAGATCACGATGTCATCAACCCCCAGTTTCTCGTAAGGCACCCCGCTGGGCTTAATGGCAAACACCGCCCGGTCACGGTCGACCGCGCTCACATTGCCGAAGGTAAACAGCACCAGTCCCAATTTGGGCAACTGCATATTAGCCTCGTAGCATTCTTCTTTAAGGGATGTATACATGGTATTTGGTTCCCGGTTGATTTGTTGATTGGTGTAATGGTCAGGACGGAACGTTTCTCTGGATTCATATCATATTCCGACTACGGCTATTAACCACTACACCAATTAACCATTCACTAATTCACTAATTCCAGCACCACGACCGATACCGGTGGCAGGCTTACCGTTAAGTTGTCGCCATTTAGTTTGGCACCGTTGAAGGCTACCGGTTTAATTTTTGTCAGATTCTCGAAGGTGTTGTGGTCGTGTACGTCGGCGGAGGTCAGAATGCGGCCCGTTACGCCAGCGGCTTTAAGGCCTTTCAAATCCACTGAAATCTCTTGTGACTTTTTCGGATCAATGTTAACCAGCGATATGTGAATCTTTCCGGCTTTGTCGCGGGAGGCCGATACCGATACGGCGGGGAGTTTCTCCTTCTCGAAGGTGAAATCTTCCGACTTGATACTAACCGGCAACATTGTCGCGTCCTGATGTACGTTGTACATTTCCATCACGTGATAGGTCGGTGTCAGCAGGATTTTGTCGCCTTTGGTCAAAATGACCGCTTGCAGTACGTTGATGGCCTGTGCCAGATTGGCCATACGCACGCGTTCGGCGTGTTTGTGGAAAATGTTGAGCGTTGAACCAGCCAGCACGGCATCGCGCATGGTGTTTTGCTGATACAGAAAACCCGGATTCGTACCCGGCTCAACGTTGTACCAACCGCCCCACTCATCGACGATCAGCGCTACTTTTTTCTCCGGGTCGTACTTATCCATAACAGCCGAATGTTTCTCAATCAGTTCGTCCATCAACAGCGCCTGTTGCATGGTTTTAAAGTACTCCATGTCTGAAAACTGTGTTGCTGATCCTTTCTTCCCATCACCCCACGACAGCACCGAGTAATGGTGCATGGCCAGCCCTTCCATCATCGTCGACGGAATGTTTTTCATGAGGGTTTCGGTCCAGGTATAATCGTTGTCACTCGCCCCCGAAGCAATCCGGAAGATTTTGTCGTTGCCTACGCGGGTGTTCATGAAGGTGCTGTACTGACGATACAGGTTGGCGTAAAAATCCGGTTTCATATTGCCCCCGCAACCCCAGGCTTCGTTGGCTACACCCCAATAGCGCACATGCCAGGGGGCCTGCCGACCATTCTGCTGACGTAGGCCCGACATAGGGCTGTTCTTCTCGAGGTTGACATATTGCACCCATTCCGATAATTCCTGCACGGTGCCACTTCCCACGTTACCAGACAGGTAGGGCTCCGTACCCAGGAGTTCGCACATATTCAGGAAGTCATGCGTGCCAAAACTATTGTCTTCGGTAACGCCACCCCACCATGTATTAACGATTTTAGGCCGTTTTGCTTTGGGGCCAATACCGTCTTTCCAGTGGTAGGTATCGGCAAAGCAACCACCCGGCCAGCGGAGATTCGGGATTTTGAGTTTCTTCAGAGCGCTGACAACATCAAGCCGAACCCCGTTTTTGTTCGGGATTTTTGTGTTGTTTTCGCCTACATAAAAGCCGTCATAAATACTGCGGCCCAGGTGTTCGGCGAAGTGGCCATAGATGTGACGGCTGATGGTGGTTTTGCCTTCATCAGCATTGATCGTCACTTTATTCTGTGCCGATGCCACAAGGGTCAGGCAGGCAAATGCAAGGGTAAGGATTTGTTTTTTCATGAAATTTTCTGGTTCTCGTCGTGGTATGATAGCGCGAACGTCTCCGTTCGTGCTGACTATTCCCCGGCCTCTGGCCGGTATATTTTAAGTAAACAGCAAATCGGCCAGAGGCCGAAGAATAGTCAGCACGAACGGAGACGTTCGCGCTATCGCTATGACAGGCTAGCGATAGGCGGCTTCGCTCCAGCGCAGTTCGTTTTTTAGTTGACGCAGGTTGGTGTTGCGGTCAATGACGACCAACTCAACGCCGAACATATCTGCAAAATCTTCTATGTGATCGGTGGTCAGGTTCTGGCTATAGACCGTGTGGTGGGCACCCCCGGCCAGAATCCAGGCAGCACAACCCGTTTGCATATCGGGCATGGGTTTCCAGATGGCACGCGCCACTGGCAGTTTGGGGAGAGCTTCCGGTACGGCAATGGCCTCAACTTCGTTGACCAGCATACGGAACCGGTTGCCCATGTCGATCAGCGATACGTTGATGGCTGGGCCCGCCGGGGCGTTGAACACCAGACGAACCGGATCAGCTTTGCCACCAATGCCCAGTGGATGAATCTCACAGGTTGGTTTGTCAGCAGCTATGGACGGACAAATTTCGAGCATGTGCGACCCCAATACCAGTGGGTTTGATGGATCAAAATGGTATGTATAGTCTTCCATGAAGGAGTTGCCTCCTTTCAGGCCAGCCGCCATTACCTTCATCGTGCGCACCATTGCCGAGGTTTTCCAGTCGCCCTCGCCCCCGAAACCATAGCCTTCGGCCATGAGTCGCTGAGAAGCGATACCCGGCAGTTGCGTCATGCCGTGCAGGTCCTCGAATGTATCGGTGTAGGCTGAGAAGTTTCCATCCTGCAGAAAAGCCCTAAGTCCGATCTCGATTTTAGCCGCATCCCGTAGCGAACTGTGCTGTGTACCGCCACGTAAAAGCGAATCCATGAGCGTATAGGTATCGGAATATTCGGTCACCAATTGGTCGATTTCCGCATCGGTTACCTGATTGATTACCGCGACCAGATCACCAATGCCGTGGGTGTTTACCGACATCCCGAAGGTCATTTCGGCGGCTACTTTGTCGCCATCCGTTACGGCCACCTGTCGCATGTTATCGCCAAAGCGAACAACTTTCATGGTCTTTAGTTCGAAAGCGGCTACCGACACCCGGCTCCAGTCGGCGATTTTTGCCAGTACCTCTGGCTGCTCCCAATAGCCAACTACGATTTTACGATTCAACCGCATGCGCGACATAATGAACCCGAACTCCCGGTCGCCGTGGGCCGACTGGTTGAGGTTCATGAAATCCATGTCGATAGTGCCCCAGGGAATGTCCCGGTTGAACTGGGTATGCAGGTGAAGCAGTGGCTTTTTGAGGATTGTCAGCCCACGGATCCACATTTTAGCGGGCGAAAACGTGTGCATCCAGATGATGATGCCCACGCAATTCGGCGCGACGTTGGCTTCCTGACAAATAGCATAGATCTCATCCGGCGTTTTGACAACGGGCTTAAACACAACCCGTACGGGAATAACCGGCGATTGATCGAAGGATTGGGCAATGATCTGCGAATGTTCAGCGACCTGACGAAGTGTTTCTTCGCCGTATAAATGCTGGCTTCCGGTTACGAACCAGATTTCAAACTGTTTTAGATTAAGCATTGTGTTCTTCTATTTTGTAGAACGGAGTGGTTCTCCGTTCTACAAAACGTGCGGTTTTTTTAACCAACACTACGTATGAAACAAACAGCCGGAGGCTGTTTAAGACTTATTTTCAACAAATGCACCCAATGCCAAATACTTTTGGTAGAGTGTTTCGTAGAGTTCAACGTGCTCTGCCCGCGGGTGGTACTCAGCGTCGAAGCCGGAACCCATGGCCCGTTGGGCGGCTTCCATAGTAGGGTGAACACCAGCCGCTACAGCTGCACACATGGCCGCACCGAGCGCACAAGCCTGGTCGGCACTGGCTACCTGAATGGGTTTATTGAGTACGTCGGCGAGGGTCTGCATCACGAAGGGCGACTTTTTGGCTACGCCCCCAATGGCAATGACTTTTTTGATGGGTACGCCCTCTTCAATAAACCGATCAACGATACTTCGGGAGCCGAATGC
>CAXTJJ010000392.1:0-5973 GCA_964244155.1 uncultured Spirosoma sp.
AGGAGAGGGAGGAGGAAGGGGGAAAGGAGGAAGGGGAGGAGAGGGAGGAAGGGGGGAGGGAGGAAAGGGAAGAAAGGAGGAGGGGGAGTTGTGGGTGGAAATTTTTCTGTGCTTTTCCATATTCCTTTTTTTCTTTCCTCCTTCCTCCCTCTCCTCCTTTCCTCCCTCCTCCCTTTCCTCCCTCCTCCCTTTCCTCCTTCCTCCCCTTTTCTTCCGTATCTTTGCAGGATGACATTTTCGATTACTGCCCAAGACCCGCAGTCGAAGGCGCGAACGGGAACGCTGACAACCGATCACGGTCCTGTTCAGACACCCATTTTTATGCCTGTTGGCACAGCCGGGACCGTAAAGGCGGTGCATCAGCGTGAGCTTGAAACGGATATCAATGCTGAAATTATTCTGGGGAATACCTATCACCTCTACATGCGGCCGGGCCTGGGTGTGCTGAGCCAGGCGGGCGGATTACATGCCTTTAATGGCTGGAATCGGCCTATTCTGACCGATTCGGGCGGTTATCAGGTCTATTCCTTATCGAATACCCGAAAAATTAAGGAGGAAGGCGTTACGTTTAAATCGCATATCGACGGCTCTAAACACACCTTTACGCCAGAGGGTGTGGTGGATATTCAGCGCACCATCGGGGCCGATATTATCATGGCGTTCGACGAGTGTACGCCCTACCCCTGCGACTATGAATATGCCCGGAAGTCGATGGACATGACGCATCGTTGGCTGGACCGTTGTATTAATCGCTTCGATTCGACAGAGGGGCATTATGGATTCAAGCAAACCCTGTTTCCGATTGTACAGGGCAGCACCTACGCCGATCTGCGCCGTCAGTCGGCCGAAACGATTGCAAGCAAAGAGCGCGAAGGAAACGCCATTGGTGGGCTGGCTGTTGGCGAACCCGCCGAGGAGATGTATACCATGATCGAACTGGTAAACGGTATCCTGCCTGCCGATAAGCCCCGCTATCTGATGGGCGTAGGTACACCGGCGAATATTCTGGAAGCCATTGCTTTAGGCGTGGATATGTTCGACTGCGTCATGCCGACACGTAACGCCCGACATGGTCTATTATTCACTACGGAAGGCATTATCAACATCAAAAACGAAAAATGGAGTCATGATTTCAGCCCCATCGACGCTGGTTTGGGTGGATATGCCAGCACCTTTTATTCAAAGGCTTATCTGAGGCATTTGATCAAATCGGAGGAGTTACTGGGCGGTCAGGTTGCCAGTCTGCAGAATCTGACGTTTTATTTGTGGCTGGTTCGACAGGCACGAATGCATATTGCTACAGGTGATTTTGTTGCCTGGAAAAACGAAATGGTCGTTCGCCTGATGCAACGCTTATAAAACCGGTAGCAGTCGTTGGTACAATACAGATAACGGCTCCTTTAAACGTCACATACAATTAGTTACACACAAAAAGTCTCCTAAATCATATTTTAGGAGACTTTTTGTGTGTTTTACAGTCTCATACGTATTCCTGATTCCGGCAGGGGATAAACGGCACAACCAGATTACCTTCACGAGATGGTTTTAAGTGAGCCCAAACCAACGTTGTCTACCAATCGCAGGTTGCATTTGTCAACCAGTGTGGTTGTACGAACCCTCTGGCAGGGTAGGCGTAAGCTGTTGATTGGCAGTTTGTTATTTGCTTCTCTGGGTGTAGTGGCTGCATTACTGATAAAGCCGGAGTTCCGGTCGGAAGCGCGACTGATGCCCGAAATGAACAACGCATCGGGTGATGTACTCAAACGGTTGGCATCGGTAGCGGGCTTTGCCGGCATAGACTTTTCGGATACGGAAGAAATGGAGGCCATTCGGCCAGACTTATATCCGAATGTTTTGCAGAGTACACCCTTTATGCTCCACCTGATTGATCAGTCGATTATGACAACCGATGGACAGGTACAAACAGTGGGTACGTTTCTAATTCCAGATGATGATCGCTGGTCAATCAGCCGGTTTCTGTCGTTTAATCGGGCTAAGCACATTGTCTCAAAGACAGGGAACAAGCCGGGTGGAACGGTGCGCTTGTCGGTTCGGCAACAGGAGTTAGCTGAGGAAATTGGTGAGCGGGTCAGTGCCCGATTTGATACCCGTTCGGGTATTATTACGATCACGGCCACTATGCCCGATGCCAATGTAGCGGCATCTGTGGCGCAATTGGCTATGAATTACCTGACGCAGTACGTGAGAAACTACCGAACAGAGAAAGCACGGCAGGATTTACACTTCTATAACCAGCAACAGGCCAATGCCCACAAACGGTATCTGAAAGCGCAGCTTGCCATGTTCCAGTACAATGACCATAATAAACATGTTGTCATGCTGGCTACTACAATGGACCGGCAATTGATGGAAACTGAACTGAGTATTGCTCAAACCGTTTATACAGGACTAGCTCGCCAGTTTGAACAGTCGAAACTAAATGTACAGGCCAGAACGCCGGTCTTCAAGGTGCTCGAACCACCCAAAGTGCCGCTCAAGCGAGCAGCACCAAAACGCACTATACTGGTTCTTTCTTTTACGTTATTAGGATTGATAATCAGTGGATTGTATGTGCTGGCAGAACATTTGGATGTGGCTGGACAGTGGCAGGCAATGTTAAGCGCAGAAAGGACAAACTTAAAAGAGCCTGATCAAAACCTCTATTGAGTTTTAGTCCTGGCCAAGCTCCAGCTTGACCCGTTAAACTTATTTCAAAGGCCAAGCTGGAGCTTGGCCAGGACTAAAACTCAACAGGTACAACTTTAACCCAATGCTGAACGCGCTTCGACAGAAAGAAAAACAAATTGCTGTGATCGGTTTGGGCTATGTTGGCCTGCCGCTTGCCCTTGCGTTTGCCCGTCAATTTCGGGTCATTGGTTTCGATAACAACGCCGGGCGAGTAGCCATACTACAGCAGCATGAAGACCCGTCGCGGCAATTACAAGCGGATGCGTTTGTCGGAGTAGATGTTGTTTTTACGGCTAATCCCGATGATCTCAGACAGGCTCATTTCTTTATTGTTGCCGTACCTACCCCGGTTGATGATTACAAAGTACCTGATTTGAAACCCCTGCAGCGGGCGTCGGAAGCGATTGGTCGGGCTCTGAAACCCGGCGACTATGTCGTGTATGAGTCGACTGTTTATCCCGGTTGTACAGAGGATGACTGCCTGCCAATTCTGGAACACCATTCGGGTCTGGCATTGGGCCGTGATTTTAAGCTGGGCTACTCGCCGGAGCGTATCAACCCCGGCGATAAAGTTCGAACGCTACCCGATATTCTCAAAGTCGTTTCGGGGAGTGATGACGAGGCCGCTCAAACGATTGCTGAGGTGTATGGTGCAATCATTCGGGCGGGAATATACACAGCACCCAGTATCAACGTTGCCGAAGCGGCCAAAGTGATCGAAAACGTGCAGCGGGATTTGAATATCTCGCTTATGAACGAGCTGGCTATTATTTTCGACAAGATGGGTATCGACACCCAGGAGGTCCTTAAAGCCGCATCGACAAAATGGAATTTTTTGCCCTTTACGCCAGGGCTGGTGGGTGGGCACTGCATTGGCATCGACCCCTATTACCTGCTTTACAAAGCCCGGCAACTTGGCTACGACCCGCAGGTAATTAATTCCGGTCGGCGTGTCAACGACGGTATGCCCGCTTTTGTCGCTACGAAGCTGGTGCAATTGCTCCTGCGTGTGGGTAAGAATCCGGCGCAAACAAAAGTGCTGGTGATGGGACTGGCTTTTAAGGAGAATATTGCCGACATCCGCAATTCGAAAGTGGCCGATCTGGTGCGGGAGTTGATGAAATATGCCGTTAACGTCCACATCGTTGACCCCCACGCATCGCCGAATGAGGTGGCTCATGAATACAGCATGAGTTTACGGGAACAACCTGCCAGTCAATATGATGCTGTGATTGTAGCGGTCAGCCATGACAGCTATCGGACACTTGATGTAGCCTACTTTAAATCGCTGATGGGTGAGTCGCCGATTCTGCTGGACTTGAAAGGGATGTACACTATGCAAAAGAGTGATGGAGTCGAGTATTGGCGATTGTAAACGTAGATAAGACGATGAACGTAGTTATTGTGGGCCATAGGGCCTTTGATTCGTATGAGTATAACCTGAGCGATTCGTTCAGGGTACGGGGGCATACCGTTTCAATAGTCGATATAACGGATGTCCTGCCCGTTTCGGTGAAGCTGAATTACTGGGCGTCGCGATTCCTCGAATCCTATGATCGGGTGGTCAGCGTTCGGTTGGCTCATAAAGTAGCCATGATGCAACCCGATCTGGTACTCGTCGTATACCGGAATCTGCATCCCATGATTGTGAAGCAGCTTAAGGAACACCTGGGTGGAGTGCCTATCGTGCAAATGAATCCGGATGCGCTTTCGAACCTTGAAAAGCAACAGATCATTGCCGCCGACTTCGATCATTATTTTTCCAAAGAGCCGTATATCGTTGATTTTCTGCGCAACAAAATTGGGGCTGATGCGCATTATCTGCCTGAAGGGTTTAACCCGCGCATTCATCAAAAACCAACGGTCGAGAAAGTCGTTGCCGAATGGCTCACCAATATCGACGTGCTGATATTTGGTAATTTATATGCGTACCGCGCCCGTATGATCGAACAGCTTATGCGGGCGGGTATAAAAGTGGCAGTATATGGCGTCGAAGGCCCTTACCTACGTCCGATGGTTCGGTCGGCTTTTCGAAAGGAGTATCTGATCGGTGCCGAGAAAAACCGGCTGTTGTACGGAGCTAAAATCGTTTTTAACAATTTCCATTATGCCGAAGTTACATCGGTCAATCAGAAATACTTTGAGATCAATGGAATAGGTGGTTTTCAATTGTCCGACTATAAACCGACGATTGATGAATACACGGGTGTTCCGGCTGATCTGGTAACGTATCGGTCGATAGATGAGGCTATAGATAAAATTCGGCATTATCTGGCTCATACTAAAGAACGCTACGACCTGGCGGCTCGTCAATACACTCATTTTCAGCAACACCACAGCCTCGATCTACGTGTCGAACAATTGATTCAAACGGTAGGAATGCCTTCGTCGGTAAATTCAGAAACGGCCCAGTTTGCGGTCAAATGAAACGTCTGGTACCGGCTTCACTGCTCTTTCTTTTGGCTGGTCAATGGATGGAAAGTACCGTTTTAGAGGCATTGGCGGTAGCGGTATCCGCCTACACCTGTTTAACATTCGTGGCTGGTCTTGGTGAAACTATAGCGTTGATTAGCTGCATCAGCTTCATTGCATCGCTGGAGATTTTACTTGTTCCAGCCATAACGTACCGGGTCTTTCCAGCCTCTATGCCTATTGAGTCATCGGCCTATTTTGCCTATGCCCTGCCCGCTTACATTGCCTTCTATATTGGTATAAACTGGTTTGGCAAGCGCGAAAGGGAACGTCCACATCTGGATTATTTCCGGGACGCAATTCCCTATCTCCAAATGAGACCAGCCGTTTGTGTCGTCCTGCTAGCGATTGGCTTAGTAGGTTTTTTGGTCAGAACGGTTAGCCCTGCTGCACCAACTTTCGTGGGCCTGCTTCCGTCTCACTGTCTGCTTATCAGCGTGTTTTATGCCTCTTATACTGGTAGTGCATATCGAGTTGTCGTTATGGGTAGTGCGGGGCTGGTATTGCTTCTGCACACGATCTGGTCAGGCATGTTTGGCGAATTGTTTTTCTGGCTTTTGTTGCTGACAATTTTTCTGGCGGCCAGTATGCCTGAACGGATCAACAATCGGCTGAAAACCGTCGTTTTCGTTTCTGCCTTTGTCTTTCTTTTGCTGATCCAGTCAATAAAAGGCGAATACCGTTATAATACATGGGGCTATCAACGAACCGAACGCAATGGCAACCCTGCCCTAATGGTCGCCCTGCTCACCGACCGGATTACCCACAAAAAAACATGACTGAACCTCGATCACGCTTTTCTGTCGTTCGTTC
>CAXTJJ010000393.1:0-5920 GCA_964244155.1 uncultured Spirosoma sp.
GTCTGAGTATCCCCAAGGCATCATTTTTTACTAATACGAGCGTGTTCTTTGTAACACCAGCCTTGCTCTCCTTAGCGGCAAGCTGTATAGATGAATTCGACGAATTTCCTTTTAAGCGCAGCAAAAAACCAGATACGCCTTCCAGAACTAACCAACTGATAATAAAGCTTATTAATGATACTATACTTCCTTTGATCCATACTTTACTATACAGCATAATAGATGAATTCAGAATATTCTACTTATATATTCAGCAGCTTTGACAAATCATTTTAACCAGACTATATCCTTACTAATCAACCTCATACGACCAGATACATAATGATCGGCCAATAGCAAGGCAATTGAATTAAAAAACCGTTTTTTACACATTACTATAACCCATAAATATAGCAACATTAATTAATTCATTGTGATTATAACTACTGGGAATAGTATAGAAACGGTTCCAGACCACCTTACCTCTACAACTGACAACTGTAGGCGTAAAACGATAATAGTGGTTAAGCCTGTCTCGACCTCCTTGTCGACTACAAATATACAAGCCCTGAATCAGGTTATTATACTGAAAAGGCCACTCTAGCAAACGGTCGAAAATAATTGACTGAGCTTCTCTGGTACACGTAAAAAATTTACCTTTGGCCCTTTCATAAAGCTCTATAGATATTGAAACTGGCAGCCATTGACATCGGTTCGAACGCAGCCCGTCTACAAATTTCGACGGTATTGCACAATGACAACCTCGTTAGCTTTAAACGCGTTGAATACGTGCGTTTCCCGCTTCGATTGGGTCATGATGTATTTAATTTCGGGGCGTTAACATCCGAAAGCGAAGTCCGGACAATTAAACTTTTGCAGGCCTATAAACTGCTGATGGAACTTCACGAGGTCGAAGATTACATGGCCTGCGCTACTTCGGCTATGCGGGAGGCCTCTAACGGACAGGAAGTTGCTAAACGGATAGGCGATTTGACAGGTATAAAAATTAACATCATCGACGGTCGTCGAGAAGCCGAATTAATTAATGATGTAGTCGTTCATGCGTTAGATGACCGGCAGTACCTGCACATTGATGTTGGCGGGGGCAGCACTGAATTAAACGTATATGTGAACCGCGAAAAAATCAACTCCAAATCCTTCAAAATTGGCTCGGTTCGGTTGCTGGAGGGTAAAGAACATAAAGGAGCCTGGCGTAAAATAGAGGACTGGGTTGAAGATAATGTCGACTCATCTCAGGAAATTACCGCTGTTGGTACAGGAGGCAACATCAGCAAACTGTTTAATCTGGCCTCTAAAATTTCGGAAACCGAAACCACTCGATCCGAGATTGAACGCATTCGGGATTTTATTGCAGGCTTCAGCCAGGAGGACCGTATTAATAAACTTCGCCTGAACGCCGACCGGGCCGATGTGATCGTGCCAGCCGCCGATATTTATATCTCGGTTATGAAATGGGCAGGTGCCAGCAAGATCATTGTGCCGGACTTGGGCCTGAAAGATGGGATTATCCAGTTGGTATACGCTCAATTAGCTAAGCGGAAACATGTATTATAGTGCTCGTTGCGGGCAGTAAAGCCGCCTGTCACACTACCGCTCGTTCACCGTCTGCTTCTTGTTTGGCAATAACAACGGGCACACAATGCATAAATACTCCATTGGCTGCCATCTCATAGATGTCTGTTGCACCAAATCCGGTAAGTGACACTTGCCCGTCATTTTGCGATTCGGCATTGTAGCAGGTAACTCTTTTACGACTAACGAAGCTGTTGAATTAGCGCGAATAAATACTTTGATCAGCGCAAACGGTGTGCAATTGGGATCAGTCGGTTTAGGTTTCAGGCAGGCATATACATAATAGAGCCTGTCAGTTGTGCGCCAGTGCGGTGGGAAGTTTACGTTTCGTAACGTAGCCTTACCATCTACGGGCACTACATGACCTACCGAAACGCCCCCATTGCTTTCATATGAATTCGTTTGCAGTGAGTCGAATCGAACAAACTCAATCTCATCTGGCGTTTTAGCGATTGTCAGAATCTGTAATTGATCAACGGTTCGCTCTGTACAAACCGTGACGGATGTTAGGCCAGTACTCGTGAGGCTGGGACAGTTAGCAACCTGTCTACCAACTTTTATGTTTGTTACTTTAGCCCTACCCTATTCGTCTGTATAGCCATGACCAAGTGACGACATGGCCGAATACACCTTTCTGCTTCAACATAATCCCTTACCCGTTGATAGACCCATTTTCTGCCAGCCAGGCTTTTTATTTAATGAATACCGTCACCTCCATCAGCAATCGGGGGGCGAATTTTATTTATTATCCGCACTGAATCTGGCAACCCGTCAGGCCGAAGCTCGTTGTGCTTTTTTTATTCGTCAGGATGAAGCCGTCAGTCCTTACTCCGCCCCATTTGGCTCAATCGAATTCGTGGATTCCCTGTCCGATGCGGTACTGGACGATTTTCTCTTTTCACTTATCCAGACCGCTCGCCGTTTGGGCGCGTCTGTGATGCGACTCAGGCATTATCCGCACTGTTATGCCCCGCAACAAACTGAACGTCTGGTAGCTATGGCGACTAAACACCACTTTCGTTTAGTCGAGAATAACACAGCTTTCTTTTTACCAATTACCCCAATAGACGCTTTTGACACCATCATCACGCCAGCCGAACGTCGGCGGTTACGAAAATGCCGGGCAGCAGGATTTCAGTTTATACACTGGCAAACACCGGACATAAACGAGGTAACTAACTTTATTCGAAGGACCCGCCAACAACAAGGTTATCCGCTCACAATTGCGCCCGGACAATTGATCCATTTGCTGCATAAATTCCCGAACGAGTTCCCTGTTTTTGGCATAATCGATGGTTCACAACTGACTGCTATAGCCATAGCGGTACATGTCCGACACGACATCTTGTATAATTTTCTCCCGGCCTCAGACTCGGCATACAGCACATTTAGCCCTATGGTCATGCTCATGGATGGGATGTACGGGTTCTGCCAGCAACAGCACATTAACCTGTTTGATTTGGGCGTATCACTTGATGCCGACAAGCGACCGAAACCGGGACTAATGCGATTTAAACGTAGCCTCGGCGCGCAAGAATCGCCGAAATTTACATTTGAAAAGATGCTCTAGTTTTTAGTCTGTTTTCTTCTGGTAGATCACTTAGTCTAATACCCTGGTGATTAGTTATGTTCCATAGTTTTTTGACAGGATTACAGGATTAGCAGGATTTGGATTAACCGTAAATCCCGCTAATCCTGTAATCCTGTCAAAAAAACCTTTCCTTCATTTCATTATGGACCCAGTTGTAATCCTGTCTAACCTCTTCTCGTCTGCTGTTTTTTTTGTTGTTTTGTAGAAAAAAGGCATACGCTCGTGTGCCGCTTGCATGGTCGAAGCTGGTTTCAATTCCATTAGTCAATTTCTGAGCGACTTGTTCGCATCGCTGGTGTCGCTAGTTAAAGTAGCGATTCGCGGTCGGCATGCAACCAAACTGCCCGACAGACAATCAGCCACTTGCTCGGTGCTGGGCAACGGCCCCTCACTAAACGAGTCCCTAACCGACCAATTCGACTTCATCCGACAAACTGAAATTGTATGCGTCAATAACTTCGCCCATGCCGAAGTTTTTCTTCGATTGCGCCCGCAGGATTACGTTATCTCAGACCCTAACTATTTCGTTTTTACCGAACAGACCACTGACCGCGACGACATCCGAAAAACCTTATCCGTATTTCAGGAACAGGTTAATTGGCCCATGACGTTATATGTGCCGCATTTTGCAAAAGGCTCCTATCTGCTGAGGAAAATTGAAACAAGTAATCCGCAGATTACCGTTGTGTATTTTAATTACACCGTTGTTCGTGGGTTCAAGCGATTAAGGTATTGGCTTTACAGCAAAGGTTTGGGCATGCCACAGGCGCAAACGGTTATTATTGCCGCGTTGACGCTGATGATTAACCGGAAATTCGATACCATTTACCTCTTCGGAGCGGATACATCATGGCACGAACAAATTCGACTGAATGACCAGAATCAACTCCTGATAAAGCAGATCCATTTCTACGACAAACCCAAAGACATTACCCACCAGCCGGTGTATATGGATGCACAACGGCAACGCACGTTTTCGATGGCCGCGCAGTTCTTATCCTTACATAAAGTTTTCAGGGGTTATGAAGTGCTGCGCGATTACGCCGACGATCGGGGCGTTCGAGTTGTCAATGCCAGTGCCAAAAGTTATATCGACGCCTTCGAGCGGGAAGCCCTTGACCAGCCAGTGAGTAAATCAGTGAGTAACGACTAACCGCATCATGAGAACGACGTTTTTTTTCTTACTCATTAGTGGCTTCCTTCTCAGTATATCAGCGGTGCTGGCGCAACAAAAGCCCAACATTATCCTGATCTACGCCGACGATCTGGGCTACGGCGATATTAGCTGCAATGGCGCTACGAAAGTACGGACGCCCAATATTGACCAGGTCGCGAAAGAGGGACTGCGCTTCACCAACGCCCATGCGTCTTCGTCAACTTGCACCCCCTCCCGCTACTCTCTCCTGACAGGCGCGTATGCCTGGCGGAAAGCCGGAACGGGAATTGCCCCCGGCGATGCAGCTCTTCTGATCCCGACCGACCGAATCACCATGCCGGGAATCCTGCAAAAAGCGGGTTATAAAACGGGCGTAGTGGGCAAGTGGCATTTGGGTTTAGGGCCTAAAGGCGGACCAAACTGGAACGGCGACATTAAGCCCGGTCCGCTGGAAATTGGCTTTACCTACTCGTTCCTCTTGCCTGCTACCGGCGACCGTGTGCCGTGTGTGTACGTCGAAAATCACCGTATTATCAACCTCGACCCCGCAGATCCGATTCAGGTGAGTTACACCAGACCCGTTGGCAATGACCCGACGGGAAAAGAGCATCCCGAGTTACTTAAAATGACATACTCCCACGGGCATGACCAGACCATCGTGAATGGTGTGAGCCGAATCGGCTATATGAGCGGGGGTAAGTCGGCGCGGTGGGTCGATGAAGAAATGGCCGATGTACTGACGGACAAAGTGAATCAGTTCATCGAAGCCAGTAAAAACGGCCCGTTCTTTGTGTATTTCTCTACGCACGATATTCACGTTCCCCGATTGCCGCATTCGCGCTTTATGGGAAAAAGCGGCATGGGACCGCGTGGTGATGCCATTCTTCAATTGGATTGGTGCGTAGGCGAAGTGATGAAAACGCTGGAACGCCTGGGACTGAAAGACAACACAATGGTTATCATCAGCAGCGACAATGGCCCCGTTGTCGACGACGGCTATAAAGACCAGGCCGTTGAAAAACTGAACGGCCATACACCAGCCGGGCCATTGCGCGGGGGCAAATACAGTGCCTTCGATGCCGGTACCCGCGTGCCGTTCATCGTGCGCTGGCCCGGCCAGGTAAAACCCGGCCTATCTGATGCACTGGTCAGTCAGGTTGATTTAGCCGCGTCCTTTGCGGCACTTGTGGGCCAGTCTTTAGCGAAGGGCGAAGCACCAGATAGCTTTAATACACTGGATACGTTTCTCGGGAAAGCTAAAAAGAGCCGCGAATACGTTATAGAACATGCGATCAATGGTACACTTTCGTTGATACGGGGCAACTGGAAATACATTGAGCCCTCCAGCGGCCCGCCCCTCAACCGCGACACCAACACCGAAACGGGCTACTCGCCACAGCCGCAACTATATGACCTGAAGACCGATCTGGGTGAGACGAAGAACCTGGCCGAAAAATACCCACAGTTAACCACTGAACTGGCTGCTTTGCTGAAAACAGTTCGCGAAAAAGAAGACACTAACTAGACAGCTTTTTACATAGACCACTTGGTCCATTCAGTACCTAAAACGATGCTTGATTTAACGAATAAATCCATTTTGA
>CAXTJJ010000394.1:0-5907 GCA_964244155.1 uncultured Spirosoma sp.
GCTATCTTGATTTGCCAACACTCAACACCCAACAACGGCAAACGTTGCAACAACACGGCAATAGTCTGGCTAACGGCGTAAAGAACAGTGGGCTTCAGAACTGGTCGATACTAAAAAAAAAAAAAAAACTGGCCGGGGGGAAATCGCTCACCAGTGCTGAGAAAACGCAGTTAAAAACAAAACTCTATGCCCTAACGGGTGCGTCGGAGCGAACCGGTTCATCGTATGCCAGTGACCGGGCCTTACAACAAGCCTTCTGGCGACATATTCGGTAATGGACAATAGATAATGTAAAATAGATAATGAATAATGTGAAAAGAGAGGGCTTGCATTATCCATTTTTTATTGTCCATTATTCATTGCCCATTTTACATTAATTGGAATGCAAACAAGTATCAACTGGACCGATCCGATTCATTGGTTTACCCTCCTGGCGTTGCTCATCTTATTGGTGGGCCAACTCTGGCTAATTGCCCGTAACCAAACGCTGTCGTCTGGCCGAAAATGGGTTCGAGCCGGCCTGAATCTGCTGCTCTGGCTGGTTATTGCCGGCTATTTTATAGAACCTCACTGGCAAATACAACAGCCTTCGAGCCATGCCCTACTGGTGGCCGACGATGTTCCAACGGCCTTCGCCAGGCACCTGAAAGACAGCCTGCGCATACAGGATAGTTTTTCCATCCGAAATTTTAAAGCGGACTACGATTCCGTCACCCTGGTCGGGCAGCGGTTTCCAACTGAAACATTGACCCAACTCAGTAACGCTGCCCTGCAATGGATTCCCTACAGCCAACCCAATCAGCTAGAAGACGCTCATTGGAAAGGAATTGTTCGACAAGGCGAAATGCAGCGGGTAACGGGCCATATTCTGTCGTCGGAAAAACAACTCCTGCGGCTTCGATTTGGTAAACAGACCTTGGATAGTGTTGCGCTTCACGAAGGAGACAATGCTTTTTCTCTCCAGTTTCCAGCCTTTTCACGGGGTCGCAGTCAAAGCGAGTTGGTACTGGGTAGCACAACAACACTGGATACAATCCGCTTTTTCACCCGTTCAACGGAGCCATTAACGGTGCAATTCATCCTGAACAGCCCCGATTTCGAGAGCAAAACCTTGGCCGACTGGCTGGGAAAACAGGGGCATACGGTACAGATGGTCACTTCGCTTTCGACCAATATCCGCAGCAATGTCAGCATCAATAAGACGAGTAGAGCTGGTGGTAAAACGACACCAGACCTTATCATTACCGAACCGGGCAATGCAGCAAACGCAGCCGTCCGTAAAGCTGTTGCCGATGGAAAATCGGTGTTATTTATTAATCTGACCAATCCTGAAACAGATTGTCGGACAATAAATCAAGCGCTGGGCGGCAAGTGGCAGGTTAGGAAAACAGCCAGTGAGCCCGTCGTTCCGATAGGAAATGGTCTGAACGCGCTCCCCTACCGCTTTACGGATAATTTGAATCAGTTTGCGGTAACTGGCTATCCCATAGCCGTTCAGCGAACCAGCGGGCGAGTGGGCGTAAGTTTGCTAAGTGAAACATACCCGGTATCACTCAGTGGCGATAGTGTGACCTATAACCGGGTCTGGACAGCCGTGTTGGCGCGTTTGTCAACGTCCGACAAGAATTCGGTTCAGGTAAACGCCCCCCTGTATAGCGGCTTGCTTCAGACCGTTGTGGTTAACAACACTAACAGCGCATCGTCACCCCTGATAATTGGCCAGGATACCCTGGCATTAGTTAAATCGCCTACTAACGAACGCTCGGTAACGGGTCGATCATTGTTCAGGCAAGCAGGTTGGCAATCGGTGCAGGATTCGCTGGCGGTATACGTCAATGCCCGTAACCCAAACGATCCAATTGCCGAGTGGCAACTTGTGAATCGATTTATGCTGGCCCATATCCAACATAATCCAGTAAGTGAACCGCTCGTCCGAACGACCACCGTTCAGGTACCAAATTGGGTCTGGCTATTGTTACTTATTGGCTGTTTTACAGCCCTTTGGGTAGAGCCCAAATTTGTGTGAATATGTCAGGCCCAAGCTCTGGCTTTATCTTAATCAAATGCCTAACGGGCCAAGCCAGAGCTTGGGCCTATCTAACTTCTAAAGAGTCAGACTTAGGGGCTGAGTTTCTGGAATGCCGCCCGTCGCCATCGCAGGCTTCATGCCATCCATAGTCATTGTTGTAATAATTACCGTGTCTATGGCCCCAATACCCGTTGTGCCGGTTGAAAGATCGGGGACCAACGAAAGCCTTCAGGCTCCCGAAGGTAAGGGCCGCCGTAAGGACCACGACCCAGGGGTTTAAGCGTCTGTTCATTGTTGTACCGCCAGGGCGGTTGTTTATTGTTCGTTGGTGTTTTCAGGTGCTTTAGGGGCAGGTTCATCGGAATAACGCCCCTGATAGCGTTGTTTAAAGTCGGCATATTCGGCGTCACTCATCTGGCGAATTCGGTCGGCGAAGGCAGGCGTATAACCATGCCCATACCCACGTCCCCAACCCCGCCGGAAACGCCCACCTCCAAAGAGCCGGACCAATGCCCCAATAATCAGGATAAAGAAAACCAGCCTGACCAGAAAGAATGGCATCACAAATAGGGCAACTCCCAGTAGCAAACCTGCCAGAATTGATTTCAAAAGTATATTGTTCATTGTCTTAGAAGTTTACTGTTGTTCTACTAAGGATGACGAACCAGCTAAAAAATTACTTTAAACCGCACAAAAAAAATCCTCACTGGATTGTTCCAATGAGGATTTGCTGCCTTAGCTTAGAATTAGAATAACAACCTACTGTTCAGGCTTATCACCACACCGTCTTTTCCATTCGCTTCTAAACTTGGCCCGGTCTTCGTCGGTCATTTGACGCCATTTGTTGCGCCATTGCGGTGCCCCCTCTCCACCACGAAAACGCCCGTTGCCTGGCCCGAACTTAAAGCCGCCAAACAGAATTCGGGATAGCGCCAATAAACCTGCGGCTTGCCAGAACGTAACCGGCTTCACCAAAACAACGGCCACTAATACATTATTCCAAAGCCAGAATACGGCATACGAAAGACCCGATAAGGCCATTAGTATAAAAAGTGGAACAAAGAATCGTATGCGTCTGTAAGGCGTTCTCATGGTTATAGGTTATCAAGTTCGTCGTATAAACGTTGCAGTCGTTTTCGCAGGTGCTGAACGGCGTAGCGTTTTCGAGAAATAATAGTTTTCAGGTTCTCGCCGGTTTTGTCGGCAATTTCCTGCAATGTACTGTCTTCCAATTCATTCTGAACAAACACAGTTCGCTGATTTTCGGGCAATTCATTCAGCGCTTTCATCAACTCGTCCCAAAAGATATCTTTAAAAAACTGATCTTCGGGGGTTTCGGCATCAGCCAGTAGAATGTCTCTGAAACGAAAATCATCATCGTCATCACCCTCTCCTATCAAGTCTGACAAGCTATCCTCTTTTTTCTTCCGATAGGTATCGGTTATTCTATTTTTAGCCACCTGAAACAGCCAGCCACTCATGCTCTCAATACCGTCGAGGTCAACGACTTTGGTAAGTTGATACCAGACATCCTGCAAGATATCTTCCGCATCTTCGTCTGATTTCACCTGCCCGCGAATAAACCGAGACAGCCGACTACCGTACTGTTTAACTGTCTCGATTATAGTTCGTCCGGGCGTCTCAGCCATAGTACTAACAGTCCTGAAAAGCCTGTTTACGTGCGGTTATTGATCTTGTCGCGATTGTCAAGTTCGCGTAATACGTCGGCCAATGTACGAAAACGATTGGCATCGCCAATGAAACCCAGGCCCGACATAATTAGTGCAAAACCACCTGTGCTGACCCAGAACCAATTATCGGCATTGATCTCACGTAGTTTGGACCCATGCAGTAAAACCGCTAGTCCGCTACCAAGTAACATGGCCCCACCGCCACCAAACAACCAGTACTTTGTAATCAGTTTTTTTTCGCGTTGCGTTCTCATACTATTCTGATTTGATTGTCAATTGTTCAGAAAACCATTTGTACCGTAGCAGGTTTACAAAAAAAATGTATCTTACCTCGTAGTTGAGGTCAAGCCTCTTGACCTGTCTGCCTCCTAACGTCTACCACCTATGCCCGTTTTCACTTTAGGTATTGAAGAAGAGTTTCAAACGATTGACCCCAATACGGGCGAGTTGCGTTCACATATGTCGAAGATTGTTGATGGCGGGCAAATTGTCCTTCAGGAACGTGTGAAAGCCGAAATGCACCAGGCAGTTGTTGAGGTTGGTACGAATATCTGCAACAACATTCAGGATGCCCGCCAGGAGGTAACGTACCTCCGAAAGATGATTATCGAACTGGCTGACAAACAGAACCTTAAAATCGCAGCGGCCGGAACCCATCCCTTTTCTGACTGGCAGGAACAACTCATTACACCCAACGAACGCTATGACCGGCTTATCGACGAACTGCGCGATGTGGCCCGCTCGAACCTGATTTTTGGTTTACACGTCCATGTGGGCATCGAAGATAGAAATGAAGGGGTTCAAATCATGAATGCCGTGCGGTACTTTCTGCCCCACATCTACGCCCTTTCGACCAATTCCCCCTTTTGGCGGGGCCGTAATACCGGTTTCAAATCGTATCGCTCAAAAGTATTTGACAAATTTCCTCGTACAGGTATCCCGGATTACTTTTCGTCGGCGGCTGAGTACGACGAATACATCAACCTCTTAGTAAAAACCGGCTGTATCGACAACGGCAAGAAAATATGGTGGGACATCCGGCTGCATCCCTTTTTCGATACAATTGAATTTCGCATCTGTGATGTACCCATGCGGGTAGACGAAACCATTTGTCTGGCGGCCATTATGCAGGCCCTCGTGGCTAAGATATACAAGCTGCATCAGCAAAATCTTAATTTCCGACCCTATCGGCGTATCCTCATCAACGAAAACAAGTGGCGGGCAGCCCGATATGGAATTGAGGGAAAATTGATCGACTTTGGCAAGCAGATCGAAGTACCCACCCACGAACTGATTCATGAACTTTTGTCATTCATCGACGATGTTGTGGATGAACTGGGAAGTCGTGACGAGTGCAATTATGTATTAAAAATCCTCGAAATGGGCACCGGTGCCGACCGTCAATTAGCTGTCTTTCAACAGACAAACGACTTGAAACAGGTAGTAAATTATATTGTTGAAGAAACTTCTTTCGGCATCGTATAGTTATTTTTTGACGCACTATCAACAAATAGGTAGCCGTAACCAACACTCTATGAGCTTAGTAAAAATTGCCGTTCTCGATATGAATAACAACCATGCCAATGAAGGCATGCGTTGTATTTTACACGCTATACGAAATATACAGGGAAACGAACATGCTGAACTGGCGTTCGACGTATTTGATGTGCGGGCCAATAACGAAATCCCGGATTTAGAGTACGACGTTTACATTTCGTCGGGTGGGCCGGGAAGTCCACTAGCCTCGACAGATGCCTGGGAAGCCCGTTATTTTGACCTGATCGACCAGCTTTTCGCCTGGAATCTCCAGAACGAGCGCAAGAAATATGTGTTTCTGATCTGCCATTCGTTTCAATTAGTTGTACGTCACCTGGATCTAGGCACTCTGAGTCGACGCAGATCAACGTCGTTTGGCATATTCCCGGTTCACAAAACCGATGAAGGCGATACCGAATCATTGCTGGAGGGACTGCCTGATCCATTCTATGCAGTAGACTCTCGCGACTATCAAATTACCAGCCCAAACGAAGAGCGAATGGAGACTATAGGCGCGGAGATTTTATGTCTGGAAAAAATCCGACCTCATGTCCTGCTCGACCGTGCCGTTATGGCTATGCGCTTTTCGCCTGAAGTCATTGGCACTCAGTTTCACCCTGAAGCTGACAACGAGGGTATGTTGCGGTATTT
>CAXTJJ010000395.1:0-5905 GCA_964244155.1 uncultured Spirosoma sp.
GCTACCTTTCAGGTGCCAACCGAAGTACGGGCAGACAGAAAAGTCGCGGTAGGCATGAAATGGCTTATTAAGTATGCTCGTTCACGTGGTGAGAAAACAATGGTAGACCGGTTAGCAGCCGAAATCGTCGCAGCCGCTAAAGGCGAAGGCGCGGCTGTGAAAAAGAAGGACGATACGCACCGTATGGCAGAAGCCAACAAGGCGTTCTCTCACTTCCGGTTCTAAACCAACAATACTGGCCAAATCCCCGATGGCCGTTACCTTTACAAAAGCTATCCAACATTGGGTAGCTTTTGTTGTTTTTCAGCTATATGGCAACTTTAGAAAACGACCACCTTCGCGTCTCTATCCGGCCCAAAGGTGCCGAACTGACATCCATCCTGCATAAACCCAGCAGCATTGAACACCTGTGGCAAGCCGATTCTATGGTTTGGGGCTGGCATGCCCCCAATCTATTTCCGGTGGTGGGTGGGTGTTTGAACAATCAACTGCTCGTTGATGGAAAAGCGTATCCAATAGAGCGACACGGTTTCGCCCGGCAGTCTACGTTTGATACAACTGAATCGACGAAGACACATGCTATTTTTTCGTTACGGTCAAGCAAGGCTACGCGGGTGCATTTTCCTTACGAATTTGAGTTTCAAGTAATTTATGAACTCGATGGCCCGAAGCTCACTGTTACCTATCGATTGGTAAATGCGGACGAGCAAACTGTTTATTTTTCGGTAGGAGCCCATCCAGCCTTTGCAGTGCCTTTTACCCCAGACGAGTCATACGAGGACTACTTTATCGAGTTCGAGCGGGCAGAGCCATTGGAAACGCATAGGCTCTCGTCAGCGGGATATTTCACCGGTGAAACAAAACCTGTACCAACAAACGGGAAACGGCTTGCATTAACGAAGCATTTATTCGATGCCGATGCTTTGGTATTTAAAAATCTGGCATCTCGACGTGTAGCGATTCGAAGTAATAAGCATAACCACACCTTAACAGTTTCTTATCCTGATTTTCCGTATTTAGGCCTGTGGGCAAAACCCGGAGCACCGTTTGTATGCATTGAGCCGTGGCTTGGCTGCGCTGATAGTGAAGGAGAGCCAAAGCCTATTCAACAAAAAGAGGCTATACAGGAAGTTGAGGTAGGAAAGGTATTTGAAGCTGCCTTTACGATAGAGGTGAGTTGACCGAAACCTCGGTTTACAGTCTTTGGTATACGGTTGGCTGACGCAAAAGCAACACATGCGTCAGCCAACCGTATACCAAAGACTGTAAACCGGAATTATCCTACTGCGTTTCTTCTAGAGCTACAAAGTCTTTGAAGGTACGTTTTAGCGCTTTGTCGGTTGCTTCTTTTTTGCTTTGCCAATTAGCATCCAGTTCCAGAGCAACCAGACCGCTCAAGCTCATTGAATTGCGGAAATCGTCTAATTTCTTGATGAATTCCCCGTTTCGCCGGGATGATTTCAGGGCAAACTCACGTGCGAATACATCCCCTTTGTTTTGTAGTTCGCTTCGCTTACCCAGTACATAATTATAGCGGTCGAGCAAATCCTTCATCGACTTGCCAATAACCTCAGTTGCCTCCAGCGTACCCATTGTTAGCACGGCAGTACCACCAACCGCCGAAATTATGCGGCCGTTGTTCTGTGTCTGCTGGCTGGTGCTTGCTCCTGTCACGGCAGGTGTTACCCCAGTCACGGCTCCCAGGGATGCGTTGGTTACCGATCGGTTTCTCTTGCCGCCTTTTGCTTTTTTGTAGTCGTGCTTGAGTTGTTCTTCCTTATCGCCCAATTGTTCAATTAACCCCCAGGCCTGTACCAGCACCTGCCGGTACTGATTGTAATAGTACCGGTCTTTTTCGGCTTCGTTGACCGTATTTAGAACAGTAAACGTGATGCGACGTTCTTCACGATTCTGTGCCTTATCCAGCACATAAAACGTAATCTGAACATTCAGCGAATCGTAAGGGTCTTTTACAAAATCGTAACTCGGTTGCCAGATAAATTCGTATTGGTTGTCTGTATTTTTGACTAATGCGCTTTTCGCTATTTGCTGATTATCAGACAAAAAGCCGAATGCCGATATGTCATCGTCACCATTTGGATCGGAGAGATAAAACTTAAGGTTTACAGTAGCATTCTCCCGGAGTTTATAATGCGTGTCTTTAGGAATAACCGCAATATCTGGTGGTAAATCCATAGCTGTGACTTCAACTTTCAACCGTCCTTTCGTGCGTGTTTTGGCGGGTTGATCCTCTACCCAGAATTCAATGTACTGGGGCGATTGTTTGAGCCGGTTGAATTGATTGAGCGACAGCGTCCAGGTTAGTTCGCCCTGTGATGACAGTTTACTGCCTTCGGGCATTTGATCAGCAATCGGGATAAAGACAATAGGATCACCGTCGTCATCGCGGACCACCTGTGGGTCCATTTTGTACGTATTCTGTGTTCGATAACTTACATAAAAAGGTCGCAACTCGCCAATAACAGGCGGGCGGTTCACGTGTAGTATCTTAAATTCAACGTTTTGTGTAGCCGTTTGCCCGCGTCCATTACGGACCTCAAAACTAACGGGATAGCTTTTTGTCGTTTGAATACGGTCGGCCAGATCAAAGCCGGGTGTCCAGCTAAAGTGGCCTAACGAATCAAGTTGCATGCCGTCCTGTTTATCGCCACCAAACGAAAATCTCAAGGTGTCGTTGGGAGATCCAGTTGCTTTTAAGTCAAAACGGACAGTAGTGCCTTCAGACACAACGTTCCAGTTAGCTTGTGAAGGTAGGAGGAGCTGTAGTGATTTAGAGTCCTGCGCGTGGATACTCCCCATGGTACTGATGAGTAGTCCCCACGCTAATACACCGGCAGTTCGGTTCATAGCGACGTTCAAAGGTGGTCTGTTTTGAAAAACGTAAAAGTAAGCCTAAGATTTCGTCTCGTCGAGATTATAAACCTGTTTTGAGATTTTTCTTAGCAAAAATGCCTGATTTGTGTATAATAATTATATTTTTCCAGTAAAAAGTAATACGTGTAAGTTATACTTGATGAACTGATGAAAACGTAATGTTTCATAAAAAAAGGTCGTTCCTGATAAACAGGAAGCGACCTTTTTTATGGAATAAGTCCTAAACGGATGTCTAGTTTTTCTTTGGTGCAGCTGCTGAACCAGTAGCTGGTTTAGTTGCTGTTGGGGTACTGCCACCGGTGGTAGCTGGTTTAGCGGCTGCGGCTGCTTTAGCCGGATCAATACCCATTTTCTTCAATACCAACTCCGTGATATTGTTTTCTTCTGGAGCAACCAGTAAAATAGGGATGGTGTTAGCACCAGCATCCAGATTGAAAACATACTGGTAGCCGTTTTCTTTAGCAACAGCATCAATTGCTTTTTGAATTTTCTGGACAACTGGATTGACCAACTGCTGGTACTTACTTTGCAGTGATTGTTCAGCCGTCCGACCGAACTCCTGAATCCGGGCTTGTAATCCCTGCAATTCGGTTTCACGATCTTTCTTAATTACGTCCGACATTTGAGCCGCCCCTTTTTCGTAAGCGCCATATTTATCTTCCAGTTCTTTCTGCATCCGCTTGAGTTCGTTTTCCGATTGCGTACGCTGAATGGTCAACTGGTTCTGAATATCTTTTGCTTCGGGCGTTTGCGACAGCACGTAATCAATGTTCGTATAGCCTAACTTCAATGGACCAGCGGTGGCCGTAACTGGTGTTGTTGTTGGGGCTTGTGCCTGAGCGTTTAAACCACCCAACAAAAGGGCTGCTGCAAACGCCATGACGATGTGTTTCTTCATCTCGAATTAGTTATTGGTATTACTTTGGTTTTGTGATTGTTTTAGTTGTTGGACTCGTATTGGTAGCCGTTGGTTTATTGTCCAAACCTAATTCTTCCATTACGTAATCTGAATAATCGTGCCTTGGATTGGTGTACAGCATGACAAAATCAGATGCTTTGTCGAACATAAAATCCAGTTTTTTCTGGATGCACACTTTTTCTACAGCCCGATTCACTAACTCCATGGGGGCTTTCATCAGTTCCTTCTTCTTCTCAAAAAGTAACCCCTGATAGCCAAACACTTTGTTATTGTATTCCCTGGCTTCCCTTTCTTTGTCGCTAATGGCACGTTGCCGGTCGCGTTTCATGTCTTCGGTCAACAGGATTTCCTCTGCCTGATAGGCTTTTTGCAGCTTATCAATTTCAACGTATTTATCCTGAATATCCTTCGACCACTTATCGGCAAACTTGTCAATTTCGGTAAGGGCTTTCTGATATTCCGGCATTTTACCGAAGATGAACTCCGTATCTACGTACCCAAACTTCTGCGCATGAGCCGGTATGACTATCCAAACGGAGCACAAAAGTACGAAAAATAGGGTTTTTTTCATTGATCGTACGCCAATTTTTGCGGGAAGTAATTGATTGTCAAGGTTGATGTTTTAAAACCGATAAGGCCTTGGATACCTTATCGGTTTATTAAAAACGTTTAACCCGCCTGAATCTTATCTGATCTGTTGACCAATCGTAAAGTGGAACTGGCCTGAAGCTTTATCCTTGACGCCCGGAATCTTGTCGAAGCCATAGCCATAGTCAATACCAATTAAGCCAAAGGCAGGCATGAAGATACGCGCGCCAAAACCCGCCGACCGTTTCAGGTCAAACGGATTGTACTGCTTATAGCTGCCCCAGTTATTACCGGCTTCCAAAAAGGTCAGAACGAAAATAGTTGCTGATGGATTCAGCGATACCGGATACCGTAGTTCAGCAACGAATTTGTTGTAAACAACACCCCCCTGACTTCGCGATGTAGCATCGACAGCGCGGTCGTAGTCGGCGGTATACACGCTACGGTCATCATAACCGCGCAAACCAATAATATCCTGAGCCAGCGCAAACTGTCCCTGACCGGCCAGGCCCGAACCACCCAACACAAAGCGTTCAAATGGCCCAATAGATGTACGGCTGTTGTAACTGCCCAGGAAGCCTAAGTGAGCCCGGGTATTCAATACCAATTTGCCAAATACCGTTTGGAACCAACTGGCATCGAACATCCATTTATGATACTCTACAAACTTGTATTTATCTTTTGGTGCTTCGGTTGCTGTTGTGGTGCGCCAGGCCGAATAAGGGGGCGTAAACGAACCGCTCAGCGTGAACGAAGACCCATTGCGCGGAAACTGCGGATTATCGATGCTGTTGCGAGACAGGGTAGTATTGAACGTGATGTTATTGGAAATTCCGTCCTTATAGCCGATGTAGAACAAATCGAGGTTGTTCAGATCATACCGCTGAAATGAAATCGAATTGCTAAGGCTAAAATAATCATCAGGAATTTTCAGCTGCCGTCCCAGCCCGATTGTGATAGCCGTGTTCGTATACGAACCAGTTGGCGTACGACCTTTCAGGCTTTGATAAATACTGGCTGGATTTAAGGGGTCATAGAAGGTTCTATAAACTGTATGACTGGCACTGACCGACAAGGCGTTAGGCTTACGTCCCCCCAGCCAGGGCTCTGTAAACGATAGCGAATACACCTGATACTGCGATCCATTGGCCTGGAAACGCAACTGTACACGCTGGCCATCGCCGGCGGGTAAGGGCCGCCAGGCTTTCATATTCGGAATGTTTCGGGCCGAGAAGTTATTGAAAGTTAAGCCGAGTGTACCCACAAAACCTACATAGCCTCCCCAACCACCGGATAGCTCAATTTGGTCGGATGGTTTTTCTTCAACCGTATATTCAATATCAACCGTACCGTCGCTCTGCGGTACGGGGTTAATTCCAATTTTTTCGGGGTCAAAATAACCGAGCGTCGATAACTCCCGTTGCGTACGAATGAGGTTCGTTTTTGAGAACTTCTGACCGGGCAACGTCCGGATGGTCCGCATTACAACGTGGTCGCTGGTTT
>CAXTJJ010000396.1:0-5902 GCA_964244155.1 uncultured Spirosoma sp.
AAGCCCGGATGCGGATCAGTTATTACCGTCAGGTTTGTAGCAATGGCCTGATGGGTTGGTCCGATGAATTTATGAATCTAGATGACTATCTCAATTGGCTTCTCAAAGGAAAACCCAAAAAGTATAAAGAGGCCAAGGAGGTTAAAACGTCATTTCAGGAAGCTTACGTGTACCAACAACTAATGGGTCAGGAAAAAGAACAGGCCTTATCCCGTAAGTTTCATCATAAAGGCCTGGACTTAGCACTTTTTGAGCAATATTTGGAGAAGGTCGTCGCTCAGTTTCTCAAGCAGGAAACCAGCTTGACCCTGGACATTTATAAAAAGATGGTTCAGCAACGGGTGGACAAGCAGCAGGCGGAACAACTGCTGATCGATACCAAGCTCCCCAAAATGCTGGCTCGTCAAGCAATGACCCGAATGAGCGAAGAAGAGCGCATGCTGGAAAGCGAATCGAATGTGTGGCTTCTCTATAATGCCATCAACTATACGCTTTTTACGGCTCAGGCAGCTATGTCGATCAATGACCGTTTCCGACAGGACGAGGCCGTTTTCCATGACTTAGCCCAGTTGGTCTTAACCAGCAATTAACGGCCACTAGGGATGACCTACGAATTAGATAGCAACAAACTGGCCACGATGGTTCGTCATCAACGCGCCCAGCGCACGCTACGGGAAATAGCCGCTGAGTTAGGTGACGTCAGCGCTTCGACTATCCATCGATTAGAGGTAGGCAAATGCCCTGACATGGCTGTATTCCTTCGGATTTGTGCTTGGCTAAAGGTTGAGCCTAAAACGTTTTTTCGTACTAGCATCAACCATGATTTCCTTCCCGATTCAACGACGTCTACTTCTTCACAAGGACATCTTGTCCATTTAGTGCAAAGTGATGCGAAACTGGCACCGGTAACGGCCAACGTGCTAGTCGCTCTGATCGACGCGGCTTATCAAATCAATTCGTAAAAAATGAAGTCCGATGGTACAACTACGCATTGAAGCTGACAGCGCTGATGAAGTAAAAGCGGTTGCCGACACGATTGAATCGTTCTTTCCACAACACCTTACATTCTCCCAAGTCCGAGCGGGAACCAATCCTCGTTATGCTGGTCGACAGAAATATTTCACCTATGCCCGGTTCGATACGTCTGCCAAATCCCTACCATCTAACTTGACCGATTCACCGGAATAAATCCTTACTAGTTACAACTTAAGCTGTTTTTATTCAATTAATTTATAATTGTGTTTTTATAATTACAAAAAACAATTATAAATCAATAAATGTAAAAACGTAATTATAAAAAGCTTTGTCTGTTCGTTCAAAAACCGTCACTTGCCTTTAAATGGTTCATGTGGTAGAAATGGATGGTTTAATGCGACAATTTAAAGCAGAGGTTAAGCATCAGAAAGGGTCAATTTAGCTGCGACTCACTAATTGTTACTAAAACTGTCCATCTACAAACTGAATTAGTGCAGAGGGACAGCTTTAGTTGTAGCTTATCGGAAAAGAAGTAGTAATAACTACATACTCTCATAGGCCAGAGAAGATGACAACTCACGGTGAGCGTTGAGCTCCTGCTGAAGTTTTGAAGCTACCTCCTCCGCTGTTTTAATCGCATCTGCACCGGCCAGGAAGCGACGGGGGGGCTCTCCCAGATTGGTGATTGTGATCAAAGCCTGGGCAAGCCTGGCTGGATCGCCGGACTGTTGGCCATTATATCCCTTCCAGAATTGTACTTGTCCAGCTCTGCGCTCGGTATAGTCCTCAATTTCCAAGTCGGCAAAATTAGTTGACTCTTCGGTAAGCAATTCCGTGCGAAAAAAGCCGGGATTAACTGTGATCGTCTGAATGCTAAACGGCTCGATCTCCGCTTGCAACGATTGCATCCACCCTTCTAAACCAAACTTCGATGCCGCGTAAGCAGCACCAAACTCAAATCCGGTCAGGCCTGCCGTTGAAGATATGGTGACAACCAGGCCTGAACGCTGTTTACGCATTACGGGCAGCACGGCGCGCGTTACGTTCATCGGGCCAATCAGGCTTGTCTGTAACTGCTTATCCAGTTGCTCAGGCGATAATTCTTCAAAAAAGCCCGCATAAAAACTGGCGGCATTATTGACCAGTACATCGATGGTGCCAAACTGTTCGACAGCCGCTTTTACGGCAGCTTCAGCATCCGTGGGCTTCGTTACATCGAGTTTGACTAGGAGCAAATCTCCAGATTCACCCAGTGCCTGCTTGAGTTTTTCGGTACTTCGGCCAGTGGCAACAACTTTATGACCGGCGGCCAGTGCTGCCTTTGCGATATCAACACCCATTCCCCGTCCCGCGCCAGTGATGAGCCAAACTTTCTTGTTTTCCATGATAACTAATTTCCGTTCGTTTCTAAAAGGTATGTTTGTCTAGTGGTCTAGAGTCGCTTGTTGTCGATAAATCAGAGTGTATGGCTTATCGATTACTCGTGAACTGTAACGTTCTATTTTTTTGAGGGTAAGGCCTTTGAACCGATTGGGTCTTTCTAATCGCTTAGTGTGCGGTAAAGCCACCATCTACCGGTAGGGCGGCACCAATGACAAAACTGGCAGCGGGGCTACATAGCCAAAGTACAGCCGATGCGATTTCATCGGGACGACCCAGCCGGGCGATAGGCTGGTCACGGACCACCTCGTTTATCGCTTCGGGCGTTTTGTCAACCAGCAACTGTAACATCGGTGTATCGATCACACCGGGGCAAACAGCATTCACACGAATACCCCGTGACGCGTATTCCACGCCGGCACTCCTGGTCAAACCCAGTACACCGTGCTTGGTACCATGATAGGTGGCCCGGCCCGGTAGTCCAACCAGCCCACCAAGCGAAGAACAATTGACAATCGCCCCACTGCCTTGGGCTTCCATCTGCTTCAGCTCGTGCTTCATGCAGGTCCAGACCCCACGCAGGTTAATGGACATGACGGTATCGAATGCTTCTGCCGATTCATCGGTTAGCGGTCCGGCATGCCCAGCGATACCGGCATTATTGAAGGCCATATCTAGTCGACCAAATTTGGAAACGGTAAAGTCAACCATGGCGGCAACTTGCGCTTCATCGGCTACATCGCACGTAAAACGAGTAGCTGTGTGACCCGCGTTGGTCAGTTCTTCGGTTGCGATTTGCAGGGTACGCTCGTTAATATCAACCAGCACCACAGCCGCACCCGCTTGGGCGAAAGCCTTTGCCGCAGCAAAGCCAATTCCAGCGTTAGCGCCGGTGACCAGGGCTACCTGGCCCGTAAAATCATAAATAGGGTTCATCGCTTATAGTCCTTTATTTCTTTTCAAAGCGGCCAACTTGTTAAGATGGCTATTGCTTCGTACCCGAATTGATGGATACAAAGGTCATACTCGGCTTGATGAAGAAATAAAGGAAAACAAAGCAAAAAGTATAATTATCAAAGGTGAGCCGCCCGGATCGTTTTGGGGATTTGACCGGTTTTTTTCTTAAAAAAGTTATTAAAATAGGTCGGATATTCGAAGCCCAAGGCATAGGCGATATCGGCAATACTCCAATTCGTATGTTGCAGCAGCGCCTTGGCTTCGCTGATAATCCGTTCGGCAATGTGCACCGTCGTTGGTTTGCCGGTCACTTCTTTGACTGAGCTATTTAAATGATTAACGTGTACCGATAACTGTTTGGCAAAGTCCTGGGCTGTTTTGAGTTCCAACGGCTGAGTGGTGCTCTCAATGGGGAATTGACGCTCTAAAAGGTATAAGAACACAGCCGTAATGCGTACTGCTGCATTTTTATGTTCAGGCGCATTTTCGGACGGCTGTATTTTCAAGGCCTCGTGAATAAGTAGATGAATATAGTTTCGTATCAACTCATCCTTAAAGGCATAGCTTGATTCTTGTTCGGCTACCATCTTTTGAAAAATCGCAGCGGCAGCGGCTTTCTGCTCCGGGTTTAGTTGTAAAATGGGTGTACCACCGAGTTTAAACAGCGGTGAGTGCAGAATGCTTTCCGATCGTTCGCTGAGGTTCAAAAAATCTTCAGTAAACAGGCAAGCGTAGTCACCGGTTTGTGACAAAACTTCACAGGAGTAGGGAATTCGGGGATTGCCAAAAAATAAAATTGGCCCTTGGGTTTCATAACTTCGATCCGCATAATGAAACACATACGAACCAGTATTCAAACTGATCTTATAAAAGTCTTTGCGGTTATAACTATGCCCGCTGAGAACGTTAGGATCTATGGAATAGGCTTTAAAACCTTTTAATTTGATTTCAGTGCTAAAATCGACGGATGAACTATTTCGTACTTCATGCATAACCAAAATTAAGAAAATCAACGGTCTTTATATGATCTAACTATGGTCAGATTAGACGGGGAAGCAAGTCGATAATAAACTGCCAAAGTTCAGGCTACTACCCTACTTTAAATTACACAATTCAACGTAAAAATTAATACTTTCAAAGAGGAAAGGGGTTTCAATTCCAAAACTCAGCGGTAAAAGTACGAAGGGTAGGTAGTGCCGCATTTATCGCCCTATTTACGAACATTAAAATTTGCAACGTCTCAGGAGTGAGGGTTTGCTGAGATAAAATCAACAAACGTTCATGGGGTATTTGTCTAGAAACAATTTTCGTACTTTACTTCCCAAAGTGCGAAATTAAATGACTTCAATCAGCCACTATTTCATTACCCATTCATTTTGTTGATAATCAATGAGTATCTTTGGTATATTCAAAGTAAAACAATCACATTTATTCATATATTATTCACGGATGAATACATCTTTTCTGTATCGGCAAGCTGGTGTCCTGGTGATTGAAGATAATCCCGATCACTGGCTGATCATGCAGCAGGCGTTAACGGCTTTTATGCCACAACTTAAAACAATCTGGACGACGGGTGCTGTTGGTGCGTTCGATTATTTAGAGGAATGTGCACGGGTGGGCAAACAGATACCAAAATTGATTTTACTGGATCTGTACCTACCCACCCGGCAAGAGGGTAAAGAGCTCTTACAAAAACTGAAAGCTAATTTACGCTATCGAAATGTGCCTGTCGTTGTGATCAGCCATTCCAGTCAAAAAGACGACATCTATGAAATGTATAATTTAGGAGGTTCGTCCTATGTGGTCAAACCCTTGGAAATGGATCAGTGGCTGGCCTTATTTGACACCTTAAAGCTATATTGGTTGGATACGACTACTTTGCCGCCTTCCTCCTAAAGCGATGTAGTAACATCAAATCGCTAGACATGGTCGTGGTGTCATCTACAAATAGTATATTTCACTGAAAAACAAGGCTATATCCCCTCACCAACAACAGCATTTATGCTAACGAAATGAAAACCATAACGATTGCTAATGGTCACAGAGTTGAGTATGCGGTAATGCAAGAAGATAATATGGAAGTAACCGCAGCCAAAGTTGATGAAGAAAATGTGGCTAATTTTGGAGCAGGCGTGTCACTGGGGGTGTTAGGCGATATTAATGACTTACAAGTGCGGGATATAATAATAGCAAAATTATACCCTATTCCTCTACCTCCCGTGTAAAATTGCCCTTTAATCCCACTGATTATTCGTTTCGTACTTTCTTACTTAACGTACGAAAATCAGCCCATGTTTGGGCTTCCGAACCTCCTTGAAATTTCCTATTTAGACGTTTTGTAATGGATTTATTTTCGTACTATTCTAGGAAGTACGAAAGGGAAGCTATATGGTGTTAAACGCCCGAATATTGAGGCAATATATAACTGTGCCTACGTCTCATTTAGGAGCGCTTTTTCGAGACAAGGTAAACAAAGGGTTGTTTAGCCTGCTTTAGGATTTGATAGAATCTCGGTTAGTAAACTCAACAAGGCAGCCAGATCCACCGGCTTGACCAAATGGCCACTAAAACCGGCTTCCTTCGTCCG
>CAXTJJ010000397.1:0-5900 GCA_964244155.1 uncultured Spirosoma sp.
TTATAAACTGCCGGTTTGAGAACTGCAACCTGAGCCTGGCCGTGCTCGAAGGCACAAAGCTGGATGACGTGATTTTTGTTGATTGTGAGTTGAATAACGTCCATTTTGGGCAGTGCAGCGCATTTGGTTTTCACGTTGGCTTCCAGACCTGTCAGCTTGACTACACTTCATTTTTCGGTCGAAACCTGAAAAAGACGCGCTTTATCGACTGCTCTCTTCTCGAAGCGCGGTTTATGAATTGCGACCTCAGCGGGGCTTTGTTTAAAAACTGCAATCTTGAATTAACGCTCTTTGCGACCAATACACTTACCCAAACAGATTTTTCCAGTTCCTTTAACCTGACCCTGGACCCCGACGGGAATAAGCTCAAGAAAACAAAGTTCTCCGTCCATAGCCTGCCCGGTTTGCTGACGAAGTATGATATTGTTGTTAGTTAAACTTACTGTTTTTTAGGCAGTAAAAAGGGATCAACCATAGAGACGGTCCGCCGTTGCGGCACAAAGGCCACAGAAATGGGCACAATGACCCTACCAATAACTTCGTCGTGAATTACTATGTACCTCCACCCATGTATTGTCTTTTGACCAGCCAAATTCCGCTTTTAAGGTTAATTGGGTTTTGTGATCGTGTAGAGACCGGTTCGCCGGTACGACAATGCCTTGCGTCTCCTGACCGGATGGTTTTAGCTGGATCATTTTTGTATGTATACAAATTGCTGACACAAAGGATTGTCGCACCGGCGAACCGGTCTCTACTTGCCCGTCTCAGTGAATCAGGCTATCTTGCTGGCTAAAACAACCCGATTTATATCGCAAAAACGACAACTCATTCTATCATAAAGACATAGCGTTGCTAACAGTTTCCTCAGCCTGAAAATCGCCAATTTTTGCACGAGAGGAAGAAGCAGTTTAGCAGGACGCGCTCGAAAGGGCGTGTCCTCTTGCTGTTTTGTATTCCTCTCAAGGCATGGCGATGCCGCAGGCTGGATACTTTCAGCGGAGGCCGCCCGTTTTTTTTTGCCCCCTGAGCCTCGGGGTAGTACACCTGCAAATCCCCGACGCTCATAATGCCCACACTAACCTGGATAGGGAAAGATAAAGTAATCAACCATCACTACGACGTACCGTTTCGGATTCTCGATCCGCAATACAGCTACGGCACTCCTTCTCCTGATTCAGGAGAGGGACGGGCTGAGGGTAACCGAATTATTCACGGCGATAATCTGGAAGCCCTGAAAGCCCTCCTACCTTATTACGAAGGTCGCATCAAGTGCATCTACATCGACCCGCCCTACAATACCGGCAACGAAAACTGGGTCTACAACGACAATGTCAGCGACCCAAAACTGAAACGCTGGCTCGGCAAAGTGGTAGGTAAAGAAAGCGAAGACCTCAGCCGCCACGACAAATGGTTATGCATGATGTACCCAAGGTTGCAACTGTTACACAGACTGTTGGCCGATGACGGGGCCATTTTCGTATCCATAGACGACAACGAACAAGCGAGTTTGAAGTTAGTGATGGATGAGATTTGGGGGCCGGGAAATTTTGTAACAGATATTGTTTGGCGTTCATCGGACTCATCCAATAATGATGTAAAACAGTTCTCTACAGATCATAACCATACACACGTTTACGCAAAAAAAACAGATTGGTTAGCAAACCGCTTGGAAAGGTCAGAAGCTAATAATCAGCATTATAAAAATCCCGATAATGATCCCAATGGCCCTTGGTTCATGGGTAACCTTTCGTCTCCAAACCCTCGACCTAACTTGCGTTATACTTTAACTTCTCCTTCAGGGAATGTGATTAATCCACCTTCAAATGGTTGGCGTTGGGGGCGAGAAAGAATGTATGAAATGATCTCCACAAAAGAAGTGGTGTTTTCTGACGATGGAACAAGAATCATTAAGAAAACTTATCTCAAAGAGCAAAAAGGGGTTGCACCCTCTAGTAATTGGTGGGATATTGAAGAAACCGGGCATAATCGAAATGCTAAATATGAGCTAAAAAAAGTTTTTGCTGAGCTTCAAACAACAGAGGTTTTTAGCACACCTAAGCCAACTAAGTTTTTAGAGAAAATAATAAAAATTGCCACCGGCCCAAACGACATTATTCTCGATTCCTTCGCCGGTTCGGGTACTACGGCCCACGCGGTATTAAATTTGAATAAACAGGACGGCGGCAATCGGCAGTTTATTATGGTGGAGATGGAAGACTATGCCGAAACCATTACCGCTGAGCGGGTTCGGCGGGTGATTGACGGCTATGGCGGAAAAGAAGGTACCGGGGGCGGATTCACCTATTACGAACTCGGCCTTGCCCTGTTTACGGATGATGGCCTGCTCAATGAAGACTTGCCCCTGAACCGCATTCGGGAGTATATCTGGTATTCCGAAACGCGCTCGGCTTTACCTCACCCCCCGGCCCCCTCTCCTAAAACAGGAGAGGGGGAGGAAACTCCGCACTTTCTGGGCAAGCTGTTCGAAACAGCGTACTACTTCTATTACCAGCCCAACGAACTGACAACGCTGGATTACGACTTCCTGTCGACCGTGCAAACCCCGGCAGAACAGTACGTTATCTACGCCGACAATTGCCTGATTAGCCCCGACTGGCTCCAGCAACGACACATCATCTTCAAGAAAATCCCCCGGGATATAAGCCGGTTTTAAATGGAACTCAAACCTTATCAGGCGGGCGTTATCCGCGATCTCGACCGCTATCTGCACTACGTTCAGCAGGAACAGCGCTATGATGTGGCTTATAACCGCTACTGGCAGGATGAAGTGGGCGACTACGACCCGCTGAACAACACCGGGATGCGGCCCTACCAGAACAATGTGCCCGGCACACCGCACGTCTGCGTGAAAGTGCCCACAGCGGGCGGCAAGACCTTTATTGCGGTCAACGCCCTCCATACCCTCTTCAACGCCTTTGCGACGGACAAGCCCAAAGCCGTTGTCTGGCTGGTTCCCTGGAGCAATCTGCTCGACCAGACGGTACGGAATCTGTCGAACCCCGCCCACCCCTACCGGCAGAAGCTAAATAGCCTGTTCAATCACCGTGTAGCTGTTTACCAGAAAAAAGACCTCCTGCAGGGCGCTAATTTTAGCCCGGCGGTGGTGCAGCAGCAACTAAGCATCTTTGTGCTGAGCTTCGGCAGCTTACGGGCGAAAAAGAAAGAGGATCGCAAGATATTTGAAGAAAACGGTGCCCTGGCCACCTTCGCCAGCCAGTTCGAATCCGACGATCATTTGCTGGCCGATACCGATCAAACGGCCCTCATTAACGTTATTCGCAGCCTGACGCCGGTCGTTGTGGTGGATGAAAGCCACAATGCAGAAAGCGATTTAAGCGTCGATATGCTTCGCGATTTAAACCCGTCGTTTGTGCTTGACCTGACGGCCACCCCGAAGAAAAATGCGAACATCGTCAGCTTTGTGTCGGCTATTGAGCTAAAAAAAGAGCAGATGGTAAAGCTCCCGGTCATTGCCTATAACCACAAAGAAAAATCGCAGGTGGTGGAGAGTGCGCTGAACCTGCAACGGCAGTTGGAGCGTCTGGCTAAAGTCGAACAAAAAGCGGGAGGGCGCTACATTCGTCCCATTGTGCTGTTTCAGGCGCAGCCCAAAATTGGCGACGACAATACGACTTTCGAAAAGCTGAAACAGCAGTTGCTGAAACTTAAAATCCCCGAAGAGCAGATCAAAATCAAAACCGCCGACATCAATGAACTCAAGGATATTGACCTGATGAGTCCGAAATGCCCGGTTCGGTACATCATTACCATCAATGCTCTGAAAGAAGGCTGGGACTGCCCCTTTGCTTATATTCTGGCATCGCTGGCCGATCGTTCTTCGGCAGTCGATATTGAACAGATATTAGGTCGGGTATTGCGGCAACCCTATGTCATGCGCCATCAGAATGACCTGCTGAACGTATCGTATGTATTAACGGCGTCGGCTAAGTTCACCGAAACACTGCAAAGCATTATCCGGGGGTTGGAATCGGCCGGATTCAGCCGGAACGATTATCGGTCGTCCGACGAACAGACAGTCGAAGCTGCGCCCCAGACAACAGCGCAGGCACTGCAAGGATTTTTATTCCCCGAATCAAGTGAATCGGCCAGCGACGAGATCGAGCCGGACAAAATTCAGTTCGACCCCGGCGATATAGCCGACGAAACGCCTGTTGAGGTGCTGCCCGGCGTGGTAGCGCCCACGCTGGCGGCCATCACGCAAATAGCCGTAACTAAAAATCAGGAATTTGAGCAACAAATCAACCAACAGGCGTCCGACGTTCCGTCGCCCCTGTTTCAGGAACTCGGCGACAAAGTGAAAAAGATAGCTATCAACCACGACTTCGCAGCCATTGCTCAACAATTGGCCTTGCCTCAGTTTTACCTGGCCGTACCGCAAACGGGTCTTTTCAGTCAGGGCGAACGGGTTTTATTAAATCAGGAAGTCTTGCTGAATGGCTTCCGGCTGGCCGACGAAGACATAAAAATCGACTGGGATACGGTAGAAACAGACTTATACAAAATCGACATTGAGCGGACGCAGGGCAACCAATACCGCCCTGTTTTCCTGCAAATAGACAACATTCAGATCAAAGAAGCCTTTGTCGAGTATATTTTAACCAAACCAAAAGCAGGCCAGATAAAAGATCTCGCTCACCGGATGCTGCAACTCATCGGGAATATGTACCCCATTCCCGACCAGCAGATAAAATTGTATCTGGAGCGTATTTTGAGCAGTTTCGACGCCGAACGCCTGAAAGACCTGCTGGCGCGGGAATACACCTACCGGGACAAAATCAAGAAGAAAATTCGCGCCCTAGCCGATCTTCATGCCGAAGGCCAGTTTAAAAAACTATTGGTTGTAGGCAAGATTTCGGTAGAGCCGAACTTCACTTTCAGGAAAACGATTGTACCGGGTCTGCTCGGCAAATCGTTGGGGAAATCGCTGTATGCACACGAAGGTAGTATGAACGGCTTCGAGGAGCGTATCATTAGCGAACTAGCCGCTCTGCCAAACGTTCTGTTCTGGCATCGGAACTTGGGTCGGGGTAAAGGTTTCGCCATCAATGGCTTTAAGTCGAATCACTACCCCGATTTTATAGTATACACCCAGTCAGGCACGTTGATTCTACTTGAAACCAAGGGTGACGACCGCGATAATTCAGACAGTGCTGCCAAGAATCGACTGGGCCGGACTTGGGCTGAGCAGGCCGGGAGGCAGTACAAATACTTTATGGTTTTCGACACCCACCGGCTAGCGGATACATATACAATAGCTGAAGTGAAAGAATTGGTAAAACAACTGTAAAAAGGCTACTCCTACCCTTTACTTAAAATTAAACCCATACGTTCGATACGATAAAACCCCAATTAATTCGGGACCGCTCGCATTTGGTTTTTTTATTGAACTAGCCAGTTTCTCAAAGCGAAGCGTCATTTAATTACCCGGTTACGAACCCATGCTGATTTATACTTTCTCTAGAATAAAGGACGCGTTATGGGCCAGAATGGACACTCGCGGCTTTACGATGGAAAAGTTGCATTTGATGTTAAGCTTGATTATCATCTGAATGCTTCACTCAGCACTGTCAATGTGGCCCAACTCTTGCTGGCCACTGATGAATCTCTCTATAATTCCATGAACGCGTTGGTTCGGCGGCTAACCACCCATCGAATCTGGGAAATGATTTATTACCAACTCTATTTATAAGGTTCAGTTGATATAAATCGGTTGAACATCTTGAATTGCCAATTTTGGCACAGAAAGATCAACTAACCATTATGAAACTTTATCGTCAGTAGAATAGTTAACACTGTTATAAAGTCTAACGTCATCCACAATGGGCATTCTTGAACGTCGATTACGGCAGAAAGTATAA
>CAXTJJ010000398.1:0-5897 GCA_964244155.1 uncultured Spirosoma sp.
TCAACAAAGCCATGTGGCTGTTTCCACTCTATATGTTCCTGATCAGTTTGTTTGTGTTGCCAATGGCGTTTGGCGGGCAGCTGCTGCTGGGTGATCTGACAAATTCCGACGAGTATGTATTGTCGTTGCCGTTGCGGCATGGTCAACAGGGGTTGGCAGTGCTTGCTTATCTGGGCGGCTTCTCGGCAGCTACCAGTATGATTATCCTGGAAACGACGGCGTTGAGCGTTATGATCAGCAACAACCTGGTGATGCCGCTGCTGGTGACGATTCCCCGCTGGCAACGTCAACGCCGTATAAGTCCCGGTGCTTTTGTTCTGAACATCCGCCGTCTGTCTATTCTATTGCTGCTACTGTTTGCTTACAGCTATTACCGGGAAGTATCGAACCGGCTCTCACTGGTTTCTGTTGGCATGATTTCCTTCGCGGCTGTTGCCCAGTTTGTGCCAGCTATTATTGGCGGGCTGTTCTGGAAACGAGGGTCTAAAGAGGGCGCGCGCATGGGCCTGCTGGCGGGTAGTGGTATCTGGTTCTACACGCTCATAATTCCTACGCTGGTTCCGGCTATTTTACCGCCTTCGCTGCTTACCGATGGGCCATTTGGCCTCAGTCTCCTGAATCCACAACGATTGTTCGGTCTTCATCAATACGATCCCATTTCACATTCGACCTTCTGGTCGTTGTTCATCAACACGGGCCTCTATGTTTGGGGGTCACTGCGCCGACCACAAAGCGCCACCGACGCCAATCAGGCGGTTTTATTTGTGGATATTTTTGACCTCAACCGGGCCCATGAGAACCCGGTTGTCTGGAAAGGCACCGCCCTGTTGACCGATATTCAGGGTTTATTGGCTACGTTCTTCGGGCCGCCCCAGGCCGACCATGTGGTAGGTCGGTACATCAGGCGTCATCGAATCGACATAACTCAGCCCTACGCCGACCCGCGCCTGGTAGCTCATGCGGAACGCTTGCTGGCCGGCGCGGTTGGCGCAGCATCGGCCCGGATTCTGGTGGCATCAGTAGCTAAAGAAGAACCCATCACAGCCAATGAAGTTATTCAGATCCTAAAAAGCTCGCAGGCGTTGATGGCCGCCAACAAGGAATTGACCCGACAATCGGCTGAATTAAAAGAACTGACGGGACAGTTAAGCGAAGCTAATGAATTGCTAAAAATGGCCGATCAGCAAAAAGACGACTTTTTGTCGACGGTAAGTCACGAAATCAGAACGCCCATCACATCCATACGGGCACTGGTCGAAATTTTACACGATGAACCCGACCTGGACGTGAATACCCGTCAGCGGTTTTTGAGTACCATCACTAAGGAGTCGGAACGATTGACCCGGTTAATTAATCAAATTCTCGAACTCGAACGCATTCAGTCGGGCCGGGAACCCCTCGACCTTGCGTATGTATCACTGGCTGAGATCGTGCGGGATTCGGTCGAGACGGTACGCCCGCTGGCAACGGATAAACAGCTCTTACTTGTTACCGAAATTCCCGCAAACCCGATCATGATTATGGTCAACCCGGACCGGCTCATGCAGGTTATGATCAATCTTGTGTCGAATGCCGTAAAATTTAGTCCCGCTGGTGGTGAGCCGGTACAGGTTCGTGTCGATTCCGATCAACATACATGCCGCGTGCAGGTTACGGATCAGGGCATGGGCATTGCGCCCGCTTATCACGAACTGATTTTTGAAAAATTTTATCGTGCCCAGCCTAATGAAACAGCTATGCCCAAAGGCAGCGGTCTGGGATTAACCATTTCGCGTAAATTAATCGAATTATACGATGGCAGGCTATTTGTTGAAAGTGAGCCCGGCAAAGGATCGACTTTCACATTTCAGTTACCTTTACTCATTGACAATTCAGTAGGGAATGATAGCTAGACACCTTATTTATTCTGAGCCTATCAGCTCAATTAACGAACAATCTATTAACTGCGTTTATAATGCCTACTCACGTTCTGATTGCCGACGATGATCCAAGTATCCTGCTGTCGTTAGAGTTTTTAATGAAAAAACAAGGGTATCAGGTGCTGATAGCCCGCGATGGTAGTGAAGCGTTCGAATTAATTCAGCAACATCGACCCAATGTGTTGCTGCTCGATATTATGATGCCGGGTATGAATGGGTATGAGTTATGCACCTACGTTCGAACAACGCCTGGCTTTGAACAAACAAAAGTTATTTTCCTGAGTGCAAAAAGTAAGGAGAGTGACGTGAAACGCGGGTACGATGCCGGGGCGGATCTGTACTTGCCCAAGCCCTTCTCTACCCGTGAACTGGTCGCTAAGGTTCGTGACCTGCTACCTGTTGGATTGCCTACTGATAATACCTGAGTTAAACCTATCAATTCCCAATATCATGAATACACCCACCCGTACCTATGCTAATGAACACACACGCAGTTTAAAAGACCCGACAGCCTTCTGGGCTGAACAGGCTGACCGAATTCCCTGGTATACACCCCCCGCTCAAATTCTGACTACAGACGAGGAAGGACTGACCCGCTGGTATGCCGATGGTGTTCTCAACACCTGCTATGCCGCCGTAGATTACCACGCCGACAATGGCCGTGCCGATCAGAACGCACTGATCTATGACTCGCCGGTAACGGGTACGAAACGAGCCTTCACTTACGGGCAGCTTCGCGACGAAGTAGCGCGACTGGCGGGTGCGCTCCGCTCAATGGGCGTTACGAAGGGGGATACCGTGGTTATATACATGCCCATGATTCCCGAAACAGCTTTCGCCATGCTGGCCTGCGCCCGCCTGGGGGCTGTTCACTCGGTTGTTTTTGGTGGTTTCGCGCCCCACGAGCTGGCCATTCGTATCGACGATGCGCAACCCAAAGCGGTGCTGTCGGCGTCCTGCGGCATTGAAATTGACCGGGTTATTCCATACAAACCCTTGCTCGACGAAGCCCTCTCTCTGGCAACGCATCAGCCTGCGAATACCCTGATCTTACAACGCCCCCAATGCGCGGCAACCCTACAAACTGGTCGCGATCTCGACTGGCAGGAAACGGTCTCTAAAGCCGAACCTGCCGACTGCGTGCCGGTTAAAGCAACTGACCCGCTCTACATCCTGTATACGTCGGGAACTACGGGCAAACCCAAAGGTATTGTGCGCGACAACGGGGGCCATGCGGTATCCATGGTTTATAGTATGGTAGCCGTTTATGACCTTAAACCGGGCGATGTGATGTTTACGGCATCCGATTTCGGTTGGGCAGTTGGCCATAGTTACTCGGTTTATGCACCCTTGCTGCGGGGTTGCACCTCGGTCATTCTGGAAGGCAAACCCGTTCGGACACCCGATGCCGGTACCTTCTGGCGGATTATCAGTGATTACAAGGTCGATGTTCTGTTTACGGCCCCAACGGCATTCCGGGCTATTCGGAAAGAGGACCCCGAAGCATCGCTGCGTCACCAGTACGATCTTTCGTCTCTGCGTTACGTGTTCGTAGCTGGCGAACGCTGTGACCCATCAACGCTTAACTGGCTCGAACAGACAACGGGCGTTCCGGTTATTGATAACTGGTGGCAGACCGAAACGGGTTGGCCCATCGTAGCCAATCCGGTAGGCATTGAATTACAGGAAGTAAAAGCCGGATCGGCAACCTGGCCATCGGCAGGTTATGACCTCCAGATTCTGGACGAAGACGGTCACCCTAGCGAACCCAATACAACTGGTTTTGTGTGCGTAAAATTACCGCTACCTCCCGGTTGCCTGCCTACCTTATGGCGTGATACGCCCCGCTTCCATTTGTCGTATATGAGTCGGTTTCCGGGCTATTATTTGTCGGGCGACGGCGGCTATATCGACGACGACGGGTATGTGTTTATTATGGGGCGCGTCGATGATGTCATTAACGTAGCCGGACACCGCTTATCTACCGGTGAGATGGAAGAATTAGTGGGTAGTCATACGGCCGTTGCCGAGTGTGCCGTAGTGGGGATCGCCTGCGAATTACGGGGGCAGCGCCCCATTGGTTTTGTAGTTCTGAAAGACGGGCAGACCATCACGCCCGAACAACTGGAAAAAGAGCTGATCGCGTTGATCCGTCACCAGATCGGGGCCATTGCCTGTTTTCAGCAAGCTCTGACGGTAAAGCGGTTGCCGAAAACCCGCTCGGGTAAAATTCTTCGCAAAACGATTCGGCAGTTAGCCGACGGCGAAGCGTTTACGCTCCCTCCAACCATCGACGATCCGGTCATTCTGGACGAAATAAAAGCCAGCTTACAGGAACGTCAGATAGGCCTTGCTTTCGCGTAAAAAGTGCCATCTATAGCAAATAAGCAATATTGACAGGCCAACGTGCTTCTAAATTCGTCAGTCCGTTTTACCTTTAACGGTCGAATGCAATAATTCCCCAATAACGTCACAAACCCATGCGTATCCGAACCTTTGACGAATACCAACTAGCCTACCAGAAAAGTGTTGAAGACCCAGAATCTTTCTGGGCCGAGATAGCCCAGGAATTTCAGTGGAAAAAACCATGGACCAAAACCCTTCAGTGGAACTTCAACGAACCGAACGTAAAGTGGTTCGTTGGCGGTAAACTTAACATTACTGAAAATTGCCTTGACCGGCATCTGGCCACTCGGGGCGACGAACCCGCTATCATCTGGGAGCCAAACGACCCGAATGATGCTGGTGTTACGCTTACCTACCGGATGCTTCATGATCAGGTTTGCCGGTTTGCCAACGTATTGAAACGGAACGGCGTAGTGAAAGGCGACCGGGTATGTATTTACATGCCCATGGTGCCTGAACTGGCTATTGCAGTGTTGGCTTGTGCACGTATCGGAGCTATCCATTCGGTAGTGTTTGGTGGGTTCTCGGCGCAAAGTATTGCCGACCGCATTAATGATGCACAGTGCAAACTCATCATTACCTCAGACGGTGCTTACCGGGGAAATAAAGAGATACCGATGAAAAACACGGTCGATGATGCGTTGATCGGTTGCCCAAGTGTTAAAAAGGTGATTGTGCTTACCCGGACCCGGACCCCGGTGTCGATGCTGAAAGGCCGCGACGTATGGTGGGAACAGGAGCTGAAGCAAGTAACTGCCGATTGTCCTGCCGAAGCAATGGACGCAGAAGACATGCTGTTCATTCTGTATACATCCGGCTCGACAGGAAAGCCCAAAGGGGTAGTACATACCTGCGGAGGCTATATGGTCTATGCTGCGTACACCTTCCAGAATGTATTCCAGTATGAGCAGGGACAGACGTTTTTTTGCACCGCCGACATTGGCTGGATTACAGGTCACTCGTATATCGTTTACGGCCCATTAGCCTGTGGGGCTACTTCATTGATTTTTGAAGGAGTTCCTACTTACCCCGATGCGGGTCGTTTCTGGGATATTGTCGACAAGCATCAGGTCAATACGCTTTATACCGCACCAACGGCTATTCGTTCGCTCATGGGCTTCGGACTGGACAAAGTCGAGAATCACGATCTGAGTAGTTTGCAGGTACTTGGTTCCGTTGGCGAACCCATCAACGAAGAAGCCTGGCATTGGTATGATGACCATATTGGCAAGAACAATTGTCCAATTGTCGATACCTGGTGGCAGACCGAAACAGGGGGTATTCTGATTTCGCCCCTGGCCGGTATTACCAAAACCAAACCTAGCTACGCGACACTCCCGCTGCCCGGCGTTCAACCGATTCTGGTAGACGAAAACGGAGTAGAAATTGAAGGCAACGGCGTTAGCGGAAACCTATGTATGAAGTTCCCCTGGCCGGGTATTCTTCGGACAACCTATGGCGACCACGAACGCTGCCGCCAGACCTATTTCGCGACCTATCCGGGCCTGTATTTCACGGGCGACGGTTGTATGCGCGACGAAGACGGATATTACCGGATTACGGGCCGCGTAG
>CAXTJJ010000399.1:0-5877 GCA_964244155.1 uncultured Spirosoma sp.
ATAATTTAACCACAGAGACGGTCCGCCGTTGCGGCACAAAGCGCACAGAGGTGTCTAATGGGGAAGACAGTAACCCAATAAACCGCTGTGCGCTTTGTGCCGCAATGGCGGACCGTCTCTGTGGTTAAACCTTTTTAGAATTCATCAGATTTAAACCTGTACACAGTTAGTATTCACGTTAATTACTTACTTGGCTGGTTTTTTGAAAATAGCCTCATCTATCTTCCCGTTTACCGTGACTTTTTCGGTGGTGAAGGTGAGATTTCCTGCCTGTGGAGAGGCCATTTCCATCGTGTTGGGGAATTTGACCCCGTCTACATCTTTATAATTGGAAAAGCTCATTTCGCCTGCCTGACCGTTCATCATCATGCTGACTTTGCTCATCAAATAGGTGCTGGCATCCAGAAATTCATCGACCATTTGCCCGTCTTTAGTGGTCACTTTGAGGTGGTAAGCATCCTTTCCGTTCACTTTTTCTTTGCCTACCAACTCGACTTTATTGCCTTTGTCTTTATAGTTGACCAGTGGGCCAAACGGGTCGAGCTGGCCGAGTTGCTGTTTGATCTGATCGGCGGGCATGTCTTCGGGATCGCCGGTGCCGCCCATCGTGGCCGGCCGGATCATCCAGCCCGTTGTGCCGTCTACCACCTGAACCATGGAATTGCCCATGACCGACGATTCGGTGCGCAGCGCTTTGCCAACTAAAACTGTTGATTTGCTGGGAATCTCCATGCCCTGCACAGAAAGCGAGCGTTCAGTATAAACCGATTTAACAGCGTTTAGCTTGTCCATACCGCCCAGGGCGGCAACGTGTTTGTCGATGATTTCGTCAACAGTTTGAGCCGAAGCGCTGAGACCGACGAAGAAGGCCACGGTAGCGGCCAGAACGATGTTGGTTTTCATTGGGGGTTTTAGTTTAATTTAGGTAATAGATTAGGTATATGTTACTGTCTGAATACCCCTAAATCCCCTAAAAGGTACTTTATCTGAAAGTGAGCTAAGTACCCTTTAGGGGATTTAGGGGCTTTTTAGTCCATGAGTTTTTACCGAGGTGTGCCGCCACCGGCAGGCGTACCGCCCGATTGGGTCTGGCCATTGCCGTCACTTTTCACGTCATCGTTATTGACCGATTTCGCTTTCTTGCGGGGAGCATCCATGGTCATCTTGCCGATTTTGACGGTAAACGTCAGGCGTACACCCCGGTTGTAAAGATACACATCGTTTACCTGACTAAACAGGGCCGAGTTCAGGACGGAGTGAATGTGGTAGCGGTTGCTGAGAAAGTTCTCGGCGGCTAGCCCCAAACTGGCTTTTTTGTTGGCAAACTCTTTCTTGACACCTACTGTATAGAAGCCAAAGCCACCCTGCCGTCCCTGCAACTGTACCGATGAACCCTGCATGAAGCCGAAAGCCTGGGCTCCCCAGCCATTTTTGAACTGAGCCGAAGCGAATGTCCCCCCGCTGAGGTTGACCCCCGAATTGGTCAAGGTTGCCGATACGCCGTCTGTACCGATCGCCTGTCCTGTCAGGGTGGTGTAAAACGTGTTCAGAAAGAGTCCCACGCTTATCTTTGAGGTCGCGGCCACGTTCGCAAAGATATTGGTGCCGTAGGTATGCTGGCGGCCAATGTTCTGGTAAGTGGTCACAATCGCACCTGGCAGCGTATCCGACGGCTGGCTGATCTGGGTAATAGCGTTATTGGTCACCCGGCCAAAGAAGGTGGCGTTGATAAAAGTTTTCTTGATGGTTTTGCTCAGCCCTAATTCAAAGTTGTTCGTTAATTCAGGGCGTAGTGTTGGATTCCCAACAGTAATGTTCTGCGGGTTAGCCGCGTTGAAATTGGGGTTCAACTGCTGAAGACCCGGACGCTGAATCCGACGGTTGAAGCCCAGTTTGAAGGTGGTTCCTTTAAACGATTTCGACGCATTCACACTGGGTACCAGTACACCATAATCACCGATGCCCAGGGTGCCCCCCTCGCGGGTGCTGGCATCAATGAAGGTATGTTCGTAACGTAAGCCTCCTTTGAAGGTGTACCGATTTTTGGTCGTGTAGGTATACGAACTGTAACCAGCAGCAATGTTCTGATGGTAAAGCAGTTCGCCCAGGGTGCCGTTCGCTTCGGTCGTAAACGCGCCCGATGGTCCCGCCAGTTGGTACTGATAGTTGCTAGTAACCTGCCGCATGATACCCTTCGCGCCAAATTCGAGGAGTTGATTTTTCCTGATCGGCGTCTGGTAATCGGTTTGCAGCGTAAACTCCTGGTTGACGTTTTTATTCAGGTTCCGCTGACGACCTGTTAACTCGCTGGTGCCATTCAACAGATCAGCATCGAAATTATTGGTCAGGTCATTGCGGCTATAAAGCGTCGAGATGCTCCACTCCTGCTGGGGTTTGAACGTATGCAGGTAGTCGATGTTGGCATCTACCGTACCCGATAGGTTTTTGGCATCCACGTCCCGATAAGCGGCTGAGCCGGGTGTACCGTTGGTAAATAACTGGGTAACCAGATCCTGCTGACTGAGCATGTTCCGCACACCATAGCGCACCCCGGCAGTCAGGCTCTGGTTCTTGGCCAGGTCATAATCGAAACCCAGATTATATTGCCCGAACAGGCCCGAACTATGCCCATCACCGCTTTGGCGGGTCAGTGTCGACACGCCGTTCACCTGACTGGTCTGGTCGAGGTTGGTTTTGGTAATGGTGTTGTACATCGCCCGTCCGAAACCGCCTACCGTAAAGCCCGCCTTGCCTTTGCGGTAATTGCCATTGAGTGAAAGCATGGACCCCCGGTTACCCACACCGGAGTCGATGTTGAGGTTCAGGCCCTGCAGGCTGTTCTTTTTGGTGATGATGTTGATAATACCACCCGATCCTTCTGCGTCATATTTGGCCGATGGGCTCGTAATCACTTCTACTGTTTTGATCTGATCCGCGGGGATTTGCTTCAGCGCATCGGCAACGCTGCTGGCTACGATAGTCGACGGTTTGTTATTAATCAGCACCCGGATATTGGAGCTACCCCGGAGCGATACGTTACCGTCCAGATCCACCGTCAGCAGCGGCACTTTGCGTAGAATATCAGTCGCATCACCGCCTTTAGCCGTAATGTCTTTTTCGGCGTTATACACCAGCCGGTCAACTTTTTCTTCGATCATGGCGGCCTGGCCTACTACGTTTACTTCCTCCAGTTGTTTTACACTGGATGCCAGTTTGATCGTTCCCAAATCCAGACTTTGCCCGTTTGTCAGGGTCAGGTTATCAATCGTTTTATTGCGAAAACCAACGAAGCTAACCAGGATGCGGTAATTTCCGGCGACCAGTTTTGTCAGGGCAAACTTCCCTTTTTCATCGGCTACAGTACCGTCTACGGCCTTACCCGTTGTTGTATTGTAGAGGGCAATGCTGGCAAATTCGACGGATTTCGTCGACTGGGTCGAATCAAGGACAGAACCGGTGATTTTTGCGGTTCCTTTGGGACTCTGGTCACCGGCAGTACCGGGAAGTGCTTTCGGTTGCGTAGAACCACCCATTCCGGGAAATTGCGCCCGGACGGGGGAAAGTAAAGAGAGGGTCAGTAAACAGGTAGCGACAAATAGAGCTTGCGTTTTCATGAGGTTGTTTTTAACCTGACAAAGGTGAAGCCTCAATTTCGCGCCTGAAAAAGAATTCGGATGAAGAGCAGAATCAGCCCGATGGATATACGCAAATGGCTGATGAGTGAATCCGTCTTACCGACCCAGCCAGTCTTTAAACTCGGTAATTCGGCTCAGGCTGACGAATACTTCATGCCGGGAAGCCGGGGATAAATCCAGTTTCAACTTGCCAGCCGAATAGGCGTGGATGGTCTGGATGGCCGATCGAGCCACCAGAAACTGACGGTTCACCCGAAAAAAATGGGCCGGGTTGAGCATACCCGCCACCTGATCCAGACTATAATCAACGGGCAATGTCGGCCCTTCTTTAGTGACCAGAAAGGTTGCTTTTTCTTCCGAAAAGAAATAGGCGATATCCGCGGCTTCCACGCTGCGGATTTTGGTGCCGAGGCTCACCATGAAGCGCTCTTTATAGGCAGGTTCCTGCGGCTTCTGGATCAGTGCCAGTAGGGAGTTCAGATCGGGGAGGGGCGTTGGCTGGCGAATGGTCTTGAATTTTTCCAGAGCCGCCACCAACTCATCATAATCGACTGGTTTGAGCAGGTAATCAATGCTGTTCACCTTGAACGCCTTGATCATATACTCTTCATAAGCGGTCGTGAAAATAATGGGCAGGGTCAGGCGCGTCTGTTCAAAAATGGAAAAAGCGAGTCCGTCTTCAAGGTGAATATCCATGAAAGCCAGATCGGGCAGTTGACCGCTGCCCCGCTGATTGAACCAGGCTACAGCTTCACTGACCGAGGGCAACTGCGCCACGATGTTCAGCGTCGGATCATATTTTTTGAGCATCCGCTCCAACTGCCGGGCGGTGCGGGCTTCGTCTTCAATAATTACGACATTCATAGGGCGAAAGGGCGAAAGAGCGAAAGAGTGAAAGAGCGAAAACCATCCGGTCCTTTCACTCTCTCACTTTCTCGCTCAATAAGGGTAGTTTAACAACAAAGTCGCCGTCTCGTTCGCCGTACCAAACCTGGCGGTCTGTGAGGAGCGAATAGCGATTGGTGATATTTTTTAGCCCGACGCCCGTGGATGGTTCGGGTTGATCGCGGGCTTGCAGCGTGTTTTCGACGATCAGGAATTCATCTTCCGAATAGATGTGTACCTGTAGTCGTTCCCGAAGGGACATGCGATTGTGCTTGACGGCATTTTCGACCAGCAGTTGCAGGGAAAAAGGGGCAATCCGGTATTGTTCCTGCACCGATTGGGGCACATCAATGGACACCTCGAATTTGTTCTCAAAGCGAATCTGGAGCAAAAACGTGTACGCCTGAATAAAGTCGAGTTCGGTTTTAAGCGGCACCATGTCCTGATCGCGCTGTTCCAGCAGGTAGCGATACGCTTTGGACAACTGCTTGATGAACTGCTCAGACAGGTCGACATCCTCATGGATGAGGGAGGTCAGAATACTCAGGCTGTTGAACAGGAAGTGGGGGCTGAGCTGATTCTTCAACGCTTCGAACTGCGTGCGTACCGCTTCTTTTTCCAGTCGTGCGGCCCGTAACTGAACATCCTTCAATTGCTGGAAGGCGCGGGCGTTAATGGTCAAATCAAAAGCCGACAGCATGATGGCTATCGAAAAACCAATGTTGGCCCGTTGCACATAGGCCATCACCTCCGGAGGAAACGGTAAAGCATTGGTTTTAGGGCGGAGGGTTGGCCAGATGTAAAAGACCAGATCGAAGCTAAGCCCCAAAATCTTCCCGAAGGCCAACATGAACAGAATGGCCAGTCCCAGCGATACCAGCACAGTAACGAGGATGGCTTTCCAGCTAAATTCGTGAAGAAAGTCCTCGCCGAACCAGCCAAACAACTGACGCTGAATCCAGTCCGTCGCGTGGATCCAGATAAAATATAGCCCCAGCACAACGACACTATAGCCCAGGAAAAAAGGCACTGCGGGAACAATCGCTTTGGTTTGCCACTTGGCTTCCGGCAGGTTGACGAAGAACAGCAGGGGTGAATAGAGCAGCAGGAGCCGAATCGCTAATTGCCATTTTTTTTGGGAAGTCAACTGCTCGGCCATAGAGAATCAGGGTTTAACTTATAAATGTAGCAGCCGCTAATGTCGGTAAAAAAAGAAAGTTGACCAGCTAGGTTATAAGTCCGCTGAGCAAATGATTTTAAGCGATGAGTGAATTAGATGAAGTAGCTATGGAGAAGCCTTATACTTAAAAGAATTCTTCCTCACGTTCTCACTCGGCAAAGCCAAGCGAGAACGTGA
>CAXTJJ010000400.1:0-5863 GCA_964244155.1 uncultured Spirosoma sp.
GTCGAGAAGGGAACCTTGCGTTCGTTGCCCCGGATATCATACTGGCTCGATAGCCAGTTTGCCCGTGTGTAGTTAAAAACACTACCTGTCAGTTTGTTCGTGCCTGATTTCGTTACGGCACTGATGGTGCCGCCACCACTACGACCGTAAATCACATCATACTGGTTCGTAACCACTTTAAATTCGCGAACGGCTTCAATGGAGATCGAATAAGGGGCTCCGCTGCGGCTGGTCGTTGGCCCGGCCGAGGTTGGGTTCTTAGCCGTTGTACCGTCGATAGTAAAGTTGGTTGAAGAGCCAAGTTGTCCGGATAGATTGGTGCCCCGGCTCAATGGCGACAGGTCGGTTAAGGACGTGAAATTCCGGCCATTGACGGGCAGGGCGGCAATGGACCGCGCCGATATGGTCGTAGCGGCTCCCAAATATTCGGTCTTGTTCTTCAGACCCGACGCCACTACCTGCACAACTTCGAGCGACTGGCCACTCTCTTCCATGATGAGATTCAACCGGATGGCATCGCCCTGGTTCAGGGTGTAGCCCGTTCGGGACTGGTCGCCGAAGCCAACGAAGGTAGTACGGATGGTGTAAGGCCCGCCCAACGGTAGCTCTTTAAACAAATATTCGCCCTGAGCATTGGTTACGGTGCCGGTTGTAAAGCCAGTGGATTCGTTGCGTACCTGAACGGTAGCACCGGGTAGAGGTAACTTTTTATTGTCGGAGATAACCCCCGAAATGGATGCCTGGGTAGTTTGTGCAACCGTTTCGTTGATGAAGGAGCAAGTAAGCAGGAGTGAAAAAAGAAGAAGGAGTTGTTTTTTCATGCGGCAGATGAGTGAAATTTTCTGCTGCAAAGAGAACTAATCTGGTTTTAATGCATGTCACCTGCGTATGATCAAATTGTGATGTTTATTTTATTGACACGGTCATATTCTTAAACTAAGGATAACAGAAATGACTTGCCTGATAACTGAATTAATCGGAAATAGGAGGGCCATTTACTCGCCTGATTTACCATCAAACTGTTTGAGAGAACAGCTTCGTTTTGGGTTGGGCGTAGTTAAGTCGCTCATCGAAGGCCATGCAGATGTTCCGCAAAAAAGGTCGGCCTGCCGGTTTGACAATAAGGCCCTCGTCGTCATACTCCAGCAGCCCGTCGAGCCAAAATGAATCCAGCTTCTCGCTAAGGGCTTCCCACTCATGTTTGCACCAACTGCCCAGATGCCACTGGGTTTGCCCCTGGCACATTATGTTCAGAATCTGCCGACGCAGGAACTGATCCTGATCATCGAGAATATGCCCGCGCAGCAATGGCAGTTCACCAGCCATCACACGAGTTATGTATGCATCCAGATCCTTTTCGTTCTGAGCAAATCCTGTCCATACATCACTGATCGACGAGGCACCAAGACCGAGCAACACATGCGTTTGGGTGGTCGTATAGCCCATAAAATTCCGGTGTAGCGTGCCGGTCTCCATGGCTTTGTATAGCGAGTCGTGCGGCAGGGCGAAGTGGTCCATGCCGATTTCTACGTAACCTGCCTGTTCCAGTACATTTCGGCCGGTTTCGTACAGCACTCGTTTTTGATCGCCGGTGGGCAAGTCTTCATCCCGGAAACCCCGCTGGCCGTTCCCCTTGAGCCAGGGTACATGCGCATAGGAATAAAACGCGATGCGGTCGGGCTTGAGCGACAGGGTTTTATAAATGGTATCGGTAATGGCGTCGGTCGTTTGAAACGGTAAGCCAAAAACCAGATCGTGACTGATGGATGTATAGCCAATTTCGCGCGCCCAGCTGGTCACATCATGTACATTTTCGAAGGGCTGGTGGCGGTGAATGGCACGTTGTACTATGGGATCGTAATCCTGTACGCCAAAACTCACCCGCCGAAATCCAAAATTGTAGAGTGTTTGCAGGTGTTCGCGGGTGGTATTGTTGGGGTGGCCTTCCCACCCAAAATCGGTTTCACTGGCCGGATCGGCGCATTGGAAAAGGCCCGTCAGTAATTGGTGGAGGTGGTGGGGCGAGAAAAAACTGGGTGTTCCCCCTCCCAGGTGAAGCTCCGCAATACGCGGCCGTTCGGGCAGCAGGTCACAGTATAGTTTCCACTCGTCCAGTAGGGCGGTAATGTAGGGCCCTTCGACCGTATGGTTTTTTGTGATGCGCTTGTTGCAGCCGCAAAACGTACATAGGCTTTCGCAATAAGGCAAGTGAATGTACAGGCTAATACCCGTTGTGCCATTCGTAGCCGAGAAGGCCCGCCGAAGGTTGCGTACCCAGGCGGTTTCGCTAAAGGTGCTTTCGTCCCAGAAGGGTACGGTTGGATAACTGGTGTAACGCGGACCGGGAACGTTGTATTTCTGAATAAGCGAGTTCATATACAAAAGTGGATGCCCCAGGAACGCCAAACCCTGAGTCGTATCAGGGAGAGCCCTGACGATCATCAGGGTTTGGTAAGGTGTCTGCTTCCAACTTGCCCCCAAAATTCTGAGGCATGAATACGGCAACATCCGTTGGGGCAACGATTTCAGTAATTAGCAGCGACCACCGCGGCTGCTACCACTGTGGCAACGACTGCACTGAACATGATATAAAAGTTGATGGGAAGCATTTTTGTTGCGATGGCTGCAAAACAGTCTATTCGATTCTGAGCCAGCACCAGCTTTGCCAGTATTATTCCATTGAGCAGGAAGCCGAGGGGAGTCGGCCCGGTACGCGTCTCAAAACTGAAAATCCAGGTCAGGCCAGACTTGAGTTTCTGGATCACCCGGATATTGTAGCTCAGTTACTGGAGTTCTCCAGCGATTCGGTAGCCAAGGTTACGTTTTATGTGCCCACTATTCACTGTAGCTCCTGTTTGTGGCTGCTCGAACACCTTTACAAAATCGATCCCGGCATTCAGCAGTCGCGGGTGGATTTTATGAAAAAGCAGGTTCATCTGACGTATAGCCCCACTAAATTGACGCTTCGGCAGGTCGTTGAACTGCTCAGTTCTGTTGGCTATGAGCCACTTATCAGTCTCAACGATGTAGTGAAAGAGCAGCAGAAGCCCTCTTACCGGCCCCTGTTGTATCGGCTGGCTGTAGCAGGATTTTGTTCGGGCAACATCATGCTGTTCAGCTTCCCCGAATACCTCGGTCTCGACGACTCGTCGTTTACGCACCTCTTTGGCGTTCTTAACATCATACTGGCCATTCCCGTTGTATTCTATTCGGCGTCGGGCTATTTCGATTCGGTCTGGACGAGCCTGAAAAAGGGTGTTGTCAATATTGATTTTCCCATTCTGCTGGGTATCCTGATGGCTTTTTTTCGGGGAACCTACGAAGTACTGATTCTCGACGGTGCGGGTTATTTTGATTCGCTGACGGGGCTGGTTTTTTTCCTGTTGTGCGGTAAATGGTTCCAGCAGCGAACCCACGAATTTCTGTCGTTCGAGCGCGACTATAAATCGTATTTCCCCATGGCTGTCACCCTCCTGGGGCGTAAAACCGAGGGTGTAGGGCAGGGTAAAATAAATGCCGCTGATGCGTTGAAGCAATCTGTTGATGAGCAGGTTATACCTGTATCGCAGTTGCGGAAAGGCGACCGCATCCGGTTGCGTAATCAGGAATTGATTCCGGCCGATGGTATGCTCTACAAGGGGCAGGCTATGATTGACTATAGTTTCGTAACGGGCGAGTCGGAGCCGGAGTACAAATCGCCGGGGGCGTTGGTCTACGCGGGCGGCAAGCAGCTTGGCGAAGCAATTGAACTGGAAGTCGTACGCGATGTATCGCAAAGCTACCTGACGCAGCTCTGGAACAACGACGCTTTCCGCAAGGGCGAAACCTCCCGCATGCATACCTTCGCCGATGCGGTAGGCAAGTATTTTACGCTGACGGTCATTACCCTCGCCACCCTGATTGGCGCGTACTGGTATACACAGGACCCGGCGCGGGCGGTCAACGCCTTTACGGCGGTGCTCATTATCGCCTGTCCGTGTGCGCTCTCCCTCTCGTATCCGTTTGCCCTGGGCAATGGGATTCGGAAGCTGAGTCGCCAAAAACTGTATCTTAAAAATGCTGAAGTCATTGAGCAAATGGCCAACTGCGATACCGTTGTTTTTGACAAGACCGGCACCTTGACTACACCATCGCAAGCGTCTGTAAAAGAGGATTTTGGTCAGGCCTTAACAGGCTATGAACGGTCGCTGGTCGTATCGTTGGTAGGGCAGTCGACTCATCCGCTCAGCCGAAAATTAACGGCCTATCTGTCAGAGGCCAAACCTATGATGGTAGAAGGATTTACCGAAGTGCCGGGGCATGGTGTGCAGGGCATGGTGGATGGCTGGGTCGTAAAGGTGGGGGCGTACTCGTTTGTAAATCCCTGGTCGGAGCCGCCACGGTCTGGCTCAGCACAGTCCATTGGAGCTACAGTTTATGTCACCATCGAAAAACAGTATCGGGGTTGTTTCCATTTCCCGAACCAGTATCGCTCGGGGCTCGATGCGATGCTGGATACCCTCAAATCGACACACAAACTATACCTGCTGTCGGGCGACAACGCGGCATCGCGTCCTGAACTGGCCCGATGGTTTGCGCCCGAAAAGATGACGTTCGACTGCCAGCCGCAGCAGAAACTGGATGTGGTGCGCCAACTCCAGGAACAGGGGCATCGGGTGTTGATGGTTGGCGATGGCCTGAACGATGCCGGAGCCCTGAAACAGGCCGATGTGGGTATTGCCGTTACGGACGATACCATTCAGTTTACACCCGCCAGCGATGCCATTCTGGAAGCATCATCGTTAGCAAAATTGCCTGATTTTCTGGGCTACAGCCGGTTTGGTATGCGCCTGATCCACTTCAGTTTTGCGGTGTCGCTGCTGTATAATTTTATTGGGCTGTCTTACGCCCTGACCGGCAATTTGTCGCCGATTGTTGCCGCCATTCTAATGCCTGTAAGTTCGGCATCCATGTTATTGATAGCCACAGCAGGCATGCGCTGGAAGAAGTTGTAAGACAGGTGTTTCGGCCTGGATCGCGTTCCCAACGGCATACGTCTGTTTACCGTTCGCTCAATGCATATCTTTCTCTGTTTTCACCACCGGGTAATCCTTCGACCAATGGTTTAGAACAATTAATTTATCTAAATCATGAGAACAGGCTTATTTTTTGGTATGCTACTGGGCGTAGCCATTTTAAACGGTTGCGAAACCAAAGAAACCGTAAAACCAACCGAAAACGCAGTAACCAACTTTATCAGTGCTGACAATACGATTACGTCAGGAGTACGCAGCTCGGGGCCCTGGGAATTAGGCGTTGTATTTAGCTCGTCGGTGGCGGGCAAGCTGACCCAAGTGGGTAGTAAGATGCCAGAGCCGGGCTCCTATCGAATTGTTGTGTGGGATTTTGATACAAAGCAGGTGTTACGCCAAAAGACAGTAGAACAAACCACGCCCGACAAACTAACGCTGGACGACGTTGAATCACTGGCACTGACGGCCAATAAAAAGTATGTAATCAGTATCAATAGCCAGTCGGGCGGAGCAAATAAGAAATATGCTTTTGCTGCCAAAACAGGGGGCGTCGAATTTATGCCGTTTACAAAAGGAAGTATACTCGTGTATAACGCCTGTTATCGAAACACGGCTACCGCTCTATTCCCTGACGTCGTGAGCAACGTCAAATATGAACTGTATGGATATCCTGAGTTTACATTCATTCCTGACTAATTCTAAATCCTACCTTCCTCTATTTACACAAAAGGGGGTTCTCTGTGTAAGAGAACCCCCTTTTGTGCTTTCGTTGACGCTTGGCTTGGCCGAGTGTCGTGTCTCCTTCAGGGCCTCTGGCCCGCCAATGTACCGCCCAACATGACATCCTTACC
>CAXTJJ010000401.1:0-5844 GCA_964244155.1 uncultured Spirosoma sp.
CCCGCTCGTCTTGCCGCGCCAACTCCATCGCTTCCGACATTTCAGTAATGGTCTGGGGAGTAAAGGCGTTGCGCTTGTGCGGTCGGTTGATACTGATTTTAGCTATTCCTTCGTAGTAGCTGAACAGGATGTCCTGATACTCTTTTATGGGTTCCCAGGGGTAGTTACTTTGCATAGTTACTGTTTGAATTAGCGAATGATCGAATGAGTGAATATAAAGTAGCAGCTCTTTATTAGTCGCCGTGCCGCCTGTTCATTTATTCGTTCGATCATTCAGCCATTGAAAATTCGGTTTCATGATACTGTACATCCCATGTATGATCGGCCATCATGCGAACGGTGGCCAGGCAGCGCTCAAAAGGGAATTTGCGTCCCCATTCATTCGGGCCGATCATCGACAAAAGATCAGTGCCGTTTTTGCGCTGATAAAAGTGATACGTGTGGCCGACGACGGGCTCAAAGTTCATCTGAGCCGAATAGATTCGTTCCGATATTTCGACACGGTTCCGAATGGCCGTTGCCTGTTCGGCCAGCAGTTGCATCTGTTTATACAACTGACTCAGTTGCATATCCGTTTGCTCCCGCATGGCAGCCACGGCACGACCCGTAATTTTCCCTTTGTCTTCGGGCCGGATAACAGCTCCGCCAGCCGTATGTGCGTAAGCCAGTAGCCCCGGAGATTCGGCGACCTTATCCGGCGAAATCGGGTTGATGAATACTTTCGCTTCTTCCATAGTTGTTGATTGGGTAACAGCCCGGCAAACGTCTTTGTTTGCTGTCGTTGAATGACAAAAAATAACGCATATTTACACCTCGATAGGTATATAACCACAAAAGTACACTAAAACCGGTATGGAAACCACCCTTCACACAATGGACAACGCGTTAATGCCCCGACAAGAATTTTTCCGGCTTGTGGGTACCGGTATTGGAGCCATTCTGTTGTCGCGCTGCCTGTCGGGCTGCGCTAGCCAGGGTAACATTGACCCTACGCCCGATCCCACTCAGAAAGTTGACTTCACGCTTCATTTAGATGATAAGATCAATGCAAACTTACTCGTTAAGGGAGGCTATGTAATTGCAAATCATGTCATTGTGGCCCAAACAAAAGATGGAACATACGTAGCCGTTTCAGCTGACTGTACCCATCAGGGAACAGAACTAACCTTCAAGCCCAACGAAAACCAATTTTATTGCCCGCTACACCTATCACGCTTCGACACCAATGGGAAAGTGATCGTTGGCCCGGCTACGCTCCCACTTACGCAATATACCGTTGAAACCAATCTTGGTGCCGGTACTGTGAGAGTTCATAATTGAATGATATAGGTTTGTAGGATGTAGGATATATTTTACAGAAAACTATTTTATTCTCAACACTTGTTGCTTCACAAGTAGATGATGTTGCTTGACCCATTTCAGCCTGACGCGTGGCCGATGCCTAAGACGCCCTATGAGGCCGATGCACTGGATTTTTGCCGTTCCTGGCTGAATGGTCAACAAGCTTTTATCCTCCATACGTCAGGGTCGACAGGAACGCCCAAGCCAATTCAACTTACGCGGGTACAGATGAGAGCCAGTGCTCATCTGACCGGTCAAACGCTTGGTCTACAGGCGGGCGATGCGGCACTGGTGTGTCTGAATATTCGGTACGTGGCCGGTATTATGATGCTCGTTCGGGGTCTGGAACTTGGGTTACTCATGACGATTATTGAGCCATCGGGAAATCCGTTGATTGATTTCGACCCTGCCGTTGATCGCTTTACGTTTACGGCACTTGTACCGCTTCAACTCCAGGCCATTTTAGAAACCGGTATAGAGAAACTGCCTGTTCTTAACAACGCGAAGGCTGTTCTGGTAGGCGGTGCCGCAACGAGTTCATCGCTTGAACAAGCGTTACAACTCATTACATCGCCCGTTTTCGCCACCTATGGCATGACCGAAACGGTTTCGCACATTGCCCTCCGACGACTCAACGGCCCGGAAACCAGTGAGTTTTTTACCGCACTGTCGGGCGTTGACCTTGGCACGGATGAGCGGGGCTGCCTACACATTACCTCAGCCGCAACCAATTTTGAGCGGGTTCAAACCAACGATGTTGTCGAGTTAATTACTGATGCCAACAACAGGCCTCCACAGTTTCGTTTATTGGGTCGGGCCGACCGAATCATCAACAGCGGGGGGGTTAAGGTACAACCCGAACAGGTCGAACGGGTCATTCAGGCCATGCTGGCGGCTGAGGAGTCGACAGCGAATTGCGCTGGTCACCGTTTGTTCGTAACGGGGTTACCCGATGAACGACTGGGACAACGCATTGTCCTTGTGCAGGAGAAGGAAACAATACAACCACAACAGTGGAAACGGATTCAGGAGACCGTTCGAACCGAGTTGGGGCCGTATGCCGTACCAAAAGAAGTTTATACCGTGACCCATTTTTCCGAAACGCCCACCGGCAAGATTGATCAGAAAGCGACGGTAGCGCAAATACGTTAACTTTGCGCAGTTGTTAACCGACGTTTTATGTCTTTCAAAAGTCTCCAGATTCGCTACCAGACCGCCCGGTCGCTACCCGCACCCTATTCGTATTTTTACACCCTGACGATTAATACCGTCGCGGCCAATGCCATACAGGTTGATCTGGCCATTACCTATCCAGACCGCGACGACATTGATGACGACGAACTTATTGCCGAAGGCTACACGCGCGACGACGATTATGCGTGGTCTGGCAAACTACCCAAAGCCTGGTGGGAGTCGCTGGCAGCACTGGTGCGCAAAACTCGGTTACAACCCATTGACGAAGACGAGCTGGATGAAGACGACGACTTTTGGGAAATTACCGTTGATATCGACGGCCAAAAAAGCACCGGCAAGCCTGTTAAAGCAGAGGATTGGCAATATTTAATGCAGGAACTCATTCAGGCAACCTACGAAGCCATGGGTCGGGAGCGTCCCTTCGAACTGATCTACCTGAATCTGAACGGTCAACAAGGTGAATGGGAGCAACAGTTAACCGCTTCCTTTGCCGAACGGACCGTTAAATTAACAACCCTTGAAAACCGGCGCGAACAAACTAAAATGCTGCCCTGGTCAACCCTGCAACACGTAATGAGTCAGGTATATAATTACGATTATGACCCCGACGATGCCGTGCTCAAACGCCCTAAACAAAACGGCCAATGGCTGAATTTAGGCGCGGAGGAATGGTATGATGTTAGTGAGTATCGAGCGATAGGCAAAATGTTTCGGGATCTATAATGGTGTAAGGGACCTACTGCCGCGAATGAGTACCCGCTCCGGAACCCACCCAAATCTCCGTCGAAACCATCCCTCCTACCCGACGTTGTCGCTCTTCACGAACTAAATGGGTCTGGCGCAGGCATTCCTGCCAATTGGCTAATTTCGTTGCTTCGATACCCGCTGTTAGCCGAAAAAAGCGGATCATGAACCACAACAGTGTTTTTTGCCAGAAGGCTGGCGGCTGGATGAAATCGGTGACCAGCCATGTCCCCCCCGGCTTAAGAGCGGCTAATAAGGGGGGAATAATGCTGGATTGCAGGGTGGTTTCCGTAAAGAGATCCAGTACGAAAGGGGTGATTATCACGTCGAATTGATCTCCCGGCAACAGAGCGGTTTCATCCCCTACCCGAAAGTCGACGGAACCCATCAAGGCGTTTCGAAGCATCCGTCGACTGGCACGCGCCACCATTTGGCTCGACGTTTCGAGGTAGACAGTATGTTTTGGCTGGCAGCGGACCAGCACTTGTTCGAGCAACCAACCCGTCCCTCCACCCACAATCAATACCGAGGAGCCAAGGGGTATTCGATTCAGATAAACGCCCTGCGCCCGTTGCAACCGGTGGCCGAATACTATAAACGCGAGGGTATCGTATACCGGAGCAACCCAGTTAAAATTACCCCCCGTATTTGTTTTAGCCCCCATTCCGGTCATTTATTTACTCACTGATCTGTTCGCCAAACGACAGAAAATCAGTGTACATAGCACACTCCCGAATCATTTCCTGATTGAACAAACTACGTCTGTGGTTTTTGAAAAAATCGGTATAGGCACTGGCATATTTAGTCTTACGAAGGGCTGTCATGTTTTTTACAAACGTAGAATCTTCTTCGTAAACATATCCATTTCGAATTTGCTCAATAGCCTGTCGCACCGAAAAGGCGTGTGCTTCACAGCGAGCGGCCATATACGCCGAGCGGTCGGCAAGGGCAGGCGTTACAGCCGCTTTCGCCGATTGTGCAAAATAGTCTTTGGCATGTGCCGTGGTATAATAATCGGTATTCATCAAGGTATCGAATTGCTTTTGCTTTTCGACGGGTGAGCCCGAAACAGCATAAACCGGTGGTTCACCCGCGCTCCAATACGACTTCACGATCAGCCAGACGTTACCGTACCAGCTCAAATTCCACGCACCGCAACCCAACTGGTAATATAATTCAGCCGCTTTGTCGCCTGATGCTGCTTTTGCCCGTTGTTCCAGCTCAGCCATCCGCCGGGCAAACTGAACGGGGGTATAGGGGTTAACGGCCGATTCTGCCGCGAAGTTTACGCTATTTTTACCCGCGTTCAGGTTATCGCTTGCCGATAACCGGGGCATTTTTATAGCAAACGGATTGGTTTGAAAATAGAGCGAGAAAGGCTCTGTTTGCCAGAGTTCAGGATTTATTGTAGCGAAAGCCGTTGCTGCTTCGGCATACTGATGGGCCATCATCAAACGACGTCCCAGTAATAGGTTCAGACGCTCGGTTTTGATCTGCGCCAACTTTATCAGCCGCTTATCAAAGTTCGTTAAATTCGGTTGGCTGGCGTAGGCAATTGTCTGACGAATAGTAGCAGCAGAAACCGTATCGTCAATAACATTCGGGTCGGTTGTACTGGCAAAATAAGTACCCGCGCCGGGCTGTGTTGTCAATACAGTCAGCAGATACGATTTTGCCTGATCGACACCGTTTACTGACGGCGTTGTAGCCAGGCTGCACCCCGATAGCCAGCCACCTTTTGGTTCAGATTTGTGCTGATAGGCGTTTGCGAATTGTTTACACACAGAAATAAAGGCGTTATTCAGACGGAAGTTGCCTGTACTGTCAAACTCCTCCAGGTAGCCAATCAACTTGTTTTCAGCGTCTGGCGTGATGGTATCCGTTTGAGCGGCTAACAAGAGCATCCGTTGTGCGGCTATTTGTGTTTTCAGTTCCTCGTTGTCCAGAGGGGATTTAGAAGCCTGATCCAGATGCGATTGAGCGGCCTGGTAATCATGGCCGATATAATCCAGATAGGCCGTAGCCGTGTACCAAAAAGCCGGATTGTTTAACGCTTTGTTTTCAGCAGATTCGAGGGCAAAAGCCCACAGTTTGTCAAAATACGAAGGGGCTTCACGTTTGCGGTTCACAAAGCCCGTAGAATCGGGTGAATCGCTTAGGTTATTGCGGGTATATTTATCATCCGTCATGAAATAGTAGTACTCATTCCGGTTAATTTCCCGCGCCATGATCAGTTCGATCAATGGGTTTTCGGGTGTTAGCCGAACGATTTCGCTGAGCATGGCAAGCGCATCTTTCCCACCTAATGGGATGCCGGGCTGAATGGCACAGAGCGCATATACCGCCGACCGTTCCCGATCATCCTTTGCGTAGCGCAGGGCCATTTCCTGGAACCGAATCCCATACTTACGCAAACTAGTTTCAGCCGCTTTTCGCCTTGATGGGCAACGGTCAAACACCTGCGCAAACTCATAAATAGCAGTAGCCGTATCGCCCAGTGCCAAACTAGCTCCCGCTCGTCGGCACAATGCCCAGTCGCTGATAAATGTCTTTTTCGGCAATGGG
>CAXTJJ010000402.1:0-5834 GCA_964244155.1 uncultured Spirosoma sp.
CATCGTTTCCGGCTCATCGGCTGGCTTATTTTTGTTCCGTCAACTATTCTTGGGTTGGCTACTCAATACACCGATTTTAAGATCAGCTGGTTAAATGTTAACTGGTTGAGTAAACCATTAACGTTAACGCTGGGTAGTTCGACAATGCACCTCATAGATAATCAAGATCTAACGGATGAAGTGGCTGCTATTGGCATAATCATCGGTTTATTGTTGATCGCCTTTTCTCGTGAGAAAGTAGAGGATGAAATGATTAGTCAGCTACGACTCGAAGCCCTTCAGTGGAGCGTTTATGCTAATTACATCATCTTGGCAATTGCAATTTTAACGGTTTACGATACCGCATTTTTTCTCGTGATGATCTACAACATGTTCACCGTATTGCTGGTCTTTATCTTTCGGTTTCGGTGGCTCATTTACCGGAATAATCATACGCTTTTGACTTTATGAAAAACCGACTTAAAGTAGAGCGGGCGGAACATAACCTGTCGCAGGCAGATCTGGCGGATCGTATTGGCGTGAGTCGGCAAACGATCAACTCGATTGAAACGGGCCGCTACGTTCCCTCAACGATTCTGGCGCTAAAAATTGCCCAGGTATTTAGCAAGGCCGTAGAGCATATCTTTACGCTCGAAGAGACCGATTAATACAATGCCGAATCTATACATCATGGCTGGCCCTAATGGGGCTGGTAAAACTACGGCTGCTTATACACTATTGCCGGAAGTACTGAATGTCTGGGAATTTGTCAATGCTGACGAAATAGCCAGAGGATTATCGCCATTTAAGCCTGATTCTGTCGCTTTTGAAGCTGGACGAATCATGTTACAGCGTATTGAGCATCTTATGAAACAAGGTGTTGACTTTGCCTTTGAAACAACACTTTCAACTCGTTCGTATGTACAAACAATTCGTCGGGCTAAAGACGCAGGTTATACAATCACACTTTTTTTTGTATATTTATCATCGGCAGAGATGGCCGTTGATCGCGTAGCGAAACGAGTATCAATGGGTGGGCACAATATTCCTACCGACGTTGTTCATCGAAGATATGAACGGGCGCTGGGCAATTTATTTACACTTTACCTGCCAATTTGTGATTCTTTTCTCATAATCAACAATAGTGGGGAGGGGCCTGTTGAGATAGCACAAGGTGGTTTATTGAAAACGACAATTGTACTGGATCAGACTTTGTGGAATTATTTATTGAACAGCTATGGAAACGCCAGTTAAACAAGAAGATATTTCGAAAAAGGTAATGGCGGGCTTTCGGCTGGCTCATAAACGGTTAGTGGAGAAAGCAAAACGTGACGATGATACCTTGGTCATCGAACGCGATGGCAAAATTGTCCACGTCAGAGCCCGGGATTTGTAGTCAATAGCCTTTACATAGCCAGCTAAATCAGTTCGAAACGCCTACATCGGTCAGGCGTTTTTTGTTGGTCGCCAATGTTGTGCAATCGCTATCTTTACAGCCTGCAACTCTATCAAAACCGATCTATGAGATACTGGCTCTACGCGCTGCTTTCGGTTGCGTTAACCCTGCCTGTAAGGGCACAACAGACATCAACCGGAAACTTCGTCCGGGATAACTACCAGAAATTCGAATACAAAATCCCGATGCGCGACGGGACGAAACTGCACACGGCGGTGTACGTCCCGAAAGATGCTTCGGCCACAGCGAAATATCCGTTCCTGATGCAGCGGACCTGTTACAGCGTTTCTCCTTACGGTGCTGATGCCTACCCCGCGCAGGTTGGCCCGTCGGGAACGCTCATGCGCGACAAGTTTATCTTTGTGTATCAGGACGTTCGGGGCCGCTGGGCCTCGGAGGGAACCTGGACGAATATGACACCTACCGTTACGGATCAGCAGCCGGTTGCTGCGCCGAAGGGCAAAAAGAAGACGACTGTACCCGTCAGCACGACAGCCATTGATGAGAGTTCGGACACCTACGATACTATTGAATGGTTACTCAAAAACGTACCTAGTAATAATGGTCGGGTAGGGCAGTGGGGCATTAGTTACCCCGGCTTCTACACGGCAGCATCACTACCCAACGCGCACCCAGCCCTCAAAGCGGCTTCGCCACAAGCTCCGATTGCGGATTTTTTCTTTGACGATTTTCATCATAACGGCGCATTTATTCAGGCATATCTGTTCACATTTCCGGTGTTTGGTGTGCAGCATGCCGAACCAACTACGAAGGCATGGTATAATGACCAGATGATTAAAACAGGCTCAAATGACGGATTCCAGTGGCAGTATGACTTAGGCCCGCTGAAAAATGCGGATAAATATTACAAGGATAATTTCTACTGGCAGGAAACGGTAAACCACCCCAACTATGACGAGTTCTGGCAGAAACGGGGCCTGCTGCCGCACCTCAAAAATGTTCGCCCTGCTGTAATGACCGTTGGCGGCTGGTTCGATGCTGAGGATTTATACGGCCCGCTGAACATCTATAAAACCGTAGAAAAGAACAACCCTAATACCTATAACACGTTGGTAATGGGGCCGTTCGGGCATGGTCGCTGGTCGCGCGAAACGGGGCATACGCTGCATAGCAACGTCTATTTTGGCGATAGCGTTGCAACTTTCTACCAACGGAATATCGAAGCGAAATTCTTCACCCACTTCCTGAAAGGAGCGGGTGACGGAAAGACGGGCCTGCCCGAAGCCTACCTGTTTAATACGGGGCGCAATGAGTGGAAAACGTTTGACAAATGGCCCGTGGCCGATGCACCCGTTAAGCAGTTCTTCCTTATGTCGGACGGGAGTCTGGCCAACAACCGGACGATGAACGCGACGAATAACCTGTTCTCGGAATTCATCAGCGACCCCATGAAACCGGTTCCGTATACCGAAGACATTACGACAACGCAGGGCTTTACGCCGTTCAACTATATGTCCGAAGATCAGCGGTTTGCGGGCCGTCGGCCGGATGTACTTACGTTCCAGACCGAGGTGCTGACTGAAGACATGACACTCGGTGGCGAAATCATGGCTAAACTTAAAGTAAGCACCACGGGCACCGATGCCGACTGGGTAGTGAAACTCATCGACGTATACCCACCCGACGAACCGAATCATCCATACATGCCAAACAAGAACATTACGCTGGGTAATTACCAGCAGATGGTTCGGTCAGAGGCTATGCGCGGACGATTCCGTAATTCATTTGAGAAGCCGGAGCCCGTCAAGCCCGGTGAAATAACCGACGTAAATTTCAGGCTTCAGGATGTTCTGCATACCTTCAAAAAAGGCCACCGGGTTATGATTCAGGTGCAGAGTACGTGGTTCCCGCTGATCGACCGGAATCCACAGAAATATGTGGATAACATCTACAAAGCCGACGCTGCTGACTTCCAGAAAGCAACGCACCGGGTTTATGACAATTCAGTGATTGAAGTTCAGGTGCTTAAGTAAACCAGTTGTTGAGTTATAGGGTTGTACGGTTATAAAGTTGCCTGTCCTGGCGGAGGTATGTCCAGATGGACTAATCGTCACGACAGTTAACTTTATAACTCAACAACTGTATAACCCTATAACTAACACTCCTATGAAAGCTATCTGGAACGGTGAAACCATCGCCGAAAGCAACGACACCGTCGTTATTGAAAACAATCATTATTTCCCGAAAGACTCGGTTAAAGCCAAATTTCTGGTCGATAGCGAGACGCATACAACTTGTCCCTGGAAAGGACTGGCTTCCTACTACACCTTGACCGTAGAAGGCAAAACCAACCCCGATGCGGCCTGGTATTACCCTGAACCAAAGCCAGCTGCCAGTGAGATCAAAAACCGGGTAGCGTTCTGGAAAGGCGTACAGGTGGTCGAATGATCGAAATTCAAAAGCTGACCAAACGCTTTGATTCCCATACGGCGGTTGACGGTGTGTCGCTTACTGTGGGGCGAGACACTCTTTATTGTCTATATTCAAGATGTAATGGCTAAACAAGTTGACTATTGGTTTGATAAGCATGGTAATCTCGCCCCTCATACGTTTATAGCTATCGACGATTTGGTTGATTTTGAGAAGAGATTCGTAGCTGATTTCACCGAGTCAAACACTCGACAAGCGATTTTTACTGGCTTGCTTGAATACCTGGGCGATATGGGTATGTTGTTAACCGACCTCAGTTATAAAGGAACCTGGCGAGTTTGGCTAAACCGCAGTTTCACAACACAGAAGTTGAATCCGAACGATGTGGATTTGCTGAATGTTTTTAATGCCGATAGTTTATTTGAACAGTATAAAAGTCAGTTTGAGCCCATGTTTGCTGATAATGCGGCAGCTCGTTATGGTGTTGATGCCTACTTTCTGCTTATTGATGATTCGGATAAAGCGACTGAGTTAGCAACTTATTGGCAACAGCAATTTGGCACAGACAGGAATGGACGTGCTAAGGGAATTGTTAATTTAGAAATTTTATTTGGCTAGTTCTATGCATCTACGAGACATACAAAACCGCCTTATGGGTTTAGCTTTAGAACGTGTGCGTCTGACGGATCAACTCATTGAACAGGCACGTCAAAAACAGCAACAGAATCCATCGGCAGTAAACGAATTTACCCTTCAGAGCCTGGAATATCGAAGAAGAAAACTACTTCGTAAATAACGATTTATCTATAAGAAATATACTACTCGAAGACAGTTAGGTTTCTGAAGAGAATTGTCTGGTTGGTTTTGTCATACAATGATCGAAATTCAAAAGCTGACCAAACGCTTTGATTCCCATACGGCGGTTGACGGTGTGTCGCTTACTGTGGGGCAGGGTGAAACGCTGGTATTACTCGGAACGAGTGGTTGTGGAAAAACTACAACCCTTAAGATGATCAATCGCCTGATTGAGCCGACCTCTGGCTCGATCAATGTAAATGGGGTCGATGTTCGGCAGCAGGCTGGCCCTGAACTTCGCCGACGAATTGGCTACGTGATTCAGGACGGCGGCCTGTTTCCGCATTATACCGTTGCCGATGCCATTGCCACTGTGCCAAAATTGCTCGGTTGGGAGCCAGCCCGGATTCAGGCGAGAACCCGCGAACTGATGGACAAACTGCAATTGCCCAATACGCTGCTAACGCGCTACCCGGCCGAGCTAAGCGGTGGGCAACGGCAACGGGTTGGACTGGCGCGGGCACTGGCCGTTAATCCACCGGTCGTACTCATGGACGAGCCCTTTGGCGCACTCGACCCGTTCACCAGAAAGCACGTTCGGCGGGAGCTGTTTGGGCTGAATGAACTGCGCGAAACGACCGTCGTGCTGGTTACACACGATGTGAGCGAAGCCCTCGAACTCGCCGACCGCATTGCCCTCATGGATAAAGGTTGTATCGTTCAGATTGGTCCGCCCGACGAGTTAATGACCAATCCAGCTACGGATTTTGTGCGCGATTTTCTGGACGACAAACCCCACCGACTGAATGGCTGACTTCTTCCTGTTCATCCGCGAACACGCTGATAAATTACTTGAGCAAACCCTGACCCATATTGGGCTGACGTTCGTGTCCTTACTGTTTGCGTTGCTGATTGGGGTGCCACTGGGTATTCTCATTTCGCGTCGGCAACGGCTGGCGAGCGGGGTGTTGGGCGTTGCCGGTGTAATGCAGACAGTGCCGAGTGTGGCGCTCCTGGGCTTTCTAATTCCACTATTGGGAATTGGCGTTGGTCCAGCGCTGGTAGCATTGTTTCTCTATGCGTTGCTGCCTATTATTCGAAATACCTATGTCGGCATTACAGAAGTGAGTCCGTTGATAAAGGAAGCCGCGAGGGGTGTAGGCATGACCAATAACCAGGTCTTGACGAAGGTCGAATTGCCGCTGGCACTACC
>CAXTJJ010000403.1:0-5818 GCA_964244155.1 uncultured Spirosoma sp.
AATTAACCAGCCGCAATAGGTTCGTTTGGTACAACAACCGATGATACCGGCTGCGTAGTCTTTCCCCGTGAGAACGAAACAAGGGCTCCTAGCAGTACAAGACCAGCCATAATGAGATAGGCATAATGCATGCCAAGCAGCTGCGCATCGGTCGCTTCGGGTGTTACGTTATTTGCCAGCGCATAGCGGTTTCGAGTACTATACCAGACGGCAGCAGCCAGCGCAATACCTACCACAAAACCAAGGTTACGCATAAACGCAATCATACTACTGGCAATGCCCCTTAGGGCTAAAGGGGCCGCATTAAGCGCACTACTGCTGTTTGGCGACTGAAACAAGCCAAAGCCCAGGCTCACCAGCGCACTCCGCCAGACAACGTCTTTCCAGTCCCAGCCTGTATCCAGAAACGAAAAGGCAAAATAGCCGCAAGCCGTGATGAGCAAGCCAAAACTCGACAACCATCGGGTGCTTACCCGACTGGAGAGATAGCCACCTAAAGGCGCTACAACACTGAGTGTCAACGGCCCCGCCAACAACACAAGTCCGGCCCGTTCGGGATTAAGGCCAAGTAACTGTTGCAGGAAGAAGGGAATGACAAACAGGTTTCCGCCAGAGGCAATGAATCCACAAAAAGCAGCCAGAATAGCCGCCGTAAACGGCCGGATGCGGAACAGGGTCAGGCGTAACATCGGCTCACTGACCCGCATCTCCCAAAACAGAAACAGGACTAATAAAACCGCCCCAACAGAAAGCAATCCAATAACAAGGGGGTCATTCCAGCCGTAACGAGGTTCTGGACCAAAATCAAGCCCCGTCAGTAAAGCGGTAACACCCAACAGAAACAGACCCGCACCCAGCAGATCAAACCGCTGCCCGGTCACCTTTGGTGTTTTGGGTAATATGGTCCAGGCCCGCCAAATGGCCAATAGGCCGATGGGTACGTTTACAAAAAAAATACTCGACCAGCCAAACTTACCGAGCAAAAGGCCACCGATGACCGGCCCTGCACTGGAACCCGCTGCCACTATGGAACCCATCAGCCCTAATGCCTGCCCGCGCTCTTTAGGCGAGAATGCATCACCAATGATGGCTGGTCCGATGGCATAAATCATAGAAGCACCCAAGCCTTGAACCACCCGAAAAGCAACCAGCGACCACAAGCTCCAGGCCAGGCCGCAAAGCAACGACCCCAGCACAAAGACGCAAAAACCCGTGATGTACATTTGTCGGCGGCCTACCCAATCTGACAATTTACCCATAATGAGCAACGTGCTGGTTGTGGTGAGCAGGTAGCAGAGCACAATCCATTCAACACTATCGCCCGCGTGAAGCTCCCGCCTGATAGTTGGCAGGGCAATGTTTACAATGCTGCTGTCGAGCGTGGACATGAACGTTCCGAACATGACCGTGCCCAGTATGATCCATTTGTTTGGTGACGACGAAGTGGCCGTTGGTACGGTTGGTGCTGACACGCGCAAATCAGGTTAATTCTGAGTCCTAACTGGTTAAATAAGGCAGTTGTTCAGTAATTGGCATTTGATTTAGTATCTTACTACCTACATTTATAGAACACAGATTATTATGATTAATATGGATTGGTCATGATTTTAAAATGAATTTCAAGATTGTGAAATCATGACCAAACCATATTAATCATAATAATCTGTGTTCTATCTTCATTCATACAACCGCTTCGGCGGACCGACTGATGAAAACATCCCGACGAAGTTTTTTACAAAAGACCAGCCGCAACGGTTTGGCCCTTCTCTCAACAGGCAGCCTGACAGCCCGGACTATTCTTAAGGCAAAAACGCCCAACCTCCCTGAACTTCCCATTCAGTCCTCGGCTATCAAACCCGATCACGTTATTCGGTCGTTGCCCGAAAATATGGTTTGGGGATATTTTGGGGCCGATGTGCCGCCCGCCTATAAAGTAAAAGATGGCGATGTAGTTGAGATTCAGACCGTCAACCCGTCGGGTGTGAGTCGAACGAACCCGGAGGAATTTTACACTAAAAACAACCTGCCGCTCGATCAGCATGCGCAGGAAGTGATTGCGATTCTGAAAAATGTGAAGCCCGAGCCATCGGGTATTCGAGGGCATATGCTCACGGGCCCCGTTTACATTGATGGTGCCCAACCCGGCGACAGTCTCGAAATCCGTATTCTTGACCTGACGTTTCCGGCTGGTTTTGGTGTCAACAGCGTATGGCCGGGCGGGGGCGGTATTCCGGATGACGTGAAAACCCGCGAAACCTTCGTGTATCGCTACGATGCCAAACGAAAAATGGCAACCCTTACCGAAGGCGTCGAAATTCCGCTAAAGCCGTTTATGGGTGTAATGGCACTGTCGCCCCCACCCGACATGGGCCGCCAGAGTTCAATTCCGCCGAACTTTTTTGGTGGTAACCTGGATATCAAACATCTGGTAAAAGGCACGACTTTACACCTTCCGGTATCTGTTTCGGGCGGGCTGTTCACAACCGGCGATGGGCACGGCGCCCAGGGCAACGGCGAAGTGAGTGGCGTCGCTATTGAAACGGCCATCAACCTCACGGTTAAATTCATCGTCCATAAAGGTAAATCCCTCAAGCAACCCCGTGCCGAAACACCCACTCATTTCATTGCCGTTGGACTGGATAAAGATCTGAACAAAGCCATGAAAAATGCACTCTCCGAAGCCTGTGCCTTTATAAAAGATGAGTTAGGCTTTACGTTTAACGAAGCCCTTTCGATTGCCAGCACCGGCGTCGATTTTGAGGTAAGCCAGGTCGTAGACCAGACACTGGGCGTTCATGCGATGATACCCAAGTCGATCTTCACGAAAAAGAAGTTTGACTATTGGTCGTAGGCCCTTCGCTTGTTCCGGGGTTTTGCGCCTGACGGCAAAGCAGGATCTTGGGGCAACGTTTCACCTACTCAGTAGCGCATCAGCCCCGGCGACGTATTTAAATGCCTACTTAATATCGAGTCTTATAGAACACAAGTCTATTTAATCATACCGTGTGCAAATCGGGTTGAGAAAACTGGTTGCACAATGGTCAGATTAGCCAGAATCATATGAAAACAAACTTCTCAATTATCGCCTGTTTCCTTATCCTTGTCATGCTCATCGCTGGATATAAGTCTGCCTCAGCCCAGCCAGATAACCGCAAAGTCAGAATTGCGAAAATCGAGATTCACCCTGCTTATCTCGAAGCGTACCGGGCAGCCCTGGCTGAGCATGCTAAAACGGCCGTGAAAGTTGAACCCGGTGTACTAGCCCTTCAGGCCGTATACGATAAGATACATCCAACCCAGGTGACGGTTTTTGAGGTATATGCCAGCGAAGCAGCTTACCAGGCCCATCTGAAAACGGCGCACTTTTTAACCTATAAAAATGGGACGCTTAACATGGTCAAGTCGCTGGAACTGATTGAGGTAGTGCCTGTTGCGATTGAGATTAAACCGGAGTTGATGAACAACAAAGACTAGCGGCCAGGAAGTTACCAAGGCACGCTTAGTTTATTTTGCCGTCACCTGCACAACATACGTTCGAATAGTTGTCCCGTTTCCAGCCTGATTCATGGGCTTGGTCGAGAAAATGACGTTGGCTGTTCCTGCCGTGATACCTTTTATCTGAAAGACCGTTGGGCCTGTTTTGTTTCGCGACAGGGTATCAACCGCCGGAGCGAGTTGTTGCCGGGACACTTCGACAACTTCCTGATTGTCTGACGTCCCAATCAATTCCGACCCGTTATCACCCCGGTCAGACAGGGAGATTTCTTTTATTTCGCCAACCGAAACGCGTAGTTTCTTCTGAGGGCCGCCCCCTGGCTGACTGGAATGGCTGCAAGCCAATAGCCCTGCCAGTAATCCGAAGAATACGATTGATTTCGCCGTCCTTCTCTCTGCCTGAGCCAGACCGGATGCTCGTTGAATTATGCGCGTTGTAACCATAGCGGTTATAACTACCGGACGGCAGCAACGGTTTTAAATCTGGGTAAGTCAGTATTTTTTCGGACAGCATTATTGAATTTTTATTAATCGAAGAAAATCCTGTCAGTCAGGCGGTAAGCCTGCCTGAAAACACTGTCACATACATTTACTTCGACGTTCTCCGATAGAAAACGAAGCCATTTTCGGCACCCGTTTTCCGAACGTCGGGCAACGAATCGAGCAGGGTTGGCTCTTCGCTGGCTTTGCGGATAAACAGCACGTCTTTATCAATCCGACCCCGTAGCAGCCATTCATCGTTGTAATAATTCGGGTTCATAACTGCCTGTTTCTTTGTATAAAAATAAGGTCCATAGCTGTGATAGCCATAGGTTTTGACATAAACGTTCTGCCCCTCGGCCCGCTCGAAAAACCGCATCGCGGCATCTTGCGATATACCCTCAATCCGACCAATTAAAAACCAGAGCGTGAGTGTTACAAAGACTGCCATTCCGATAAAGAGCGATAGCGAAGCGCGGACTGGTTCACGCTGGTTATACCAGATGATAACCAGAATCAAAACCCCAAAAAGCCAAACACCGGGCAGGGCCTCCCAGCCGGTCCAGTCGATCTTTGCGTCCAGATTACCCTGTGAAAACGCATCCTGATCGGCATACCTTCTGACAATGTCCATATGATGCGCCAGGATGGGCACCCCTATGATAGCCACTACATAAATGCCGCCAATCAGGATCAAGCCCGCCCGCAGCCAGTTGTTGAACTGTATTTTTCGTTCTTCTAGTTGCAAGAGCGTCAGTGCCGCAAAGTAAGTTAAGGGAAAATAACAGAGCGATGAGTAGTGAACAATTTTCGACTGTACAATGCTGAATAGTACCAGCACGACCCAGAACAAAATGAGCATCCATTTTCGAAATTCCCGCTGGTAATTCCGCTCGATAAACAGGCCGCCAAACGCCCGAATCGCAAAGATCGACGCCGGAAAACACCCTACTAACAAAACAATAAGGTGGTAACCGGGAAAACCAACATGCCCGGCATCGGGTGTACTGAATAACCGGAAATTATACGCCAGAAACGCCTGCATCAGAGCCGGACCGTGCAGATAAATATCAAGGCCATACCAAACTAACGACACAACGGCAGCCGCCACTGAAAAAGATAGAAACTGCAACGGCGAAATAAACCACCGAAAGCGACTTAACATCCAGTAAACCAACAGAACCAGACAGACAATGAGGTAAGCGACCGGCCCTTTAGTCATAATGGCGAGGCCCAGCACAAAGCCTCCCAGCAGTATATAGGTCCATTCGCTTTTCGGTACAGTCATGGCCCCTCCCAATCGTTCGCGTTTCCAGGAGGCAAAAATCAGATTGACTAACCCGACAAAAATAAACAGATTAAAAAACGGGTCGATAATGCCCGACCGGAAGTATAAATGGGGCGTTACAGACCCTAAATAAGCCAGGGCCCATAACCAGCCGAACCGGTGGCCATGTAGTTTTTGACCGAGGTTATAGAGATAAACTAATGTGATGATACCGCAGATGGCATTGGGCAGGCGGGCCGAAAACTCATTGATGCCAAACAGTTGCATCATGCCCGACTGAAACCAGAAAAACAGCGGAGGTTTTTCGTAAAAAGGCTTAAAATCTATGTGTACGTGCAGGTAATCGCCCAACACCATCATTTCGCGAGCGCATTCGGCAAAATTAATTTCGTCCCAGTCAAATAAGCGAACGCCCCCCAAAAATGGAATAAAAAATAAGGCTCCCATAATGACCAGCACCAACGAATAAAAAAATTTTTGATTCATTCAGCAATGTATGTAATGTCAAAAAAGTAATCCTTTCCTTACGGAAAGAAGCGCAAAAATAGCCGAAAA
>CAXTJJ010000404.1:0-5807 GCA_964244155.1 uncultured Spirosoma sp.
AGGGGCTGTTATGCTTGGCAAACGAGAAGCTGGTGACCGTCACTTCTGATTGAAACCCACCCGTTTTTTGATTTCCCTGATGTTGAGCCGCTCATTGAGCGGCTTTTCTATTTCTATCAGTCAGTTTTCATCGGGGCGGAGTGCTGCCCGTGCGACAAAAACAAGATGCTACACAACTTCATAGTGATCTTTAGACCCAGACGACAACCGTCCTGCAATAATTGCACTTATCAAAAGAAAATAGTATGCTTGCATAATAATTTATGAATCTTTTGTAATTTTTCGTTCAAAAAATAAGTTATTGCTCTAAGTTCCCGCTTAACCAGTATATCAACATCGAATTTTTATGGACGCATACATTGTAGCCGGATATCGTACAGCCGTGGGTAAAGCCCCTCGCGGAGGTCTCCGCTTTACCCGCCCCGACGATATGGCGGCTGAAGTTATTAAGCACTTACTGAGTCAGGTACCTAACCTTGATCCAGCTCGTGTTGAAGATCTGATTGTTGGAAATGCTGTCCCCGAAGCGGAGCAGGGTATGCAAATTGCCCGCTACATTGCCCTGTTATCATTACCCAACAGTGTTCCCGGCATGACTATTAACCGGTACTGCGGATCAGGTCTGGAAGCCATCGCCATTGCCTCGGCCAAGATTCATGCCGGCCTAGCCGATTGCATCATTGCCGGAGGAACCGAATCTATGTCGATGGTGCCGGTTATGGGCTGGAAAACTGCACTGAATTACGAAATTGCGAAATCACACCCCGATTATTATATCGGTATGGGTCTGACCGCCGAACAGGTTGCACAACAGTTTAACATCAGCCGCGATGCACAGGATGAGTTCGCCTTTGCTTCTCACCAAAAAGCCTTGGCCGCTCAGAAAGACGGAAAATTCACCGATGAGATCGTGCCCATTAAAGTAAGTGAAACGTATTTTGACGCGGAGAGTAATAAGAAGAAAACGCGTGAGTGGACTGTTGCTCAGGACGAGGGTCCGCGCAAAGACACCAGCGCCGAAGGTTTAGCTAAACTGAAACCCGTTTTTGCAGCTGGTGGATCGGTTACCGCCGGGAACTCTTCGCAGACATCCGATGGAGCCGCTTTTGTGGTTGTTATGTCGGAACGTTTGGTAAACGAATTGAATCTGAAGCCAATGGCTCGAATGGTATCGTATGCTACGGCTGGTGTCGAACCTAAAATTATGGGTATAGGGCCAGTGGCTGCCATACCCATTGCTCTTAAAAAGGGTGGCTTGAAACAGGACGACATAGATCTTATTGAATTGAATGAAGCCTTTGCGGCTCAGTCGCTGGCCGTTATTCAGGAGCTTGGCCTCGACCCTGGCAAAATTAACCCGAACGGTGGAGCCATTGCTTTAGGGCATGCCCTGGGTTCGACCGGCGCACGGCTATCGGTACAGTTACTGAACGAAATGCGCCGTCGCGATCAAAAATACGGTATGGTATCTGCCTGCGTAGGTGGCGGGCAGGGCGTTGCAGGAATTTTTGAACGGCTTAATTAGCAAAAGGTTTATTAACCACAGAGACACAAAGAGCATAGAGGTGAATTGGAAAGAAATCAGTCCATTCACCTCTATGCTCTTTGTGTCTCTGTGGTTAATAAACCTTTTGCTAATTCAACAGCCAGCTTTTTAGGCTATAGCCATAGGATCATCATTTTGGCTAAAAAATATTATTAGTATGCTTGCATACTAATTTTGAAATGAGTTTATTTGCTAACGAATTAGTATGCAAGCATAATAAACCTAATTAAACATGATTGCGACAGAACCAAAAGCCTCTATAAAAGGTGGCGAATTTCTGATCAAAGAAACGCAGGCAGTACAGGTATTTATCCCTGAAGAGTTTACCGAAGAGCAGCAAATGATTGCGGCTACCTGCCGCGAGTTCTTGGAACGGGAAATCTGGCCGCGTCTGAACGAAATTGATAATGCCAAATCGCCCGAACTGATTTCATCATTGATGGACAAAGCCGGAGAATTGGGTATTCTGGGTACATCAGTACCTGAGCAATACGGTGGTTTCGGAACAAATTTTAATACCTCTATGCTGGTAGCTGAAGTGACGGGCGCAGGCCATTCATTTTCGGTAGCCTTATCGGCCCACACAGGTATTGGCACCCTGCCAATTGTCTATTATGGTAATGAGGATCAGAAATCTAAATACCTGCCCAAACTAGCTTCGGGTGAGTGGAAAGCGGCTTATTGTTTAACAGAGCCTGACTCAGGCTCCGATGCTAACTCAGGAAAGACCAAGGCAGCTTTAACCGAAGATGGTCAATATTATGTTCTGAATGGTCAGAAAATGTGGATCACCAACGGTGGCTTCGCCGATGTGTATATTGTATTCGCCAAAATTGATGCTGACAAAAACTTATCGGCATTCATTGTCGAGCGAGGATACGAAGGTATCACCATGAACGAGCCGGAGCACAAAATGGGTATTAAAGGCTCCGACACCCGTCAGATTTTCTTTAACGACTGTAAAGTACCCGTCGAAAACTTGTTGTCAGAACGTGGCAATGGATTCAAGATCGCAGTAAACATTCTGAACATTGGCCGGATCAAACTGGGCATTGCGGCTGTTGGCGGATCTAAAGAGGTAATCAATCATGCAATCCGTTACGCTAACGAGCGAAAGCAGTTTAAAACAGCCATTTCTCAATTCGGTGCTATAAAGCATAAACTGGCCGAAATGGCGCTAAAAGTCTATGCTTCCGAAACGGCTTCGTATCGGGCTGGACAAAATATCGACGACTTGATCGAAGACCTGAAAGGCCAGGGACTGGACGACGCTTCAGCTAAACTGAAGGCGCTGGAGCAGTTCTCAATCGAATGCGCCATTATGAAAGTACATGGCTCAGAAGTATTGGACTATGTAGTAGATGAAGGCGTTCAGGTATATGGCGGTATGGGTTACTCGGCCGACGCACCAATGGACCGTTCATACCGCGATGCACGTATCAACCGGATTTTCGAAGGTACCAACGAAATTAACCGGATGCTCGTAGTGGACATGCTGCTGAAGCGGGCCATGAAGGGCGAACTCGATCTGATGGGGCCTGCAATGGCGGTTGCCAAAGAAATCATGTCGATTCCGGATTTCAATTCGGACGAGGAAGAAGGCGTCTTTATTGCCGAGAAAAAAGTTATCCGAAACCTGAAGAAAGCCGCCCTGATGGTATCGGGGGCCGCCGTTCAGAAGTTCATGATGAACCTCTCGAACGAGCAGGAAATCCTGATGAACGTTGCCGATATGGCCATCGAAATCTATATAGCAGAATCAGTGTTGTTGCGTGTGGAGAAATTAATCGGTATTAAAGGCGAAGAAGCAGTTGCCCTGCAAAAGCAAATGGCACTGGTTTACCTGCACGAAGCGGTTGAGAAAGTCAACAACGCCGGTCGCGCAGCGATCACGTCCTTTGCTGAAGGCGATGAGCTACGGGGTATGTTGATGGGTTTGAAACGGTTTACTAAAATTGAGCCACTGAATCTGAAAGACGCCCGTCGCCAAATCGCCGATGCCATGATTGCGGAGAACAGATATATTTTTTAAGAATACGAAACCAGTTAAACCAAAACGAGCCAGTCCAAAATAGGGCTGGCTCGTTTTGGTTTAACTGGAATTCGAATCAAAACCCGAATCCTATTTAACCTAAAGAAAGCCAAACAATGAGGATTAACAGTCGTTTACTGAGCTTAATCTATATAGATTATTCAGTAAACTAACTTCATTAATTCAACGCTATGGAAACCTCAAATCCGACAAAATACTGGTGGCTGCTCATTGCCCGTGGCATTATATATATCTTGATCGGTATATGCTTATTTAAATTTGCTGATACATTCACAACGTCGTCGGCTCAACTAATTGCCGGATTGCTGACGGCTGCGGGTGTTGTTGGACTTCTATACACCTTTTCGAATGTGCGAGCCGACCGAAATTACATTTGGGAGTTGTTGCGAAGCCTATCTGATGTAACCTTCGGTATTGCCTTGATCATTTCTTCAAAGCAGGATGTAGATGGCTTTCTATCAACTTTAAGCTTTTGGGCAATGATGTATGCTTTTATTCAGGTAGTACAAGCCATGTACTCGTTCATGCAATCGGGGGTAGCGTCGACCATTAATTTATCGAGCAAAGTGCTCTATTTTTTGGGCGTGGTTATTTCAGGTGCTTTGTCCTATATACTCCTTATGAGACCGGGCGGCAGCGACGACTCACTGACTGTTGTTGCGTTATTCCCGATAGCATTAGGTCTAATTATCAGTTTGTTGGCAATTCAGCAGAAAAGACAGGCAACTTTGTTAAAAAGCTAGTTAAGAAGTCTACTTATAAGGTCGCCATAACCTAAAGTAATCTTCGCAATAGGCACTCGTCAGTCCCTTATAAATCCAAAGTCACAGCCATGTTTGCAGGGTGTGCAGTATCACGGAGCTTAACAGCCCAACGAAATTCGTAGCCCAAATGCAGACCACTCTTATATAAACTTTATTATTTGCTTAATAACCTGGCACCGAAGCTGGTAGAAAAACCCGCTTCGGTGCTTTTTTTAGAGCCTTTAAAGCCTATCTAATCTTTCCGGCTTTACCGTGTTTTCTAAAAACGGCTCCTCATGAAAAATCAAGACCACAGTTCCCGGCGCACCTTTTTACGTAATCTTGGTGCAGGCGCGTCGGCCTTTTCCTTACCACTGCTTGGCTATGGCAACAATCAGTTCGCCAGAAGCGAGTCCAGCGGCATTTATTCATTGTTGACAAATCCAGCTGACGCAAAGGCGGGCCAGCCGGGCCGCAAGTTAGGCATCGCTTTAGTCGGGTTGGGATATTACAGCAAAAATTTGCTGGCGACGGCTTTGCAGCAAACTCAAAATTGCCGTCTGGCTGGAATCGTAACAGGTACCCCTTCGAAAGCAGAAGAATGGATGAAGACATTCAATATTCCAAAGGCTAATGTCTATGACTATAAAAATTTCGATCGAATTGCCGACAATAAAGACATTGACGTAGTCTATGTGGTACTGCCTAACTCAATGCACGAAGAGTTTGTTGTTCGAGCGGCACAGGCAGGCAAGCACGTCATTTGTGAGAAGCCCATGGCCATTACGCCAAAAGCCTGCCAGAATATGATCGATGCCTGCAAAAAGGCAAATAAGCAATTGGCTGTTGGATATCGACTGCATTATGAGCCATTCACCCAGGAAGTGATGAGGCTTGGGCAGCAAAAGGTATTTGGTGCCGTTAAGTTCGTTGAAAGTAGTGATGGTTTCCGAATCGGAGATCCAACCCAGTGGCGCATGAAAAAGTCGATGGCGGGTGGCGGCCCCCTAATGGACGTTGGCATTTACGCCGTTCAGGGCGCACGCTATGTAACGGGCGAAGAGCCGATTTCGGTAACAGCGCAGTTTTCGCCCAAAACCGAACCAGATAAATTCAAAGAAGTGGAGGAAACTATGTTTTGGCAATTCCAGTTTCCGAGCGGAGCCGTTGCCAATTCGACCACTAGTTACACTGCCGGTGTTGAACGGCTATATGCTTCCTGCGAAAAAGGCTGGTTTGAATTGTCTCCTGCGTTTGGCTACGGTCCATTAAAAGGCAGAACCAGCAAAGGTCCAATTGAGATGCCCGTTGTGAATCATCAGGCCGCACACATGGATGGCGTTTGCAAAGACCTCCTTGATGGTAAACAGCTGCCTAATCATGTTACGGGGGCAGAGGGTTTACGTGATGTAACACTTTTACAGGCTATTTACCAGGCCGCCGAAACAGGTCGAAAAATCAATTT
>CAXTJJ010000405.1:0-5798 GCA_964244155.1 uncultured Spirosoma sp.
GTACCGACCGTCCCGGTCGGGCGAGTTGCGATCAAATACACACCCGACCGGGACGGTCGGTACTACACTGAAAAATGACCTCATCCTCAATTCCTACGCCAAATAGTTCCCGATACCCACTACATCCGAGGCCGTTACTCATGAACGATGTAATCGTTATTGTTTAACTCAATGAAGGTGTGCACAAGGAACAGTCCATCTATGACAGCTATGTTGCTTCGAAATAAATCAAGTAATTGACGATTTTTTATGTTACCAGTGGTTAACAACAATAACCTGGGAGGTTGTCCAAATAGAAGGTAGCTATCTTGGAAATCGGAGTCTTTTTTAATAACAATGCGATTATCACGAGTTGCTAGTTGACGAATAGTAGTATCGCTTGATTCGTCTTTATCAGGTAAATCATCTGTATGTATTACGTCATACCCTTTTGCTCTAAATACCTCAGCCAGCAAATAAGGTAGTTGAGCATCAACCAGGTATCTCATACTAATACCTGATGAATACTTTTCACCCTCGCAAGTCGACTGGCAAAGGCTAGACACGCCCGAATGTCATCTTCCTCCAACGCTGGATAATCTGTTAATATCTCTTCATGCGTCATTCCTGCCGAAAGAAGATCCAGGATTAACTCGACCGGGTAACGTCGATTACGAATAGTTGGCTTCCCATGACAGATGTCTGGGTTTAATGTGATTCGTTGAAGAAGAGCGTTCTCCATACATTTTTTTGCTTACGAAGATAACAATTCCTACGCCAAATAGCTCCCGATACTCACCACATCGGCGAATACACCCGAAGCCGTTACTTCGGCACCGGCACCGGGGCCTTTGATCACCAGGGGTCGGTCTTTATAGCGTTCGGTGGTGAACGATACGATGTTGTCGGCACCGGTTAACTGATAGAATGGGTGTTCCGAATCGACGGGGCGCAAGCCGATGGTGGCTTTGTTGTTCTCGAAACTGGCTACGAAACGCAGCTTCTCACTATTCGCAACGGCAGTCGCCAGCAAGTTTTCGAAGTAATCATTGTTGCGTTCCAACTCGTCGAAAAAGGCCGGAATAGTAGGCGCGTCCAGACACGACTGCGGCAACAGGTTTGTGATCGTAACGTCTTCCGGTTCGAGGGGGAAACCGGCTTCGCGGGCCAGGATCAGGATTTTACGGGCTACGTCCAGTCCACTCAGGTCGTCGCGGGGGTCGGGTTCGGTATAGCCTTTTTCTTTGGCTTCGCGCACCACGTCGGCGAAGGAGATGCCGGGGCGGAAGGTATTGAAGATGTATGACAATGTTCCCGACAGAATCGCTTCGATCTTCAGGAACTGGTCGCCGGAGGTCATCAGCCCCTGTACGGTGTTGATAATCGGCAGGCCAGCTCCCACATTGGTTTCATAGAGAAACTTAACCCCCCGATTCAAAGCCGTACGCTGCAATCGCCGATACTCACTATACGGGCCGGAATTGGCTACTTTGTTCGGGGTTACCACCGAGATGTTGGCATCCAGCAACGACTCATAGAACTGCACAATGTCTTTATCCGACGTACAGTCGATGAACACCGAGTTGGGCAGGTTATAGTCTTTAATTTTCTCAACAAAAGCAGGTAACGACGTCGTGACACCATCGGTCAGGAGCCGTTCGCGCCAGCCGTCCAGCGAGATACCTTTGGGGTCGAGCACCATCTTTTTGGTGTTCGTCATACCCACTACGCAAACTTTCAGGAGCTTCTCCGAACGCAGGTATTCGGACTGGTCGAAAATCTGTTTCAGAAGCGTTTTGCCAATCAGACCCGTACCCACCAGATAAAGATTGAGTACACGGGCTTCAGACTGGAAGAAGATGTTATGCAGCGAGTTAAGGGCTTTCGAGAGGTTATTCTTATTGATAACTACCGAGATATTGATCTCCGATGACCCCTGCGCCACAGCCACGATGTTGACCCCGTTTTTGCCCAGTACGGAAAACAGTTTCCCGGCAATACCCGAGCTTTTCTTCATCCCTTCGCCCACCGTTGCAATGACCGACAAATCACGCTCGATAGCGATATTGTCGATGTGCCCGTGGGAAATTTCGGTAGCGAATTCGGCGTCCAGAATAGTCTTCACATTCTCGGCACCGCGCGGGTCGATGGCAAAGCAAATCGAGTGTTCCGACGAAGCCTGCGAGATCAGGATAACGCTGATTTTGTGAGCGGCCAAAACGCCAAATAACTTGGCCGATACCCCGGCCACCCCAATCATACCGGAACCCTGCACGTTCACCAGGGCAATATCGTCGATGCTCGAAATACCCGTTATGGTATATTGACGCCGTTCGGCGGTGCGGCTTACTACGGTTCCTTCATGCGTTGGATTGAACGTATTGAGCACCCGAACCGGGATATTCCGGGCGAAAGCCGGTTGCAAACTGGGCGGGTATATGACCTTGGCCCCGAAATGCGACAACTCCATCGCTTCGGCATAGGTGATGGTTGGAATATTGAAAGCATTAGGCACCTTGCGCGGATCGGCGGTCATCATCCCGTCTACATCCGTCCAGATGTCGATTACCTCTGCATTCAGAGCAGCCCCCAAGATGGATGCCGTATAATCCGACCCGCCCCGGCCGAGGGTTGTGGTTTCGTTTTTTTCAGTCGAGCCGATAAAGCCCGTTACCAGTTGCAGGTCGGATGTTTTGGCAAAATGGTCCTGAATAAGCTGATTCGTCAGGGTATAATTTACTTCGGCCTGCCCAAACTGCGTGTCGGTTTTAATGATTTTCCGGGCATCGCAAAACTGTGCCGGAATACCGAGACTTTTCACGCATTCGGTAATTACCGTAGTCGATAGTCGTTCGCCAAAGCTGGTGATGAGGTCGTGAGTACGGAGCGTGAGTTCACGGATGAGCGAAACGCCCCGCAGTAGATCTTCGAGTTCGTTGATGATGCCCCGAATGTGCGCGAATACTTTGCTTTGTTCTTTAACCGGAATCAGGGCCTTTACCACATTGAAATGCCGGTCTTCAATTCGGCGAACCAGTTCCATATAATCCGGTTCACCGGCTGTAGCCATCCGCCCAATTTCGATAAGCTGGTTGGTAATACCGCCCATCGCCGAGAATACGACCGTTATCTGGTCGCCATTTTGCCGATGGTTTTCAATGATCTGGATAACCTGTTTTATGCTGTCTACGGACCCAACCGAAGTGCCGCCAAATTTAAGAACCTGCATTTGTAATGGTAAATGAGCGAGTGAGCGAACAGGTAGCTCATCAATAAAGGTGACTACTCTATTCGCGAAATTTAATCAGGAAGCCGTTGATGATGGTAATCTTTACCAGGCAAAGATAAGAAGGTACGCTCATTTCCGGGCTTCAGTCCACAGAAAAGGCGCCGTATACCGTGCGCCTTTTCTGTGGACTGAAAAATTCTCTGCAATTACGATGCCGTACTAAACGACTTACTTTCATTGATAGTCAGAATACCTAAACCCATGGTCAGCGCATCTTCGGCCAGGGCTACTACAGTGTCCGGCAAATCTTTCTCGTGGGTCAGCCAGTGGCGCAGATGGAAGAAGGCAAAGCTGCCCACAGCCGCACCCACGGCTCCTAAAATCGCTCCATAGGCAACGGGTTGACCATCGGCTTCGGTCAATGCCGCTCCCGACGCAGCCCCGGAAATCAAGCGGACGGGCAACTGTGCGGCCCCAATTCGGTCTGGTCCATTGGGCACTTTATCGCCAATCAGCTCGCCACCTGCCAGCACGGCCAGCGTCGTAGCCGTTTTAGACGAAGTCAAAAAATGAAAAACCGAATCCGGGAGTGGATTGATGGCTTCGTGCGATAATTTATGACTGACAAAAGCGGGTGCCGACATAGCACGCATGCCCGCTACAATACCGATCTGGAAGGCATTCAAATACGTTCGAATCATGGTTATTTGCGTTGAGTGTTTGCAGTCACAACAGGAACCAATCATCTTTGTTTTTAGCTGACGCGGGTACTCACTGTTTTCTCAACCGCATAACCTGTCCCCCACCGGCTGCCAGCTTTAGGGTCAGCACATCGGCGCGCGTAATTGTCCGGGTCTGCTGGGTCAGGTGATTGGGATTCTGGGCAACGTCGGGTGCATCGGAATAGAGGTCGGCGGTGTAGTTGCCTTCGGGCAAAAAGTCGAACGGGATCGAAATTTCGCGCGCTCTTGAATTCGTAATGCTGCCGATGAACCAGTCGTCGCCAGTGCGTCGGGCCAGGGTGATGAACTGTCCAACACCGGCATTGAGTACCCGAACTTCATCCCAGATCGTTGGCACCTGCTTCAGAAAATCGAAACCCGGCTGGCCTTTGTAGGCATCGGGATAGTCGGCTACCATACCCAGGTAGCTTTCGGTCACCACATACATAGCCAATTGATGGCAGCGCGTGCCGTGCATGAGCGGTCGGGTATACTGAATTTTGTACTGGTTGTCGGGTACCGCCCGGAAGCCCCCCAGGTGCATGTCCATCGGCCCGGCCAGTAGTCGCGTAAACGGAAACGAAATATCGTGATCGGGGGTATCCAGGCCACTCCATTTGCTGGTTTCGTAATTGAGCGTTGCTTCGCGGGTCAACTCGTTCGGATACGTTCGATGCATGCCCGTGGGCTTGTATGACCCATGAAACTGAATGTGCAGCTTATGCTCGGCGGCTTTTTGCAGAATACGCTCCTGGATAATAACCATCTCCTGATCGTCGCGGTCCATAAAATCGACCATCAGCCCTTTTATCCCCCAGCGTTCGTACTGCGCAAAAACCGAGTCAATTTTCGGGTACAAGGCCGTCCAGAACACCCACACCCGAATGCCAACGCCCTTCGTTTTGGCGTAGTCGCAGACCTGCTGCATATCCAGACCGGGCACCGCCTTAGCCGCATTGACATTTGGCCCCGGCACAAAACCCGCGCCATCGTTCACATACCATTCGTGCAGACCATACTCCACTACCGAGTGGTACTCGATGTGGTTAGCCGCACAGAAGTCGATGTAATATTTCTGCGTTTCAAAGTTGTTGCCCGGTGCAAAGCTGGTGTCGGGTGTTACGTTGCCATTCCACCAGGGGAAAGTCGTTTTCCCGGCTTTAAGCCACGACACATCGATAATCTTCGACGGTTCGTTCAGGCTTGTCAGAATGTTGGATTCGATCAAGGCACCTACCCGGTCGCTGATCAGCATCACCCGCCAGGGCGTTTGGTGGGGCAAAACGGCTTTCACTTTGTTCTGCGTCTGATTGGGCAGGGGCGAAAGCTGGCTCGTTAATACCGGACTTCCCGACGGCCCGTTTTTCATTGTCAGGTACATACCGGCATAGTCGTGCAGCGCGGCTTCGGTGATGGCTAAGTACGTTTTGTCCGGAAATTCGAACAAAGCGGGCATATCCATCAGGGTATCGTTTTTAATACTTCCCAGCAGCGTAGTCGTATATAATCCCTCGTGTGAGCTGGTAAAATTGGGCAGGAACAACGCCCGAACGGTGGGATTTTGCGTCAGTTGGAACGTTGTATTTTCGTCCGTCAGCACATAAGACGACCAATTCTCCTGCTGAGGAAACTCATACCGAAAGGCAACGCCGTCATTGAACACCCGAACGACCAGATTGATCTGGCGTTTACTGCTCTCCTTTTCATACAAGGGTATAATCGTTTCCCGGCAGTGATTTCGGGCTTTCTTCACCTTACCAACCACCAGTTCGTAAGTCTGGTCAATAACTCGGGTTATTGATTTTTTCTGCGTGAGATCCGGCCCAAAAACACCTGTTTCCTGAAACGTCAAACTTAAATCGGAAGGC
>CAXTJJ010000406.1:0-5787 GCA_964244155.1 uncultured Spirosoma sp.
AGCCATGTAAAACGACGTTGTCTTACCGGCACCGTTTGGCCCCAGAAGTCCAACGATTTCGCCCGTTTCAACCTGGTACGATACGTTGTTATTAACCAACCGTGACCCGTATTTTTTTACTAGATTTTCTGTTCGTAGAATCATTCTGATGCGTTACACTAAAACGGTCATACCCGACCGACTGAGTCGCTAACGACGACCGCAAAGTTCGCGGTAATCCAACCCACTGCCAACTATTTTTCGGCAAGGCAGGTCTTCACCCCTATTTATTAACAAAATTTATGGATAAACTGTGCGAAGTCTCGAACAGCCTCCGGCTGTTTGATATGTAAACAGGCTGTTCGAGACTTATACCTTCACATCTTTAAGCATCAGTTGCAACGTAGTGTTGCCATTGTAGTGATTCTGTTCCACCTGATAGCAAATGGAGAACGGTTTGCCGGGCCGGAGCTGGTCGGCGATGTGCGCAAATCCGAAGCCAATGGCCGTTAAGATCTGGCTTGCCCGCCCGGATGTTTTATCCACCTGCCGTATGTTCAGTTTCAGATGTTTCTCCTTCATGATGATCGGCTCACCAACAAGGTAAACGTCCTCGGTCATGAATGTAGGCTGTAAATTATGCGGTCCGAATGGGCCCATTTGCCGCACAATCCGGTATAGTTTATCGCTGATTTCACTAAAGTCCAGTGGCAGATCAATATCAATCAGCGGGGTCAGGTGCTCCTCTTTTATGCTCCGGGAGACGACTTCTTCAAATTTTTCCCGAAAAGCCTCGATGTTCGATACGGGCATGGTCATACCAGCGGCAAAGGTATGCCCGCCAAACTGTTCGAGTAGATCGGCACAGGCCTCAATGGCTTCATACACATCGAAACCCGGCACCGACCGCGCCGACCCGGCTGCTTTATCGTTCGACTGCGTCAGGATAATCGTGGGTCGGTGGAAGTGTTCGATACACCGTGAGGCTACAATACCAATAACGCCTTTATGCCAGGTGGCATCATAAAGCACTGTACTTTTAGCATGAATCAGATTCTCATTTTCCCGAATCATGGCCAGGGCCTGATCGGTGATGCTACTATCAAATTCACGTCGGCTGTTGTTGTGCTTGTTGATTGCCATGGCAAATCCGTCAGCTTCATCGGCATCTTCGGCAAGTAACAATTGCACAGCGGCTTTGGCATGTTGAATGCGTCCGGCGGCATTGATGCGCGGTCCTAAACCAAATACCAGGTTACCAATATCCAGATCGTGCGAAAACCCGGCTATTTTGATCAGTGCTTTCAGGCCAGTGCGGGGCGAAGCATTGATCTGCTTCAGACCAAAATGGGCCAGCACCCGGTTTTCTCCGGTAATGGGCACAATATCCGACGCAATACTGACGGCAACCAGATCGAGGAGCGGGTATAACTCTTCTAAAGCAATCTCCTTATGTAGACAAAAGGCGTGCATAAGCTTGAAGCCAACGCCACAGCCGCTCAATTCTTTGTATGGATACCGGCAATCTTCCCGCTTGGGGTCGAGCACAGCAGCCGCGTCGGGAAGGGTATCGCCGGGGCGGTGGTGGTCGCAGATGATAAAATCAACGCCCAGCGCTTTCGCTTCGGCCACACGCTCAACGGATTTTATACCGCAATCGAGCGCGATGATCAGCGAAAACCCATTGTCGGCAGCCCATTGTATACCCTGTTGCGAGATGCCATAGCCTTCTTTATAGCGGTCAGGAATATAAAAGTCGATGGCCGTATGGTAATTTTTCAAAAAACTATAGACCAGCGCCACCGACGTTGTACCATCCACATCATAATCGCCGTAGATCAGAATTTTTTCCTCTCGTTCGGGAAGCATGGCCATTTGCAGGCGTGTAATGGCCCTATCCATATCCTTCATCGCGAACGGATTGTGTAGATGGCCGATCTCCGGACGGAAGAAGGTCCGTGCTTCTTCGTAGGTTTGCACACCACGCTGCACAAGCAAGGCTGCCAGAAAAGGACTAACGCCGAGCGAATTGGTTAATGTTTCAATAGCCCCCTGTTGTTCCGTTGAATTAGGAAAGGGTTTGGTGATCCAGCGTTTTGACGGAGGGGGCGGTTGGGCTATCATAATTGCAAGATAAATCCGTTTTTAGAAAAACACCCCATGTATGCTCTATTTGCTTTCGACTTTCAACCTGTTTTTGTCAACTTTAGTGCCTGTTGCCACTCCTCCCAAAACGAGCTTAACGATTGAAGTCCATAATGTTCGCGCGTTGAAAGGTGCTGTATATGTCGCCTTGTTCAGACCGGGAAAAGATTTTCCGGAAGGAAGCCCAGTCGAAGGAAAAAAAGTAGACGCCACGCATGAGCGTGTTCATACCTCTTTTTCAGTAGAGCCAGGCGAGTATGCGATAGCGGTTTATCATGACGAAAATGGTAATGGCAAGATGGACAAACGCATGTTTGGCATTCCGAAAGAACCCTACGGCTTTAGCAATAATTTTCGCCCTAAATTATCGGCACCAAAATTTAGTGATTGCGAGTTTAGTGTCGGCGATGCCGGGAAAACGATTCGCATTCAGTTAAACTGAGGTTTTGGATTCTATTGCTGACGCATTTAAATGAATACGATGAAGCTGTTTTAATGGATGAGTGTCTAGTTTTATTAGTCTATTCTACCCCTAAATCCCCTAAAGGGGACTTTGTCTAAGCACGAGCTAAGTCCCCTTTAGGGGATTTAGGGGTAGAATAGACTAGAAATAATAGTTCTGAATGGCTTCGATTAATAGAATTTGGCAAGTCAAAATTCTATTAATCGAATAATCGGTATTAATCCTGGGTTAAACCCGTCACAGTTCAGATTTTTTCCGTAATTTTGTCCGGCAAATAACATCACCTGTCTATTTGCTATGAGCTTAGATACCAGTAAGTTTCTTTACGAGGCTCTCACCTACGACGACGTACTGCTCCTGCCTGCCTATTCGGAGGTACTTCCACGCGATACGCGAACCGTTACCCAACTCACCCGCAACATCCAGCTAAACATTCCACTTATTTCGGCGGCTATGGACACCGTTACGGAATCGGCACTGGCTATTGCCATGGCGCAGGAAGGCGGTATCGGGATTATCCACAAAAACATGAGCATTGACGCTCAGGCCGACCAGGTTCGGAAAGTGAAACGCTCGGAGAGCGGGATGATCATCGACCCCATCACACTGCTCGAAACAGCTACCCTTGCCGATGCGCTCAAGATCATGCGCGAGTTTAAGATTGGCGGTATTCCGGTCGTGGATGAGAACAATAAATTGGTTGGCATTCTGACAAACCGCGATCTGCGTTTCCAAAACGATACTTCGCTGCCGGTTACGGGTATTATGACCCAGAAAAATCTGATTACAGCACGGGAAGGCTTAACGCTCGAAGAAGCGGAGACGATCCTGCAACAGTATCGGATTGAAAAACTGCCTATCGTGAACAACGATTATCAGTTAGTCGGTTTGATCACCTACAAAGATATTCTCAAGAAAAAGAGCCACCCAAACGCTTGTAAGGACGAATTAGGTCGCCTACGGGTTGGTGCCGCTGTTGGCGTCACGCCAGATTTGATTCAACGCATTGAAGCCCTTGTCAAAGCAGGCGTTGATGTGATTAGTGTCGATACGGCGCATGGTCACTCCAAAGGCGTTCTGGACGCGGTTCGGAGTATCAAAGAACGATTTCCAAAATTGCAGGTCATGGCTGGTAACGTAGCCACGGGCGAAGGCGCAAAAGCCCTTGCCGATGCGGGTGCCGATGCCGTCAAAGTAGGTGTAGGACCGGGCAGTATCTGCACCACCCGAATCATTGCCGGTATTGGAATGCCGCAACTCACGGCGGTTTACGAAGCAGCCAAAGCCTTGCAGGGAACCGGTGTTCCTATTGTTGCCGATGGGGGTATTCGTTTCTCGGGCGATATTACCAAAGCCCTTGCCGGTGGTGCCAGCACGGTGATGATCGGCTCACTTTTGGCCGGGACAGAAGAAGCGCCGGGCGAAGTCGTGTTATACGAAGGCCGCCGGTTCAAGACCTACCGCGGCATGGGTTCGGTCGAAGCGATGGAGGAAGGATCGAAAGACCGTTATTTTCAGGATGCCGAAGATGACATCAAGAAGCTCGTGCCCGAAGGTATCGTTGGCCGTGTTCCCATCAAGGGCCGGTTGTCGGAGATTGTTTACCAGATGGTTGGTGGCTTGAAGGCGGGTATGGGTTACTGTGGCGCTATCGACATTCCGACGTTGCAGCAAGCCAAGTTTGTCAAAATCACGTCGGCTGGTGTACGCGAAAGCCACCCGCACGATATTTCCATCCAGAAAGAAGCGCCGAACTACTCGGCAAGATGAGGATAGATATATGATGTATGATGTATGATATATGTATTAATCACATACATCATACATCATATATCATATATCATATATCATATATCATATATCATATATCATATATACACTCTACCCTTCAGCACGTTGCTCTATCTGACTGGGCTCAAGATACACCACCGTGCTATTGGTTCCGTGTGTTGTCAGGTTGATTTCGCGTATGCCAATCTGGTAACTGTCCACGGCAAATTCGGGGGTATCCTGTTTTAGCTGATAAAATGTAGAGGGCGATAATAACACCAGCAAATTACCCCGTTGCACTACTTTCTCGACATGATAATGGCCGCAAACGACGGTTACATGGCAGGGCAGATCGCGTACTAATTCCAGAAATTCATCACTCTGCCGAAAAGCATATTTCCGATCCATAAACAGGACATCGGCGGGCAGGGGTGGATGGTGCATGAATATCACAATATTGGTGTCGCGAAGGGCCAGAAAATACTCGCGCAGCCAGTCCCACTGGGTAGCCGAAAACTCCCCTTTGGATGAGTCTAAAAACAAAGCCGGGCGGCCTTCGAGAGGCAAGGCATAATATAATTCGCCACTGGTTAAGTCGTGACGTTTGTTGAACACCTCAGCCATAATGACCGAATTATCGTGATTGCCTGCAATTACATAGTTTGGGAATGGGAGTTGATCAATCTGTTTTCTGACCCATGCATACGTAGCCGGGTCGCCTTTGGCATCGCAGATATCCCCACCAAGCACCAGGCAATTCGGTTTCAGCTCAGCGACAGTTTCCAGCGCCCTTAAAAAGTTCTGTCGAACATCGACCCCCTGTACAAGTTCACCCTCGGCACCTAAGTGCATGTCGGTCAGGAAAGCTATACGCATAATTTGATATAGGATATAGGATGTATGGTGTATGATATAGGATGTAATCCGCAAGAAAATACATCTTACATCCTATATCATACATCTTTCTTCGCTTCGTTCCAGTATACGTCCATTTCGGCCAGCGTCATATCACTCAGTGCTTTGCCATTGGCGCGGGCTTGCTGTTCAATGTATTGAAAACGCTTAATGAATTTTTTATTGGTTCGTTCGAGTGCGGTCTCGGGGTTTATATCAATAAAACGGGCGTAGTTAACGAGCGAGAAAAGCAAATCCCCAAACTCACCCTCGGCTCGCTGGTGGTCTATGACCGCATCCGTATCGGCATTGAATTCGGCCTTGAACTCCTGCATTTCTTCTTCCACTTTCTGCCAAACCTGTTCTTTTTCGTCCCAGTCAAAACCGGCCCCGCGGGCTTTTTCCTGAATGCGCATAGCTTTTACCAGAGCGGGTAACGACCCTGGCACGCCACCCAGTACCGACTTGTTGCCTTCTTTGAGTTTAAGTTGTTCCCAGTTCGCTTTTACTTGCTCTTCGGTATCGGCAATCACCTT
>CAXTJJ010000407.1:0-5738 GCA_964244155.1 uncultured Spirosoma sp.
CATCATACATCATACATCATACATCATACATCATACATCATACATCATACATCATAATGAAGCCAATGCCTTTTCCAGCCGCTTCATCGTTTCGTCTTTACCGATGATCTCCATTGTGAGCATCAGGTCAGGGCCAGCACCGGAACCCGTTAGGGCTACCCGCATCGCCTGCATAATTTTACCTTGTTTAATGCCCGCCTGCTGCATGGCATCGCCGAGGGTGTGCTTGATGGCATCGGCTACGAATTCGCCGTCGAAGGATTGCAGGGCTTCGTGGAAAACCGTTACGGCCCGTTTGGCATCCTCATTCCATTTAGCTGCTACGATGGTTTCATCATAGGCCGTTGGCGCGTTGAAAATCGTACCGGCTTCGGTAAAGATTTCGTGGGCGAAGTTGACACGTCCTTTAAGCAACGCAGCAATTTTTTCGGCTTTCTCCAACGAACAAGTGAATCCGGCCGCTTCTGCCTGTTGCTGAACCGAAGGAGCCAGATCGGCATCAGCTTGCAAACGGATGTACTGATGGTTGAACCATTGTGCCTTCTGAATATCGAAACGGGCACCGGCTTTATGGACTTGAGTAAGATCAAAACTGGCGATCAGTTCGTCCATCGTGAACAACTCCTGTTCTGTACCGGGATTCCAGCCCAGCAAGGCCAGGAAGTTGATCGTTGCTTCGGGCAGGTAGCCATCTTCGCGAAATCCACGCGCTACTACGCCCGTAGCCGGATCGGTCCATTGAAGTGGAAAAATCGGGAAACCGCCAAGGTCGGCGTCACGTTTGCTGAGCTTGCCATTGCCTTCCGGTTTTAACAGCAAGGGCAAGTGCGCAAACTGCGGCATAGTATCTTCCCAGCCCAAATACCGATACAACAGGACATGAAGCGGAGCCGATGGCAACCACTCTTCGCCCCGGATTACGTGTGTGATGCCCATCAAATGGTCATCGACGATATTGGCCAGGTGATACGTTGGCAAGCCATCGGATTTCAGCAACACTTTGTCGTCAATAGCCGATGAATGCACATTGACCCAGCCTCGGATAAGGTCGTTTAACCGAACTTCTTCTTTGCGGGGTGTTTTCAGCCGAATCACAAAAGGCTCGCCTGCATCCATGCATGCACGGACATCTTCCGGCTTCATGGTCAGTGAGTTACGCATCTGCATGCGTGTTATCGCGTTGTACTGGGCAGCAGGCGCGTTGGCCTCTTCGAGCCGTTTACGCATAGCATCCAACTCCTCGGCCGTATCGAAGGCGTAATAGGCTTTGCCTTCATCAAGCAGCCGTTGAGCCTCTTTCTGATATATTTCCCGACGCTCCGACTGACGGTATGGCGCATGAGGACCACCGGTTCCCTGGCCTTCGTCAATCTCGATACCAACCCATTTAAGGGCTTCCATGATGTAATCTTCTGCCCCCGGTACGAAGCGATTTTGGTCGGTGTCTTCGATACGGAGGAGCATTTTGCCGCCCATTTTCCGGGCGAATAAGTAATTATAAAGCGCAGTACGCACTCCGCCAATATGCAGCGGGCCGGTTGGGCTGGGCGCGAAACGAACGCGAACGGGTTTTGACATAAATTTGGGGGAGGAGTGGGAGGAAAGGGAGTATAGGGAGGAAGGAGGAAAGGGATGAGAGAGAGATAGGATAAATCCTTTTCCGCGCTTTTCCCTTTCTTACCTCTACTCCCTTTCCTCCTTCCTCCCTTTCTCCTTTTTATTCAACAGCTATTACTGAAATTTCAACATTAACATCTTTCGGCAGGCGGGCCACTTCGACGGTTTCTCGGGCGGGTGGGTTTTCGGTGAAAAACCGGCCATATATTTCGTTGATGGCCGCAAAGTTATTCATGTCTTTTACGAAAATACTGCTCTTCACAACGTTAGCGTAGTCCATATCGGCGGCTTTCAGAATCGCACCAATATTTTCCATCACTTTCTGCGTTTCGGCCTGGATATCGCCGTTTGGAGCTAGCTCAATAGCGACCTGACCCGAAACGAAGAGCGTTCCGTTTATTTTAACAGCTTGACTATAAGGTCCAATGGGCGCCGGAGCTTCGTCGGTATAAACAATTTGTTTGCTCATGGTTTTTAATAATGAGTAGTTTGTTGTGGAAAGCGAATCATCTAACAATGATGCTAACCACAGTCAGCTTTCAGCTAACAAGTAAATTGTTCGCAAGTTATCACTAAACCCCCGGATGGCCGAAAAATCATGGGTATCATCCTCAAAAAACGATTTTCAGCCCGGTAAACGACCTTCCTGCTAAACACGATCTATGGCCTTTTGGAATGATTTTTTTACCAGTGCTTCGGCGGATGCTGAAACGCAGTTCGACCGACTTAAAAACAGGCTTTTTGGTCGTCTTGATACGAATAAACCGTATCGGATCATTTATTATCGGGGCTTTGGCAGTCCAACTGCTGTCTGGCTGACGGGACGCGTATTACGTCAACGAGACTTAAGTACCCCCAGCGACAGGGATACCTTCTGGCAGAATCTTCTGGCCACCTACCAGCGGTTTGGGAGTGATGAAGTCCCTGGTGTAACCGTACGAATCGAAACTTTTGGCCAGCAATACACCGCTGTCACGGATAACGATGGGTATTTCTCGCTGACCATTAATCCGCCCAATGACCTGCCACCGGGTCGGGCGTGGTTTCCTGTTCGGTATTCGCTGGATGGTGTTGCCCAACCCGAAAATGAACTGGCCGAAGCAGAAACTACCCTAGGTTCGCCGGTGGTCAAGGAAGGACATTTGATGATTTCACCGCCCTACAGCCATTTCGGGGTTATTTCAGATATTGATGACACTGTCCTGGTGACTGATGCTACGAATTTACTTCAGACGGCCAAGTTGACGTTTTTGGGAAATGCTTATACTCGTCTGCCTTTTGAAGGAATTGCCGCTTTCTACCGGGCGTTGCAAAGTGGCCCCGTTACGACGCTGTTCAATCCAATCTACTTCGTGTCGAGCAGTCCCTGGAATCTCTATGATTTGCTGGTTGATTTCTTTCGTATTCAGGGCATTCCCAAAGGGCCAATTTTACTACGGGATCTTGATCTGAGCAGCAAGCTATTATCCTCTCAGGGCCATCATACGCACAAGCTGGCTATGATTCATAAAGTACTGGACGTAAATCCGCAACTCCCGTTTGTGCTCATCGGCGACAGTGGGCAGCAGGACCCCGAAATTTACTCGCAGGTTGTTCGCGAAAATCCGGGCCGGATTCTGGCGGTTTATATCCGCGATGTCACGCCCGATCAGCGAGATGAAGCTGTCCGCGAACTTATCCGAACCACTGAAGCCCATAATGTGCCTATGCTACTTGTCGCGGATACCGTTGCAGCCGCCGAACATGCAGCCTCATTGGGCCTGATTGACCCCGATACCATCCCCGAAATTCGAGCCGACCGACGCGCCGATAAAGAAAGTTGAGTTTTTTTTCTGAGCGACGCAACCTGTCACGAAAACCTCCCGTATTGACAAACGAACCGGTTCAACTGTCCTTTTCCTATCTGTATTCATCTGGGAAGAAAATCAAAGAATTAACGATAAAAGGCTGATTCGCTTCAGCTTGCCGTCTCTCTTTGACCTTTTTCCTTTTGATGAGTCATAAACACAGTTAACTCGATGAAAAATTGTCTTTATGTTAATCGGCTGGTGCTCCTGACGGGCCTGTTGATGGTAGCCCTCTTCGGCTGCGATCAAGAGAACCCAACAATTGTTTCGCCGGATGTATCGCTCAAAACATCTCCGCTGGGCGGTATCATGACAGGCGATGGCGGTAAAACGCTTTACTTCTTCGCGCCGGATGTGGCGGGCATATCAAGCTGTTCGGGCACCTGCGCTGAAACCTGGCCAATTTTTTACAAAGAAACGCCAACACTAGGTAACGGACTGAAAGCTACTGATTTCGCAACCATTACCAGGGCTGACGGTAACAAGCAAACTACATTTAAAGGCTGGCCGCTTTATTATTTTAAAAACGATGCGAAGGCTGGTGACATTAATGGCGATAAGGTTGGTAATGTCTGGATGGTTGCCAAGCCTAATTATACGGTCATGCTGGCCTCACGGCAACTGGTAGGCAATGACGGAAAAAGTTATACGTTTGATACGAAAGAAGGAACCGGGAATTCACTATTTTTAGTCGATAGCGTGGGACGAACTTTATACGCTTTCGCTTTTGATAAAAACAAGAAGAACAATTATACCAAAGCGGACTTGAGTAATGATGCCACCTGGCCAATATTTGTGACCTCAGCCACGGTAGGCGAGATACCTTCTCTTTTGGAAAAGAGCGATTTCGCAACGATCACATCGGTAGGGAAAACACAACTTACGTACAAAGGCTGGCCGCTCTATTATTTCGGGCCAGACCAAGCAACAAGAGGGAATACCAAAGGGGTGAGTGTGCCAAGACCAGGTGTCTGGCCGGTTGTTAATACGACCTCGCCCATTGCACCGAATTGATTTGAACAAGTATCGGTTTGTGGTTTTGATCAACAGGCTGTTGACAGCCTGACAGAGCCAACTGACTGACAGAACTAATAACAGTCGTAAACCGAGAGCCGTACTTTATTAACCAGGTTACTTTGTCCAACGCGCCCAACATACCTGCTTTAACCGACCTGCTGGCTGGCTGCTTACGCAACCAGCGGAAAAGTCAGGAATTGCTCTATCGGCAGTTCTACGGGTACGCTATGAGTGTTTGTTTGCGCTATGCACCCACACGTGATGGCGCGATGGAAGTGCTGAACGATGGGTTTCTAAAGGTGTTTACGCGATTGGACCAATACGACCCGGCACAGCCGTTCAAAGGCTGGCTTCGGCGCATTTTAATTAATGCGGCCATAGATCACTATAGACAAGAGGTGCGCCATCATCATCACGAAGATGTTGAGCAGGTGGAACAGACCGTCGCTACAGAATCGGCTGATGCTTTTAGTCAGTTGGCTCATGAAGATTTGATGGGATTGATTCAGCGGCTGTCACCTGCTTATCGACTAGTATTTAATTTGTATGTTATGGATGGATTCACGCACGAAGAAATTGCCGGGCAACTCGGCATTTCAGTTGGCGCGTCGAAGTCGAATCTGGCCCGGGCACGGGAGAATCTGCGCGTGTTAGTAAAGCGCTTAAACAACGATGAGTATGTCAGAGCTAACCGATGACCAATTGGACGGGCTCTTCAGAAAGTCGGCTGAAGAGTTTGATCCTCCGTTCGATCCGGCAGCCTGGCAGGATATGAAAACCAGGCTGGATGCGCATGATAGCCCGGCACCCGGTGGAACACCGCTTTGGAAAAATTTACTCCGGTGGGGATTGCCCGTCTGTTTACTGATGTTGCTGACGATTGGTAGTCTATATATCTATCGGGCTGATTCTACACGCGTTGATTCTGCACCTGCTCCAACGGCTACGTCATCCCAAAAGGATGCGGGTTCGCCATCTGAATTGCCGATGGTGGACTCCAAAAAGCAAAAACTAACAACCCAACAGAGGGTAAACGACTCCGCACAAACCACACCGAACGGTCTTTCAGCACAGTCGATTGACAACAAAAACCAACCGGCTGTGCTGTCGGAACCAGTATCTGAGAACGCAAGTAAGGAGGGTCACGCCGGAGAGGCTAGACCGTCGGCAGGAATCATAAATGGGTTGGGTAAGAAAATGGCACCCGACGCAACGAATGAAAACGCTACAGCGTATCGGCTAAAGACCCGCGGAAAA
>CAXTJJ010000408.1:0-5734 GCA_964244155.1 uncultured Spirosoma sp.
AATGAACAGGATAATTTTCTTAAAGCCGTCCAGCTTCAAATCACGAATGGATTTAAAATTTTGGATTTCAATATGGTCGATAAAGTGATCCATGCTCGATTGACGATTACTCGCTAAAGTTAATAACAAAAAAGATGGTCGCTTGCACAACCATCTTTTTCACTTGTCTGATTAGTAAACCCTACGCATCATAACTCAGCACCGGGCTCAACCACTTCTCGATTTCCTCCAGTGGCATATCTTTCCGTTGGGCGTAGTCCAGCACCTGGTCTTTATTGATTTTGCCGACGGCGAAATACTTCGATTCGGGGTGCGAGAAATAGAAACCGCTTACCGACGAAGCCGGGTACATGGCGTAACTCTCGGTTAGTTCAATGTCGATCTTATTAGCGTCCAGTAGGTTAAACAAGGTTCCCTTTTCTGTGTGATCGGGGCAGGCCGGATAACCCGGCGCGGGCCGAATTCCCTGATAAGCCTCTTTAATCAACTGGTCGTTTGGCAAGTTCTCGTCGGCGGCATACGGCCAGAATTCTTTCCGGACGCGCTCGTGCATCCGCTCCGCAAACGCTTCGGCCAGGCGGTCGGCAATGGCTTTCACCATAATGCTGTTGTAGTCGTCGTGGTCGCGCTCGTATTTTTCCAGCAAAGCTTCGATACCGATACCTGCCGTAACGGCAAAGCCGCCAATGTAATCCTCACGACCACTTTCAAGCGGGGCCACATAGTCTGCCAGACACAGGTTTGGCAAACCGGCCGCTTTTTGATTTTGCTGACGCAGGAAATGAAGTACCGTTTTAGTATCGTAGATCAACTCACCGGCGGGCGTTACCGCCGTCTGCGACTGAGCTTTGCTGATTTTGTATTCGATGTGCTGGTGAGAGCCATGCCGTTCGCAGGAAGTTTCCCGCAGGTGTTCTTCAAAATCGTGCAACAGCACATCGTCATCAGCCGAGTTGGCGGGGAAGAACCCAACAACCGCTTTGGCTTTCAGCAATTTATTGTCAATAATGTCCTGCAAGAGGATATTCGCATCATCGAATAGTTGTTTAGCTTCCGTACCTACAATAGCATCGTCGAAAATAGCCGGGTATTTCCCGTGCAATTGCCATGTCTGGAAAAAAGGTGTCCAGTCGATGTATTTGGCTAATTCAGCAATGTCATAGTCTTCAAAATAGCGATTGCCCAAAAACGCAGGCTTCGTTGGCTCGAAAGCAGACCAGTCAATTTTAGTACGATTTTCACGCGCCTTCGAGATGGTCAGGCTTGCCTTTTCCTTTTGCCGTTTGGCGTGGTCACCGCGAAGTTTGACGTATTCGGCCTTGATCTCCGAGAAGATTTTATCCCGCGTTCCGTCTGTATCGCTCACAAGTTTACCAGCAACGGGTACACTCCGGCTCGCATCTAACACGTGAATAACCGGGCCTGAATAATGGGGGTCAATCTTCACAGCAGTGTGAATCCGGGAGGTAGTAGCCCCGCCAATCAGTAGGGGGAGTTTGAACCCCTGACGCTCCATTTCTTTGGCGACGCCCACCATCTCGTCCAACGAGGGTGTAATCAGGCCGCTCAGGCCAATAATATCGACATTGTGCTCGCGGGCCGCATCCAGAATCTTCTGGGTAGGGACCATAACCCCAAGATCAATGATTTCGTAGTTGTTGCAGCCCAGCACCACGCCCACAATGTTCTTACCGATGTCATGCACATCACCTTTCACTGTGGCCAGCAAGATTTTTCCGGCAGACGATGAGCCCGTGCCGGACTTCTCGGCTTCGATAAACGGCGTCAGATAAGCCACCGCCTTTTTCATCACCCGTGCTGATTTCACCACTTGCGGCAGGAACATCTTACCCGCGCCAAATAGATCGCCTACCACGTTCATACCGTCCATCAAAGGACCTTCAATAACGTGTAAGGGCCGTTCTACCTGCAAACGAACTTCTTCAACGTCCTGATCGATATAATCGGTAATGCCTTTAATCAGAGCGTGCTTAAGCCGTTCGCGAACGGGTTCGAGCCGCCAGCTTTCGTCCTGCACGATGGCTTTCCCTTTCGCTTTTACCGTTTCGGCGAAATCAACCAGGCGTTCCGTTGCGTCGTCCCGACGGTTGAGCAATACGTCTTCGCAACGCTCCAACAGGTCTTTGGGAATGCTATCATATACTTCCAACTGACCGGCATTCACAATTCCCATGTCCATACCCGCGCGAATGGCGTGGTAGAGAAAGGCTGAGTGCATGGCTTCCCGAACAACATCGTTGCCCCGGAAACTAAATGAGATATTCGATACGCCCCCGCTCACTTTAGCCAGCGGCAGGTTTTCCTTGATCCAGCGGGTAGCGTTGATAAAGTCAACGGCATAGTTGTTATGCTCTTCGATACCCGTGGCAACGGTCAGGATGTTCGGGTCGAAAATAATGTCCTGCGGGTTGAAATGAACCTTATCGACCAGTATCCGGTAAGCGCGTTCGCAGATTTCGATACGTCGCTGGTATGAGTCGGCCTGGCCGCTTTCGTCAAACGCCATCACTACAGCAGCAGCACCATACCGTTTCACCAGTTGCGCCCGCTCGATGAACGCTTCTTCGCCTTCTTTGAGCGAGATTGAGTTAACAATGGCTTTACCCTGTACGCATTTCAGACCCGCTTCGATAACTTCCCACTTCGAGGAGTCGACCATGATGGGAACACGGGCAATATCGGGTTCAGCAGCAATCAGGTTCAGGAAGGTCGTCATGGCTTCCATTGAATCCAGCATACCCTCATCCATGTTCACGTCAATCACCTGCGCCCCCCCTTCCACCTGACTACGGGCAATGCTCAGGGCTTCATCGAAGTTGCCTTCCTTGATGAGCCGGGCAAACTTCTTGGAACCCGTTACGTTCGTTCGCTCACCAACGTTCAGGAAGTTGGTTGATTCAGTGATTTTCAGTGGCTCCAGGCCGCTCAGTTTCTGATAGGGTTCAGCCTGTGGCAGTTGCCGGGGCGGGTATTTGGCCGCCACCTCCGCAATGGCCCGAATATGGTCGGGTGTTGAACCGCAGCAGCCACCAACGATATTGACAAAGCTGCTTTTAATGAAATCTTCAATTTGCAGCGCCATCGTGTCTGGCGTTTCGTCATATTCCCCAAATTCGTTGGGCAAACCCGCGTTTGGATAGGCTGACGTGAAGAAAGGCGCTTCTTTGGCTAATGTCTGGATGTACGGCCGCATCAGAGCCGCCCCGAGCGCACAGTTTAATCCGACACTTAAGAGGGGTAAATGTGATACGGAATATAAAAACGCTTCTGTCGTTTGGCCCGACAATGTCCGCCCGCTGGCATCCGTAATGGTGCCGGAAATCATGATGGGCAGAGCCGTTTTCTGCGGATTTAAATTAAAATACTTATCAATAGCGAACATAGCCGCTTTGGCGTTCAGCGTGTCGAAAATCGTTTAGACCAATAGCAAATCTGCCCCGCCATCAACCAGACCGCTTACCTGTTCGTAATACGCATCTACCAGATCATCGAACGTAACAGCGCGATAGGCCGGGTTATTCACATCGGGCGATAGCGAAGCAGTACGGTTGGTTGGCCCCATAGCACCAGCGACAAAGCGCGGTTTATCAGGGTTTTGACGCGTAATTTCTACCGCTACATCTTTAGCGATTCGAGCCGATTCGTAGTTCAGTTCATAGGCCAGTTCTTCCATGTGGTAATCGGCCATAGCGATGGTCGTACCACTGAACGTATTGGTCTCGATAATATCGGCACCCGCTTCGAGATACTGTTTATGAATGGCCTGGATGATTTCCGGTTTGGTCAACGACAGCAAATCATTGTTGCCCTTCAGATCATGGGGCCAGTCGCGGAATCGCTCACCCCGATAATCAGCGTCGGTCAGGTTATACCGTTGAATCATCGTACCCATGGCTCCATCGAGGACAAGGATACGTTCGTGAAGAAGTTCGTATATCGTTTTCAAATGCTGTATGGCAGAGCGAAATTGTTAGAAGCCCAACAACCGGCGCACTAAAAAAAGTCCAAAAAGTCAAAAAGGCTTGTTCACAGAAAGACAGATAGCCGAAGGCTAACTTATCTATCCCGCTATCAGGCGGGAGGAAATTGGCACCAGTTCCTGGAGTTGGTTGGTTGCCAAGACATCATCGGGTCCGTTCCCTCCGTCTTTCTGGATAAGCTAGAGCAAAATTAAACAAAAATCGGGTGCTCCGGCAAACGGGGCACCCGAAATGAGTGGGTTTCTCGATGGTACTACCACATCTGCTCTAAATCCTCTTTTGTATATAAATGGTTTCGTTCGTTGTAAAACGACTTCTCGTCGGTTCGTTTGATGGCCAACGGGTTTTTACCTGCCAGGCGATATACTAGTGCGATAGGGAATAAAAACACGAAAAACAGAACCGACAAAATGATTTTTCCATTAATAGATCCCAGGAGTTCGGCCAGTTTAAACCATCCCTTCACGATGAGGTCACCTACTGTCGGAACTGCCAGACTCAAAATACCTACTGCTGCTGCTGCATACAGAAACCAGGGAGACTTAGACAAAAAATACAGTACTACCAGACCGGTTACGATGACCAGCTGGGCTTTTATTTTTTCGGTAACATCCATACCATTAAAACAAAGTATAGATAAACGGAGCTACCGCCGAACCACCGCCAACGACAATAAGAACACCAACGAGTAACAATAAAATGATCATTGGGGCCAGCCACCATTTTTTGCGTTGCTTCATGAAGTTAAAGATGTCCTGTAGAAATTCCATATGTTCGTTTGAGTTTACTTATTTACTACTAAATACTATAGATCAATACCCGGATTCAACTGTACAAAGCGAAAAAGCGGCTTACCTACCCGTTTAGTCACAATCCCGCCAATATGATCGTCAATCGGTTACACTACATAGAGTAGAAAGGATTGAAAAGGGTTGTAAGCGAAGCTGAACAGCGCTGGAGAAGACGCAGCCTTTCCTATCAAAAACAGGTCATTCACTAATCCAATACGAATTCCTCTTTCCAATTATCTTTCTCTTGCCATTCGGGCTGTTGCCGCTTGTCGAACAGGTAATTGCCAACGGCTAGATAATCCATTTCGGTACGCATGAAACACCGGTACGCATCATCGGGCGTACAAACGATGGGTTCGCCACGTACATTGAAACTGGTGTTGACAATCACGCCATAGCCCGTTAGCTTCTTAAACGAGTCGATCAATTCATAATAACGCGGATTGGTATCCTTATGAACCGTCTGGATACGTGCCGAATAGTCTATATGGGTAATAGAGGGCAAATCCGACCGCTGGTAGTATAGTTTTTCGCGCAATGGAAAACTGGCATAATTGGCAGGTACCGGCGTTCGGCGTTTTTGGGCTACCGGATGAACGAGGAGCATATAGGGCGAGATTCCATCATAATCGAAATAGTCAGCACAGTCCTCTGCCAGGACAGACGGGGCGAACGGTCGGAAGGACTCGCGGTATTTGATTTTCAGGTTAAGTTTTTTCTGCATCTCGGCATTGCGAGGGTCGCCCAGGATACTACGCCCTCCCAATGCCCGTGGACCGAACTCCATCTGGCCCTGTACCCAGCCAAGCACGTTGCCATCGGCTAAAAGTTTGGCAGCATCGCGGCATAAGTCCGTAAAATTGGCATAGTGAGTGGCCACGGCTTTGTATTTTTTCGCCATCAGTTCAACATCCAGATCAGAGAATGTTGGCCCCAGGTAAG
>CAXTJJ010000409.1:0-5721 GCA_964244155.1 uncultured Spirosoma sp.
CCACATGGATTCGCACATGGGCACGCTCTTCGAGCCGAAGTTCATTATGCGGTATGCCAAAGTAGCTATCGAAGAGAAAATTCCAGTGCTGTTTCCGGCGGGGCATGCGACGCTGATTTTTAAAGCCAATAACGTACCCGAACCGATGCAACAACTCGCCCAGCAGGTAGGTAAACAACTTTGGGATGCAGGCTTGCCCGTACTGGACGACCTCGACGGTACGAGTTACGGCTGGAACCTCCCCGCCGGAACGCCCGTTACCGACGCGAACATCCAGAAATACAAAACCCAGAAGTTCATTCAACTCCTCAACTCAGCCAAGCCGGGCCTGACCTACATTATTATGCACTGCACGGCACCAACCCCAACGTTCGACCAGATAAGTGGTTCCGGTCAATCCCGCAAAGGCGATATGCTGGCCATGATCGACCCCGCCCTTAAGGCATTCGTCGAGAAGGAAGGGATTATCGTTACAACCTGGCACGAGTTGATGGAACGGCGGGGAAAAGTTAAGTAAATACGTAGAGTGGCGAAATGAGTGGAGTTAGTGAACCAGTTGCACTAATGAGTCCTGCTCCGCCCATTTTACTCACTACACCAACTCACTATCTATGAAAATCAGTCTAATTTCTGCGGTTGCCCAAAATGGTGTTATCGGTCGCGATAACGATATGCCCTGGCATTTGCCCGATGACTTTGCTTTTTTCAAACGCAAAACCAGCCACCACCCAATTATCATGGGTCGCAAGTCGCTTCAAGCGCTTGGTAAACCCCTACCCAATCGCACGAATATTGTGATTACCCGAAACCCGGATTTCGAGGCACCGGGTACAACGGTCGTTCATACCCTTGAGGATGCGCTTACCGAAGCGAAAAAAGCAGTTGGGGAAACCGACGAAATCTTTGTTATTGGTGGGGCCGAGATCTATAAAATGGCTTTGCCCATTGCCACAACCCTCTACCTGACCGAAATTCACCAGGCTTACGAGGGTGACGCCTATTTCCCGACCTTCGATAAAAGTGAATGGACTGAAGTTAGCCGAAAGCCACACCCCACCGACGACCGACATGCCGCTGCCTTTGACTTTGTGGAGTACGAACGGAAAGGATAATTTGGGGGAAATGAACTAACGCGGGTTTGCTAGGGACTGGTGCGAGTATTTACCCGTGTCAGTTCCTAGCAAACCCGCGCCAGGATCTCCGTAGCGCTAATTGAATAAACCGGCGTTTCTTCAAAGCGGGAGGCAACAATAACCTCAGTGCCTTCCTGAAACGGAATGAACATATCCCGGGAAAGCTGCGGGCAGTTGTTATCTTTCGATAAGTGCGACAACAACACATGACTCATAAAGGACGGCTTATGCGTTCTGAAAAGGTCCAACGCCTGCTGGTTGGATAAGTGTCCTTTCCCTCCCCTGATTCGATTTTTGAGAAAATACGGATACCGACCTTTCTCCAGCATGTCCTCATCATAGTTCGCTTCCAGAAAGGCCGCGTGGCATTGCTTGAAATGATGAATGAGGTGTTCGCAGGGGGCACCAATGTCGGTAAATACGCCAATCTTGGTATCGCGTCCGGATACCACAAAACTGTGTGGGTCAGCGGCATCGTGAAATTTAGGAAAAGCCGTCACGCAAAGCTCCCCAATCATAACCGGCTCATAGCCTCGCAACGGACGAAGTGGAAAGCCCGTTTGCGGAATGCCTGAGTTATTGAGGGTGCCGGGCGTGATATAAACTGGCAACTGGTATTTCCTGGCTAGTTGAGGAATACCTCGAATGTGGTCGCCATGCTCGTGAGAAACGAAAATAGCCTTAACGGTTTGCATGGATAAACCGAGCCGGGCCATCCGCCGTTCGGTTTCCCGGCAGGAGATGCCCGCGTCGATTAACACAGCTTCCTGCTCATTGCCAACGTAATAGCAATTTCCGTTGCTGCCCGAATTTAACGAGGTAATAAACAATTTCATACCTTACAAAGTACGGGTAAAAATCGACACGAAACGCCTTGTACCCTCTGAAACAGCCTTGTTATCAGTCATTGAATATGGGTGTCGATCAGGAGTATATTCTTAAAGTATCTGGACTAACGAAAGCCTTTTCGGGAGTAAAGGCATTGGACAATGTCCAGTTAAACGTCAGGAAAGGCGAAGTTCACGCGCTGATGGGTGAGAACGGAGCAGGCAAATCCACCCTCATGAAGCTGTTGATCGGATTACTCAAACCCAATTCCGGCGAAATTCTCTTCGAAGGAATCGATCTAACTACCAGCACTGTCCACGACATACTGAAGAAAGGAATCTCAATGATTCATCAGGAAATTCTGGCCGTGCCGGAATTGACTGTCGCCCAGAATATTTTCCTGGGTCGGGAAACGAAAACTAATCTGTTCAGCTGGCTAAGCGACAAAAAAATTACCCAACAGGCGGGTGAGCTATTGGAGCAGTTGGGCCTACCCATTCCGCCTACCGCCAAAATGAAGCACCTGAGTGTAGCCGAAATGCAACTGGTTGAGATTGCCAAAGCCATTTCGAATAACGCCAAGGTGATTATCATGGATGAACCCACCTCGGCCCTCGCCGATCATGAAGTGGCCACCCTGTTCAGAATTATTAACGACCTTAAAACAAAGGGCGTTGCGATCATCTATATCTCCCACAAAATGGACGAGATTTTTGCCATCTCCGATACCATCACGGTGTTACGAGACGGTAAATACATCGTTACTAAACCCGCTTCGGAACTTGACGCCCGTTCACTCATTACACTGATGGTTGGCCGTGAGATCGACACGCTCTTCCCGGATCAGGTCAGTAAGAAAGGGCCAGCGGTTTTATCGGTAAAAAATCTTAGCAGTACCGGCAAATTTTCAGACATCAACTTCACTGTTCATGCCGGAGAAGTGCTTGGCCTTGCGGGTTTGATGGGCGCCGGACGAACGGAAATCGCCCGTGCTATCTTTGGGTTGGATCGGCTGACAAGTGGCGAAATTCACCTACACGGAAAGAAAACGAACATCCAATCCCCGCATGATGCTATTCAGAAAGGAATAGGCTATGTGAGCGAAGACCGGAAAGCATTCGGCTTTATTCCCCGCTTGTCGGTCAGGCACAACATCACCTTATCGAGTTTGCCCCGGTATGTTCGGGGTGGCTTTGTTCAACCACAAAGCGAGTCGGCAACCGCCGAATCGATGATGGCCGACTTGCGAATCAAAGCGTCCAGTCAACACCAGCAGGTGACTTTTTTGAGTGGCGGCAACCAGCAAAAAGTAATTATTGGCAAAGTGCTTCTTTCTCAACCAGACCTGGTTATCCTCGACGAGCCAACCCGAGGCATCGACGTTGGTGCCAAAGCGGAGATTTACAAACTAATCAACCAGTTAACAGCGAAAGGTATAGCGGTAATCATGATCTCGTCGGAATTGCCCGAAATACTGGGCATGAGCGACCGGGTACTCGTGCTGTCAAAAGGGAAGCAGACCGCCCTTCTCACCCGTGCCGACGCGACGCAGGAAACAATTATGCACTATGCCATGCAACCATAACCTCTATCTCCTTACCCACTATCAATGAAGAATAGTATTACGTCGTATCTTTCAAAACCTGAACATTCATACAAAACACGCATCCGGGGCATTGGTCAATATGGGCTTCTCATCGCTTTCGTCCTGATCTGCCTGGCACTCACGGCCATAACGCCAAAGTTTCTGACGGTGCAAAACCTGATGATCATTGTCACGCAGGTTTCTATTAATGCGCTGCTGGCATTTGGCGTTACGTTTGTCATTATAGCAGGTGGTATCGACCTGTCCATTGGTTCAATGGTGGCCGTTACGGGTGTGGTAGCCGCTTCGTTTGCCCACCCGGACACTTATTCCGTGGCCGTTCCGTTGCTCGCCGGATTAGCCTCCGGATTACTTTTCGGGGCATTTAACGGCTTCATCATCACCCGCAGCAAAGTGCCGCCCTTTATTGTCACACTGGGCACCATGACCATTGGACGTGGACTGGCGCTTATTCTGAGCAAAGGGCGACCCGTGTCCAACTTATCCGACTCATTCAACTTTCTGGGTGGCGGAAAAATTCTGGGTGTACCTACGCTTATTATCATTCTGATTGTGCTGTTTATTGTCTGTTCTGTTGTACTGAAACGAACCGTTCTTGGCCGATACATTTATGCCGTTGGCGGCAACGAACAAGCCGCCAGGGCATCGGGCATTCAATTAAACAAGGTTAAAATGGTTGTCTACACGCTCTGTGGCGGGTTGGCGGCACTGTCTGGTATTTTACTGACATCCCGCATCACAACGGGCCAACCCAACGCCGGAACGGGCTTTGAACTCGACGCCATCGCGGCTGCTATCATCGGCGGCACCAGCACTTCGGGCGGCACCGGAACCATGACCGGTACCTTACTTGGGGCGTTGCTGATCGGGGTCATCAGTAATGGACTTGACTTACTCAACGTCACCTCGTATTACCAGCAAGTTGTGATGGGTGCAATCATCATTGGCGCGGTGGTGCTGGATAGCATGAATCAGTCGGGTAACAAATAGCGCACCAAACAAACAGAGCCAATTTTCTAACAAAATGAGATATATTCAATCAGCTTTAATAACCGCTGCCCTTTCCCTTGCTATCGTGCTGGCGAGTTGTAATCAATCTACCAACAACGAAAAGAGCGGGGACGATGGCAGCAAAAAACTCGTGGTGGGCGTCACCATGCTCAGCATGCAGAACGAGTTTATCGTTAATGTGAACGACGAGATGACCAGGAAGGCGCAGGAAGCTGGTATCGAACTCATTACCGTCGATGCCGAGCGGTCGGCGTTGAAGCAGGTGGAACAGGTAGAGAGCTTTATTGCGCAAAAAGTTGACGCGATCATCATGAATCCCTGCGAGGTAGAAGCCAGTTCTCCGGCGGTGGCAAAGGCGCTGGCGGCTAAAATTCCCATCATTAATGTCAATTCGGAGACGAGTGCGAAACCATCGGCTTTTGTTGGTTCAGATGATGTGGAATCGGCGCGAATTGCCATGAAGTACATTGCCGAACGACTGGGTGGTAAGGGAAACATCGTCATGATGGACGGCTACATGGGGCAGGCAGCTCAGCTTAAGCGCGAACAGGGAGCCCGTGAAATCCTAAAGCAATACCCAAAACTGAAACTCCTTGCCAACCAAACCGGCGAATGGGACCGCGCCAAGGCAATGTCGCTAATGGAAAACTGGATTCAATCCTTCGGACCCCAGATCAACGCGGTCTTTGCCCATAATGACGAAATGGGCCTGGGTGCTGTAAAAGCCCTGACCGATGCAGGCCTGAAAGACAAAGTCATCGTTGTGAGTATCGACGCCATTCCCGACGCGCTTCAGGCTGTCAAAAAAGGAACACTGGATGCTACGGTTTTCCAGAATGCCGAACAGCAGGGGTCAAACGCCATCGCAACAGCGATCAAGGCCGCTAAAGGCCAACCCTATGAAAAAGAGACGCTTGTTCCTTTTCAGTTGGTCACCAAGGCCAATTTGAGCAAGTTTTTGAAATAGGTATATTTGTTTGATGTATGATTGAGAACTGGAAAATAATTCATCTTAAAAACCTTTGGATCTCCTAAAAGAGATCCTCGTTGACTCCGTTGACGCTCGGCTTTGCCGAGTGTCGTCTATTCTTTAGGGCCTCTGGCCCGTGGGGTGATTTACTGGAAAGGATAGCTAGTGAGCAT
>CAXTJJ010000410.1:0-5700 GCA_964244155.1 uncultured Spirosoma sp.
ATCCATACACCGAACCTTTAAGAAACGTTTTGGGTGCAATTACAACCCCTTCGCCCTGCAAGATCTTGATAGCAAACCGCTTGATCAGAAAAATAGAGAGCATACCCACCGCTATAGCACTCCCTATTACGCCATACATGTGAAAGGAATCGAAGCGAAACATTTCCTGAATGCGAAACCAGGAAATGATTTCAGCCTTTACAAACACAACCCCGAAGGCTATGCCTACTCCCATGTATTTCAGGTTACCAACCCAGCTTTCGGTTTTCTTCAGTTCATTGGGCGCGTCGCACACGAATGGTTGTTCGTCATGCCCCAATTCTGTTTTTATGGTTGAGTGTGCCATGGGTCAAACAAGTTTAAAGATGAACGGAAGCAGCAGATGCGTCATCACGAATCCGCCCACCATGAAACAGATGGTCGCCACCAGCGATGGCCATTGTAGATTCGAGATTCCCATGATGGAATGCCCCGACGTGCAACCGCCTGCCCAACGGGTTCCAAAACCGACCAGAAAGCCGCCAATCACATAAAAAAACAGGCCCTTTAGCGTGAAAATATTGGCCACGGCAAACAGATCTGCGGGCATCAGACCCGAAAAATCCTGAACGCCATACGATTTCAAAACAGCGACCGTAGCCGGAGCGATCTCGATTGGATTGGGATTTTGCAAAAAAAACGTCGCTAGAAAACCGCCAATCAAAATACCCGCTACAAAAAACAGATTCCAGGCTTCGCGTTTCCAGTTGTATGTAAAATAGGAAATGTTCAGTGGAAGACAGGCGGCACAGATATGCCGCAATGATGAGGAAATGCCAAAAGATTTATTGCCGATCAGCAATAACGCAGGTACAGTCAACCCAATAAGCGGACCGGCAACGTACCAGGGCCAGGGTTGGCGAATGAGTTCAAGCAAGGACATATTTATATACGATTGAAATGAGTTGGCTCACTAATCAGTAAGTTCATTAACTTTCAAACAAGCCTTATCAGTTCCGATTAGCACACAGTCAGGCGGGTCTCCACGGCAACGGCTAATCTTTCGGGCAAACTCAGTTTAGAAGACATATACCGTCCGGCTAAAAACGAGCTACCCCCTGACCGGATAAAACACCAGCCAGGGGGTAACGATTCGTAAAACCGATTATTTCTTCTCAGCTATGGTAGCATCCTGCCTGGTAAATTCGCCATTCACTTTAAGCTCAATTTCATCGCTGACGACCACAACCGGAATTGTTCCCACGCTAAAGTCAGACCGTTTCAGGGTGCCGCTCGCTTTAAAGCCAGCTTTTTCCTGCTCTTTACCACCCATACCTTTCATGGCAACCGGGCCGGCCATAATCACATTTAACGTTACTGGCTTTGTAACACCGTGCATCGTTAGGTCGCCCGTCATTTTGTATTGCTTTCCTTCCACTTTCTTAAAGGATGTACTCTTGAAGGATATGGACGGGAATTTAGCAGCATCAAAAAAATCAGGACTTTTCAAATGCCCGTCCCGACGTTCGTTGTCGGTATTGATGCTGTTGACATCGGCTGTTAATTCAAATGTCGCATCCGACAGATCAGCTTTTGCCGAAGTGATCTTCGCATCGAATGTCTTGAAATTGCCGTCTACTTCCGACAACAAATTGTGCGTAACCGTGAATCCAACGCGGGAGTGGGCCTTATCAACCGACCATGTCTGGGCATAGGTGGCCGATAATGAAAACAGGCTAACGATGGCTACAACTAGTAATTTCATGTGGTAAGGAATTTAGGGGATAAAAAATAAAATTGAATTATAAATAAAACCAAGAATTACGTTGTTTATACCCAGTCCACTGATAGCAGCTGAGTATAAACAACGTAATTACTTACCTGGGCCGACCACCGGCGGGTGCTGCCTGTTGGGGCTGACCACCTCCATCGCCACCACCTTCGCCACCTTTCACATCGTCGTTACTCACTGACTTTGCTTTCCGGCGTTGTTCGTCAAAGGTCATTTTGCCGATGCGATACGAGAAGGTTATTTTGACATTCGAGTTATACAGGTGATTGACATTCACCTGCGACAGCAGTGGCGAGTTCAGCGTGGTCCGCATAGTCACACCATTTCCGGCAAAGTTCTCGGCGGCAAGCCCAACGCTGCCCCGCTTGTTGGCCAGATCTTTTCTGAAACCCACCGAGTACATGTAAAAACTACCCATTGTACCTTGTAGCTGTGGGTTCGGTCCCCGGAAAAAGCTGAACACCTGAGCACTCCAGCCTTTATTCAACTGGAGCTGGCTCATCAAGCGACCGCCAATGCTCACTCCCGAATTGCTGATCGTCACTGATTTCCCATCCGCGCCAGGCGTTAACCCCTGCATGTACATATAGTAGCCATCAAGACCGCCATTGATGCTCCATTTTGCGGTCAGACTCGTATTAAAAAAAACGTTTGCCCCCACTGTCCGCTGAATGCCAATATTCTGGAAAGTCGTGATGATACTTCCCGACGGGAAGCCCGAAAGTGAATCGGCAGGAATCCGAATCTGGCTGATGGCGTTATTTGTCAACCGGCCAAAAACGGCCGCATTCAAATACGTTTTCTTAATCGTTGAGCTGATGCTCAGTTCCATATTATCCGTCAGTTCAGGACTCAGCGTCGGGTTACCCACATTGATATTCTGGGGGTTAGCTGCGTTGGGGTTCGGGTTCAGCTGCTGTAGGCCAGGCCGTTGGATACGGCGGTTATACGCAGCCTTCAGCGTACTTCCCTTTAAACTTTTCGAGACATTGATGCTCGGCACCAGATTGCCGTAATTGGGGATACTAAGCGGAGTGGTTTCATTCGCTTTGGCCGATATGGTCGTGCGCTCATAGCGTGTGCCTACCTTGAATGTATATTTACTTGGCGTTACGTAGGTATAGGAAATATAGCCCGCAGCGATATTCTGGCTGTAAGCGAGCGAACCCGATGGATTGGTCGGGTCGAAAGCCAGCTCCCCGGTGCTGCCCGCTATCTGATACTGGTAGTGGCTGTCAACCTGCCGCATGATGGCTTTACCCCCAAACTCCAGCAATTGATTTTTACGGACTGGCGTCTGGTAATCGGTCTGGAACGTCAACTCCTGATTCGTGTTGTTGTTCAGGTTGCGCTGACGGCCCGTTAGCTCGCCCGTCTGGCCAAGGATATCGGCATAAAAATTATTGGTCAGGCCAGTGCGGCTGAACTGCGTCGAGATGCTCCACTCCTGTTGGGGTTTGAAAGTGCGGATGTAATCGAGGTTCATATCCACCGAATTGGACAGGTCTTTCCGATTAACATCGCGATTGCTCATGCTCAGCAGTGCTTCGTTTGCATAAGTATTAGTCAACTGCGTTTGCTGCTGGATGAAATTCCGGGTGCCATACCGTATGTTGGCCAACAGTGATTGATTTTTTGCCAGGTCATAGTCGAAACCCATTGTATACTGGCCAAAAATCGGCTTATCGAACGCTGTACCCACCTGGCTGGTTCGTAAGGCTGTGGTACCCACCATTGTTGTCTGATCCAGAGTCGAGGAGGCCCGGTTGTACATAGCCCGACCAAAACCACCGAGCGTAATGCCCAGTTTGCCCTGCCGATACGAGCCATTCAACCCCAGGTTGGAGGCACGAAGACCTGCCCCGGCATCAACGTTGAGCGTCAGGCCGTGCAGGGTATTCTTCTTGGTCACGATGTTGATAATCCCGGCGGCCCCTTCGGCGTCATACTTGGCCGACGGGCTGGTAATTACCTCCACAGATTTAATCATGTCGGCGGGTAGTTGCTTCAAGGCATCGGCAACGTTGGCCGCCACAATCGTGGAGGGCTTGTTGTTGATCAGCACCCGAATATTCTGGCTACCCCGAAGGCTAACGTTTCCGTCCAGATCCACAGACAGCATCGGTACGCGCTTAAGCACATCGGAGGCATCGCCCCCCTTGGCCGTCATGTCTTTATCGGCGTTGAAAACGAGACGATCTACTTTTTCTTCGATGAGCGCGGCCTGGCCCGTTACCGTAACTTCGCCCAGCAGTCGAATATCGGCCGGAATTTTTACGGTACCTACATTAAGGTCCGTCCCTTTCACTACGGCAAATGGCTGGGAGTCTTTGTTTTTATAGCCGATGAACGAGTACTGCAAACGGTAGTCACCCGGTGCTAGTTTGGCCAGGGCAAAGTGCCCTTTGAGGTCGGTTGTTGTACCGTCGATGGGCTTGTTGGTTTTTGTATTGATGAGGGCAATGGTAGCAAATTCAACGGGCTTGCCAGTAGTGGAATCGACCAGAATACCGGATATTTTGCCGTTTCCTTTTGGTGTTTCTTCGGCTACACCTGTAAATTCCGTCTTTTTCCGGCGATCGTCCTGACCGCCAAAACCACCAGGTCCGCCAGGACCACCTCCCGGAGGACCAAATTGAGCAGATGCTGTCTGGGTGTGTGTCAGACCCTTCCAGAGCCCAATTGTGAGGAGCAGAAGTATAAATTGCTTAGTCATTGTCGGTTGTCATTCTAATTGATAGGTCAAAGCAACGTCTATTCCAGAATGTATAAAAATAGAATAGACCGTTGGGGTATAAACGTCGACGGAGACCCCTTTTTTGCCGACAGAACTGAACCAGCGTAAATCTGCCGTGTTTAGCCGCCGTCCATCGACTGGAATAGCCCCGTTATCGGCAAAAATGGGCTAACCGACGATTGACAGTCGAGGTATTTAAGATTTACCGTAAACTTGCAGTGATTCAACGCAGTATGGCTACTTTACGATTTCCACGCCGATACGTCACGCTACTTAGTCATGTACTTGGCTGGGGGTTGCTGGGGTATCTGCTTTTCTTCTTCCAGTCCTTCAGTACCGAAATTCGAATGCCGACTTTATTCTGGGTCAGGCAAAGTATCTTTTTTGGTATGATGGTTGGCATCTTCTACCTGAATTCCCAGGTACTGGTACCCCGGTTGCTTTTGCAGGATCAAACAAGTCGCTATCTGACTACCCTCCTCGGTGTCATTCTGTGTATACTCCTGATTTTGTGGGGCCTTGAAACCTGGCTCAACTTACCAACGCTGGTACACAAAGTATTTCATCCAGACGGAAAAGGTCAACCCAGACTTTATGGCTGGATTCAGCCAAACGTGTTCACGATGCTGCTGGTGCTAGGCATTAGCACTAGCCTCACTCTGTTACAAAAATGGCAGACCGATGCCAACCTCCGGCTCGCACTGGAACAGGCTAAAACCACCTCCGAACTGTCGTTTCTGAAAGCTCAGATCAATCCGCATTTCTTTTTCAATACGCTGAATAACATTTATGCCCTCACCTTGCTGGATGTAGAAACAGCCCGCGAAGCCCTTCACCGGCTATCGCGTATGATGCGCTATGTATTGTACGAAACCCAGTCAGGTACCACCCTGCTGAGTAAAGAACTGGCTTTTGTTGGCGATTATATTCAGTTGATGCAACTCCGGCTTACGGACAAAGTAACCCTTTCCCTTACAACTCCCGACCCGCTGCAGGAGCAGTCCATTGCCCCCATGCTCCTGCTGCCCTTTGTCGAAAATGCGTTTAAACACGGTGTTAGTGCCCTGCATCCCAGCCGGATCAGCATCTGTATAAAACAGGAGCAGAATAAACTCCTGATGGATGTGGAGAACACGGTGTTTGCCGACAAAACGCCCTCCCTCGAAACGGGTAATGGCATTGGGCTGACAAA
>CAXTJJ010000411.1:0-5695 GCA_964244155.1 uncultured Spirosoma sp.
AACTGACACGAAGCGCCCACGCTGGTCGGCAACGATAATTCCGATAGTAGCATGAGTAAACACCGCTTCGTAGCGCTGAACGCTTTGTTTTAGTTCCTGCTCGGCCTGGTGCAGGCGCCCCTGGTTTGTAAGATGAACCAAAAAGTAATGTGACCCTTCGTGGGTGAGTGCCGTAATGACCAGCCGACTCCAGAACCGCCCGCCATCCAGGCGCCACCGCTCGGCTTCCAGCTCGTAACGCCCATGTTGCCGCACCTTTTGAATCAGAGCCTGTTGTTCATCTGTATGAGGAGAAAGTGATATTGGTTTTACCCAGGTTTCGTTGCCCAGAAACTCTGCCTCTGAAGAAAAGCCCAACATACGGGCCCCTGCCTGATTGACGCGCGCAAATCGCTCAGTATCAATGTCGTAAATACCAATAAAATCCTCACTCTGTTCAAAAAGTAGTTCGGTTAAACGATTTGAGGATAGATCCGGTAGCATAAGAGGAGGTTGGCATTGCTTGTAACAAAAACGATACCGTACGAGTACGGCAGCTACTGTTTTTTCACAAGACAGACACAATGAAACCAGGATACTGCATAGGCTGATACAAATCAGTTCATGCAGTATGCATCGAAGTATGAATGTATATAAATTTTCCTAAAACTACCTTAACAGAAAATTAAGTTTACTATCCAGCATAATTCACACCAGAGGTCACTACACTACTGAAGACAGATTGTCTTAATGTTTACCCTAATACTCTTTATGTAAATCTGTTAAAAATCAGCCCCCCTTTTGACTGTCATCATACAGATTAGAGGGCCATTGTTCCAACTTTACAGATAATTATAATTCCAGCTATACCGATAACCAATACGACGACCGGACATATTCATCATGGATCTTAACACATATCCCCCCATTCTGATTCCCGCAAAAACGGCCGTCCTATTGGCTTTTCTACCATCGGCTAGTCGCGAGAATGGTGCTGTATCGAAACTTGTCGACACCTTACAGCAACACCTTGGTGAGTCAATCAGAATTTTAAAGATCGACGAAACACTGCACCCTGATGTGGTACAAAGTTTTTCAGTAGATAAATTACCTACTTATGTGCTTGTCCAGCAAGGTATAGAATTGTGGCGGCATGAGGGTACTTCCGATGAGGTCAATCCTGAAGCGTTGTCGCTGGGTTTATCGAGTGTTTAATAGTTGGCATTTCCAGAACATATACTCTTCCATCCAGCGAAAGCCATCCGCCTGCACCAACCGAGCCCATTAGTCATTAACCGCTCATAATGAGCTAGTTGCCAAGGATGAGACAACCGGAGAGTAGCTGAGGCCGCCAGTTGATCACTACCAAATTGAGTTTGGGCCGCTTCGGCCTGTGCGGTCGATAGGCCGGTTAATCAATGGACTATTGAAAGAAAGGAAGGTGCTAAAAACAGGTACTTTAAGACTGCTTAAACACCACCGATCAATAACGAATAACCAGAGGAATCTTTAATGCGACCGGGGTACTGAGGTCAACAGCGAGGTGTTGCCATGACAAACAGGAATCTGCCGCCCATGTTCGTCAGGTATGGTGGGGTTATAAACGCCACGCACCAGAAGTAGAAGGCCCAACGCAACGGTAACAACAGGCACGAATAACGTAAACCGCCGACGCAGAGCCACCGGGAATAAGCTGGGTAAAAACCGAATGGACAGCAGAGCCGGTACGGTTCCCATCCCAAACAGGGCCATGTATAGCGCACCAGTAGCCGCGCTGCTTGTCGTTATGGCACCGGCCAGAGCTACATAGACAAATCCACAGGGTAACAACCCGTTGAGGAAGCCTAATCCACACAATGCGCTCAAGGTTGGATTTTGTAAAAAGCGAGTCATTGGCTGAACGACCCAGCGCGTGGCCCGGCTCATGGTAAGCCCCGGAAACATGCCTCGGTTAACCAGTGTCCAGGCCAGTAAAAAAAGACCCGCTACAATCGAAACCGGGCGTTGCAAACCGGCCAGTAATACCCCCTGCCCAATGGTTCCCATAAGCAGACCAAGACCGGAATACGCCATGACCCGACCACCATGATACAACCCTATGGCCAGACCACGCTGCGAACGGGGCAACCGCCCTACCGGCATCGCCATGGCCAGCGGCCCACACATGCCCACACAGTGCAGACTACCAACCAGACCCGTTGTCAGGGCTGCGGCCCACCAGAGCGTGTATATATTCATGGCCGTTTATAAGGACAATTCCTGTTCGGTGTAGTAGTCACGCTGGTCATCAGACCAGTTAAATTTTACCCGCCAGCGGCCCCGTGCCAGCTTGGCAGTTGATACAACTTTTGTTCCAACCTGGCGGGCGTCAAGTGATATATTAAAATCCAGTTGACGGTTTGATGGTCGATAAAACTGAATATCGCCGGTACGAAGGGTTGCCGGTACTTCAATAGTAAATTGGTTCCTGTCAGCCAGATACGTCATCGTAACGGGATTTTTCCGGAGGGCATTGGTTTCACGATCAATCTGCTGTTGATACGCCATTTCTGTCTGGTAATAGTCGTCACGAACCAGATCAACGCTTTGCCGGGTCATCTTGTAAACCATCGTGCCGATAAACCCGGCAAACACAACAAAAGTGAGTACAATTGATTTTCCCCAGTTCATAGGTGTAGTAATTAAGAGAGTAAGTGGAGTGGAGTGAGTGAAGTAAATGGAGTGAGTAATAGTAGTGGAGTAGGTGGAGTGAGTAAACATGGCTCATACCCCTTTTCAATTACTTCACTTATTTTACCTACTTCACTCACTCCACAGGCCCCAAAAAAGTTGTTTTGATCTGTTTTACGACCTTGTTATCGACGAGTACATCGATCTGTAATGGGGTGCTGTTTTCCTGAATGGATTCTTCTGGCAGATTAATAAAGAACATGCCTTTCGCCAGTTCCCCACCCGGAATAACCGAAAGCGGTTGTACAAAGACCAGTTTGGCATCGGATCGGCTCAATTTGAAACGGACAGGAATCGGTTTGTAGGTCTTGTTGACAAGCTCAACCAGATATAGATTCGACACCTTACCCCCCTTTTCGTGTTGGTACAGCTGCCCCGGTGCCCGCAGTACCGTAGCATCCAGCATTGGGCGGCTGATGAGCATATACCCAATAATGCTCAACAGCACAGCCAGTACACCGGTATACGCCATAATACGGCCCGTAAACCGGAAGGGCTTTCCTTTTTCGATACCCTCCTGCGAGTCCATACGGATCAATCCGAGTGGGCGATTGATCTTGTGCATGATGTCGTCGCAGGCATCGACGCAGAGCGTACAGTTTATACACTCCAATTGGGTTCCGTTACGTATATCGATACCCGTTGGGCAAACCTGTACACAGAGTTTACAGTCGATGCAGTCGCCCTTCGAGGGAAGTGAAGCGTTAAGCGTTAGGAGTGATGGAATCGTCTCTGATTGATCAGAATTATTATTCTTCACTTTTAATTCTTCACTCTTCACTTTTTTCCCACGGGGTTCGCCCCGAACAAAATCGTAGGCCACAATCAGCGAGTTTTTATCCAGCAAAACCCCCTGTAATCGTCCGTAGGGACAGATCGTCGTGCAGACAATTTCGCGCAGACGGGCAAAAACGAGGTAGAATACACCCGTGAAAACCAGCATGGACGCTAGTCCGGCCAGGTGATCGCCTGGGTTGTCAGTGATGAGCGTATACCACTGATCACGACCGATTATATAAGCTAGAAACGTATTGCTAATAGCAAACGCTATAAGCAGAAATATGGCGTGTTTGAGGCTTTTTTTACTTATTTTTTCGGTTGTCCATGGCCCGTTATCCAATCGTTGACGAGCGTTGTAATCGCCTTCGATCAACACTTCGATTTTACGGAAAATCATTTCCATAAAAATCGTTTGCGGACAGGCCCAACCACACCATACCCGCCCGTATAATACCGTGAACAGGATAACAAATACAATGAACGTTATAAGGCCAAAGGCAACCAGGTAAAAATCCTGAGGCCAGAACGTAACCCCAAAAAAGACAAACCGGCGTTCGAGGACATTGAACATAAACAGCGGGTGTCCATCGACCCACACAAACGGCCCGGCAAACAGACCAGCCAACAAAACAAACGCAACAACTGTACGCCAGCGAGTAAAACGCCCGGTGGTACTGCGCGGGTAAAGCCACCGCCGATGGCCCGTCGAGTCGGAGGTAGGCAGTACATTGCGAAAATTGGCTGGAGGGGAAGCTACGTTGACACTCATACTGTTGGATTCAACTTCCCGAAAGACATGAACTTTCGGGAAGTTATACGTTGATGCGTTGGCTTATTATCGCATGGCTACCGGAGCGGCACCAGCTTCTTTTTCACCCTGTGGCTCTTTCGCTCCGGCTGGGTTCGAGCCCTGAAGCGACAGTATATAACTGGCAACCTGCTGTACCTGAAGCGGGTTAAGCTGCTTCTTCCAGGAGATCATTCCTTTTTCGGGTACGCCTTCTGTAATGGTATGAAAAACGGATTTTACATTGCCGCCGTGCAGCCAGTACACATCGGTAAGGTTTGGTCCAACTTTACCTTCGGCATTGGCACCGTGGCAGGCAACGCAGTATTGAGCAAAGAGTGCCTTACCAGCATCAACACCTTTGGCATCTTTCATCAGCGTTACAGTATTTTCGTTTATAGAGCCTGCTACCTTGCTGATGTAGGCTTCACGTGCTTTATCGGCAATGGCCATTTCCTGTGTGTACTCGTTAACCATCACGTTTCCATTACCAATGATGTGATACGAGATCATATAAATTACACCAAACACTATCGTACTGTAAAACAGCCACATAAACCAGGGTGGCGTTGGGTTGTCGAGTTCGGCAATGCCATCGTAGGCATGCTCCATTACCAGCTCGTGCTCCTGGCTCAGTGGTTTCATGCCTGTTATCTGTTGCAGGAATGTCTTTTTAGTAACGACCTGTTCAACCACTTCCGGGCCCAGCATTTTTTTGAGCACAAGGAACATATATAAGGCCACAAAGCCTACCACAACCATACCCGCCAGCAGAATCAGGGCCAGCGTAATGATTAACAAATCCTGACCCGACGATATGGTCCACATAGATGGAGTCGGCTCCAGGGCCAACAGCCCGCTATTAAGTAAAATGACTAAGTTCATGGAGAAAATGATGTTAATCGGTTGGCGAATCGTCGAGCGGCAGTTGGCTCATCTGTTTTAAATACGTTTTGTCAACCAGAAACAGGTACAGGCCGACCAGCACAAAAAAGACTAAGAAGGTAATAAACGAGCCGATCATATACACGTCAGCACCGGGTATTTTGGAGATGAATTGCTTGAACATGTGATTATAGTTGGTAAGTCGGTAAGTCGGTAAGTCAGTAAGTGGCTGATGCTTGTAGTACTGTTGCGTCAGCTACTTACTGACTTACTGACTTACCTGACTTGTTGACTCACTACTGTTTTTCCATTTTCTTAATATCCGTTCCGAGCCGTTGCAGGTAGGCAATCAGGGCAACGATTTCCTTATCGGGTGTTACCTTAATACCATCTTTGCCCAGTTGCTCGCTTATGTGCTTGGCCTGTTTTTCCAACTCAACGTTAGCGTTGTAGACCGTGAAGTCAGAGTAGGGAACCCCCACTTTACGCAGGGCAGCGAGTTTATCCGATGTGTTCGAAACGTCGAGTTTCTGT